>CAZUSV010000239.1:0-7682 GCA_964622645.1 uncultured Anaerolineales bacterium
AGTTCTAGAACTGTATGATTCAACAAGCATCTCATTTTAAAAAGTGTTACCCAATCAATACCGGTCAGCCCCTTGTGAAGAAGAAACATCTCTCGTAAGATGTTTTTCAAACTAAGTGTAGTTGATCTTTGTACTTTTATTTCTTCTAGATCAGTTTTTGGGGGGCAGGTCAGGTACTGATGATCAAATATCTACGAAGCTCAATCGAATAGATTTCATGGAAGCATAATAGTAAACGTACTTCCTTGTTTTGCTCCTTTACTGAAGACTGTGATGTCCCCTTCGTGCGCCCGAATAATAGCCTGGGCGATATTCAAACCTAGACCTGTTCCTTTACCCTGGCGGCTGCGGCTGGCGTCAACGCGGTAGAAGCGGTCGAATATTTGGGTGAGGTTCTCCGGTGCGATGCCAACTCCAGTATCACACACGCTAATCTCCAATCCATCCACACTCTCTGACAACGTCACTGTGATTTCACCGCCTTCGTGCGTGTAGCGCACGGCGTTGTCTATCAGATTCTGCAGCGCTTGGCGAATTCGATCAGGATCCACTTTACGATAAATTGAATTGCCTTCGCTGACGAGCATCAAGGTGATTCCCTGATTGGAAGCCAAAGGCTGAAGGGCAACGACCACATTTGAAACCAAGTTCTGAAGGTCAGTTTCTAGTTTTTGAAGCGGCAATTGCTTGGCCTCGGCCAAGGCCAATTGGTGCAGGTCGTCCACAAGGGTGGTCAATTGATGAGTTTGTTCCAATAACCGGACAACCTCTTTCATTTCGAGCGGATATACCCCATCCAAAATCGCTCGAAGGTTCCCATGCAAAATGTGGCTAGGGTGGCGCAGTTCGTGGGTCACATCCGCCAGCATGTTTTTTCGTAGGGTTTCTTGCTTCTCCAGTTCCTCCGCCATCTGGTTGAAAGACCTCGCCACAGACTGCATTTCTTCGCCTCCCTGCACAGGGACGCGGTGCTGCAATCGTTGTTCAGCTACCGCCTTGGCTCCTTCTCCAAGTTTTTGCAGCGGTGCCACCATCCAACGGCTAATTACCACCCCTGCTACTAAACCTAACAGCGCTCCCACAAACAGCGTTTGGGTGACACTAGTCCAGATGCGGTTTTCAGCACCTTCTTGAATTGCTGTTAATTGTTCAGGGGATAAATCCCCAGATATTGGCTTTTGGAAACCATCTGAAGATGGGATAATCCTGCGCATGGTAATGGGAAAAAGGGCAACAAAGATAACCACACAGGCGATGACAATACTCAATCGGACCCATAAGCGATTCATTGACCATCACCTCCTATCAGTCGATACCCTACCCCATATTCTGTTTGAATGTATCGAGGATTCTTAGGATCAACCTCTATCTTACTTCGCAAATTGCGAATATGACTATCCAGGGTGCGTTCGATACCCAGGAAATCATCTCCCAGGGCTTTGCGGATCAATTCATTACGGGTTATTACGTATCCGGCTTGTTCCATCAGGGTGCGCAGAATATCAAACTCTGTCACTGTCAGGTTGATTACCTGGCCGTCCCGTAGAACTTCCCGCCGTCCGACATCCATCTGCAAACTGCCTGCCCGCAAGACCCTGTTTTCTAAGACCTGCAGTGCCCCGTGTTGGATACGCAATCTTGCACGTACCCGCGCTACAACTTCCCGGGGGTTATAGGGTTTGGTAACGTAATCATCGGCGCCCAATTCTAATCCCAGAATCTTGTCAATGTCAGTCACGCGGGCTGTTAGCATAATGATGGGTGTTTGGGACAAGTCTGGGTCATTGCGCACAATGCGGGTAACGTCCCAGCCATCCCGGTCGGGCAGCATCAGGTCGAGCAACACCAAGTTGGGGCGTTCGCTCCGCATAATGTGCAAGGTGGTTTCACCATTGTGGGCCACCAGCACATCATACCCGGCCTGTTCTAGATAGCCTCGCATCAAGCGGGTTACTTCATGGTCATCGTCAACTACCAGAATACGTTGGTTCAACATAGGTATGTATTTGGTTTCATTTCATTTAAATCATTCTGCTGCCAAGCCGCGGCTTCATCTTGATCAAATATAAGTTTCATCATACCACGTCATTCCATTAAACTATCACCTTATGAAAGGGATTTTGTCCTACGCGATGTCAGAAATACTTTTATCATCCCAACAGTTTTTATCAAGCCAAGTTAATATCTCAGCCAAAAACCTTCGAGCCATTTCCATGGTTTCATCCGCATCACACTGAAAGGATTTGTAGCGCATGGCATTTTGTCCAAGGCAAGCAGTCATACGCTACGTAGATTGATTTCCGATTGTCTATTGCACCCTGGCTTCTAACATCTCAATGATGACATCGTAAAACACGTCAGTAATTCTAGATGCACTTCCCGCACCTTGATTTCGACTGGGTGCGCTCCCCCTAGGTTGTCCACCAGCCGGACCTGCACCAGGATCACCGCTATCCGGAAGTCCCTGTCCGCCTCCGCGGGCTGCCTGAGTGGCAGCGATCTCCTCAGTAGTCAGATTGCCGAACTTTCCACTGCTACTCATTTCAATCCCTAGGCTTTCGGCTATACCTACAACATCATTTTGTGAAAGCTGCATTGCGACGATGGATTCAAGTTGTTCTGAGGTCATTATTTTAGATATCTGATTGAAGATGGCTTCAGTTTCTTCGGCAGCAGCTGTGTCACTTTGGATCAGGCTTCGAGCAGCCTTCCAGAGCGGTAGAAGCTCCACAGCCTGATCAGCACTAATGGAGTACTCAGTCTCGTCAAGTTTGATAGTGCCTAAAATAATCTGCATCTCCAGCGGCACGGCGTTTTCGTAGTCTGTACTCAGTGTAACTGGGTTTTCAGATATGTTCGAGATTTCACCACCAGATTCTACTTCATTGATTTCAGATGCATTTGAAATTTCACTGGTGAATTCAGCATCCTCCCTACTACACGCGGTGAAGGTCACAATCAAGATCAGAGAAGTGAGAAGAATAATTGTCTTTTTCATGGTCGAGATCCTTTTTATTGTTATTATTGATTGGTTTTTTATAGACCCAGGAATTAGGATATGACTATTCCAATTCCCAGATTCTAATACTCATTCATGCCGCAACGCCTCAATTGGATCAAGCTGTGCAGCTTTGTTTGCTGGGTAGTATCCAAAGAAGATTCCTACTGCAGCTGCCGAACTGAAGGCCAGCAGGATGGCACTGGGGACGACGACGGTGTGCATTTCGCCTAATACACCGAAGATCCATGAACCACCAACCCCTGTAGCAACGCCAACCAACCCGCCAATCAGGCTGAGCAATAGTGCTTCGGTGAGAAACTGCCAGCGGATATCTGCTGGTCCGGCCCCGATGGCCTGGCGGATACCGATCTCCCGTGTACGTTCAGTCACGCTGACCATCATGATATTCATGATCCCGATACCGCCTACCAGCAAGGAGACCGCGGCTACCCAGGACAGTAGGCTGCGGAACGCTTCGGTGGTTGCTTCCTGGGTTTGAATAATGTCTTGCTGGGTCTGGATGGTGAAATCCGGCTCTTCCAGGCTAACGTCATGGCGCCGGGTGAGAAGCAGCTCAATTTGTAGGATTACATCATCCTGGTCGATGTCCTCATCAAGTTCCACGTAGATCGTTCGCACGCTGTCACCTCGGATTACCGACAATTGTGATGAGGTAAACTTCTGGAACACCACAGTGATTGGCATGTAGATGCGCATATCGTAATCCACATCTCCAACCAAACCCTTTTCTTCGAATACACCGACAACGGTGAACTTGATATTGTCGATACTCACGGTTTGGCCCACAGGAGGAGCTTCTCCGAAAAGTTCTTCTGCCAGGGAGGAACCTAAAACGACAACCTTTTGGTTGTATTCCAATTCATCATCGGTGAAGTAGCGCCCGTCTGAAATTCCCATATCCCGGACAGAAGGAAAGTCCTGGGTGGTACCTAAAATGGTCACATCATCAAGAGTGATACTACCAACTTTGATGGACTGGGTGCTGATCTGCTCAACGACCACTCCGGATACGCCATTGATTTCTTCAGCGATGGCGAAAGCATCGTCATAAACCAATCCTGTCCCAGAATCTCCGCCCACGGCTCCACCCCGTTTCAAACTCGCCTGAACGAAAACCAAGTTTGTCCCCAGCTCGGTGATTTGCTCTTCGATAGCGGCTTCAGTTCCCGCGCTCACGGAGATCATGATAATCACTGCTGAGACACCTATGATCACACCCAGCATGGTAAGCAATGATCGCAGCTTATTGCGGGTCAACCCTTGCCAGGCAATATGTAAGATTTTGTTGGGTTTCATGATTTTTCTCCTGCTTTTTCACTGCTTCGGTGGCCATTGAGTTTATCGGCATCGATACGTCCATCTAAAAACCGAATGACTCGTAAAGCGTATTCGGCAATTTCGTCTTCATGGGTTACCATCACAATGGTGCTGCCATTGCGGTGCAATTCGGTTAGAAGTGCCATGACTTCTTCACCTGATTTGGTGTCCAGATTTCCGGTGGGTTCGTCGGCCAGGATAAGCACCGGATCATTGATCAGCGCCCGGGCAATAGCAACCCGCTGCATCTGACCGCCAGACATTTCTTGGGGTTGGTGATGCACCCGATTGGCCAAGCCGACAGCTTCTAATGTAGCCAGTGCCTTTTCTTTCTGCTCACCCTCGTTCATGTGACCATTGCGGCTGTAAAGCAATGGCAGCATTACATTTTCAAGAGCAGTGGTGCGAGCCAGCAGATTGTAGGACTGGAAGACAAAGCCTATCCGCTGATTGCGGATAATGGCTAGCTGGGTCTTGTCCAGGTCGCTGACATCCTCTCCGGCCAGGTTATATTGCCCGGATGTGGGTCGGTCTAAGCAACCGATGATATTCATCAGTGTGCTTTTTCCAGAACCAGAAGGCCCCATGATGGCAACGAACTCATTCTCTTTGATCTCGAGGCTAACGCCATCAAGCGCTCTGACCTGGGCATCGCCTACACCGTATACTTTAGTAATATCTTTAACTTGGATGATTGATTGTTTCATATCCGTTTCTCCGTTCGTAGTGTGATCGGTTATTCTGAAACCGCTGGTTATTACCAACGGAACGCTACGTACTATTTTGTTTCCACAATCCCAGTTGTCACAATGTCGCCAACATCTAAGCCAGAAAGAATTTCAACAGAAGTGAAATCCATCAATCCGACGGTAACCATTCGCAATTTTGCTTCGCCATCTTCCATTACGAATACGGCGTACTCATCGGGACCGAGTTCTCGAAGGGCTTCTATGGGGATCAAGACTGCACTTTCAGCGCTACCACCAATTACATCCACGCTGGCGTTCAGCCCAACTGGAAGGGCTTGCGGTTCGGCAAATGAGTCTGCGTCCAGGGAAACCAGGGTTCTTATCGCCTGAACACCGGAAATCGTTTCCAGACTGGGATCCACTTCGATAACGAGCCCAGTGAATATTTCATTCGGCAAAGCGTCGAAAACCACCTCGACTTCAAAGTCGACAGCTACTTTATTTAGATCGGTTTCGTCCAGATAAACCTCCAGCAAGGGTTGTTCCAGTTCTGCCAGGGTAAGTATCGGACTTGTGCTAACATACTCTCCTACGCCAGCATAGATATCTAGAACCGTACCATCCATGGGGGCAACTAACTCGATGACCGCCTGCTCTTCGAGAACCAGAGTCAATTGGGTCATTTCGTTAGCCAGTTCCAATTCCGCCAGGGTAATCTCTTCGGGGTCAGGGCCGCCTTTGAGCAATTCCCATTGTGCTTGCGCAGCAGCCAGTTCAGCCTCTGCCAGAGCGATTTCACCCGGAGATGGGCCATCTTCGACTCGTTCCCACTCTCGTTGAGCATCCGCCAACTGCGCCAGAGCAGTGGCGTACATCGCAGAAGCTACCGATTGATCCAATACGCTTCCTGTACCAGACATGGCGTTGTAGTCGCGTACAGCCTCATCGTAATTCTGCTGCGCGGCTGATAGTTCTGCTTGTAGATTGGCTTTAGTAAGATCATCATCGGGCCTGTTAGCAACGGGAGCAAAATTCGCTTGGGCACTCTCCAGCGCATCTTCGGCTAACACTACTTGTGCCCAGGCGGCGTCGATATTGGCCTGGCTGGCTGTGGAAAGGGTGAAGTTGTAATTGCGTTCAGCATCGGAGAGAGCATCTTCCGCTTCGGCAACCGCCTCCCACGCTTGAGCTCGTAAAAGTTCGGAGTTCATGAGATCATCGAGCGCTGCTTGCGCGTCCTCAACAACTTTCAATGCTATTGCGGTTTCCAATTCGGCGTTCTCATTGATTGCGTCCAATGCTTGTTGAGCTTTGAATACATTCAGCTCTGCATCGGCAATCGAAGCAGCAATTGATTCTTCAGAGTTACCAGTCTGTAAACGCGCTAGCAACTGTCCAGCTTGTACTTCTTCCCCAATCTGAACCAATAACTCTGCGAGTTTACCGTTTTCATCGAAACTCAGGCTGATCTCGGTTGCAGGTACAACTTGCCCCGCTCCGCTGGCAAAGATGGTGAGATCTCCCTGTCGCGCTACTGCGGTCTGAATGGATGGGGTTTCCGTCTCTTCAGGGGATGCTGTTGCGGTTGTGAAATAGAAAAACCCACCACCAGCGAGCACAAGAATTACAGGGATAAGAATCCATAAATATTTTTTGTTCCACATCGTTTGTCTCCTTTTGAGAAATATGTTTTCAGTAATCTGATGGGTATTTACACATCTGTCATTGTGTATTATTCATTGATTACTGTACTATCACCCTTATTCTAGGAAATCAAACTGCAGAACTTGTGCAGATTACATGAAAGTTTTATGGAGTTTCTATGGCGGTTTTCCCCATGAACAATTTATTTGTGCGAATCTCGTACAATACTTGAACCAAGAGAGTCTTCATTTATGCCCTAAAAAATATATCCATTTGTTAGTCTCGATTTTCTCCCTGTTGCTCAAAACTGAATATAGACATAATTTCTTTGGCGAAATTTTTATGGCAGATTTTCCGCTATTCTTTTTCCTAATAAGATTTCGAAGTCAATAAAATATCAGCAAAAAGAAGGAACTGAACCACATAATTACGTGGTGGCAATTTAGGAGCATTTCACTTGATCTCTAATTAATTTAGACTCGAACGGGATTCCGCAATAGAAAGCTTATATCATCTACTCAAGTAGAAAATTGTTATTAATATCTCGAAAATCAAATCGTAGCATATCCAATACCATTCAACATCATCTGTGAACAGCCCGTTTTAAAAGTAGAAGCGGAACCAGGACTCGAACCTGATTCTCACCGGACTGAGGTTCCACTCCAATAAAATATGCTTTAAAAGCAAAAAGCGCCATTTTTGGCGCTTTTCCTCTCGATAGTAGCGGGGGCGTGACTCGACCCCACGGCCTTTGGGTTATGAGCCCGACGAACTGCAACAGTTCCATTCAGTTGAACCGTGATCAAAAGTTCATGACCACCTCCGAAGATTCGAACTCTAAAAACCCCTCAAAGTATGCTTAAAACCTAAGATGCACCATGAATTTGTTCGTTTTAGGGAACAAGATGA
Organism: uncultured Anaerolineales bacterium; assembly: GCA_964622645.1. Lineage (GTDB taxonomy): Bacteria > Chloroflexota > Anaerolineae > Anaerolineales > UBA11858 > NIOZ-UU35. The sequence goes on from CAZUSV010000239.1 coordinate 7,582, forward strand.
TCGTTTTGTGCGAGAATTTGAATCAAAAAAGCCATCTGAAGCATTCAGATGACCTCTTTGATGGCGAGTGCCCCCAGGGAGATTCGAACTCCCGTTTTAGC
>CAZUSV010000240.1:0-4529 GCA_964622645.1 uncultured Anaerolineales bacterium
TCATATTTCATGTTCCCAAGCTTACCTCATAACCTTTTATTCGGGAACAACTCTAGTATATATTGAAGATTTTCTTAACAACACCGATACACAGCTAAACTCCTGGGGGCAGAGTCATCTGGCCTCTGAAGCAGGTCGCTACTATGGAGCCAGTTACCTTTTCATGCTTTACGTATGGGAGCGCCTGGGCGATGATGTTGTGCGCCTGCTATCACGTCATCCCTTTGACAGCTTAGAGGCGGTAGATGCGATCTTATCGGATTATGAACTCTCAGCCAACGATTTATTCTCAGATTGGATTGTTGCCAATTATCTCGATGATAAGAGTGTAGCAGAGGGTCATTTTGGTTATCAGCTTGAGTCCCTGCCTGGTGCTTGTCCAAGACAAACTCCTGGAGAATTTCCGGCGCAGCTATCCAATCAATTGCCGCAATATAGCGCTCAGTATATCGAGATACTTGGTGAGGGTGATTTTGCCATCGAATTTCAAGGCGCCACACAGGTAGGTGCTATCCCAGACACAGTACATAGCGGTGAGTACATGTGGTGGTCTGGACGGGGAGATCGCAGCAACATGACAATGACACGCGCCTTTGACCTGACTGGACTCAACAATACAACGCTTCAGTTCTGGACCTGGTATAACATCGAGGCCTTTGTGGATTATGGTCTCGTGGCCGTTTCACAGGACAATGGGGAGAGCTGGGAGATTCTGCGAGGTCCTCGCACTGAGTTCGATCCTGACTTAGACGAATTTCCTATGTATACCGGCATAAGCGGATCGGGCGGTCAACCGCAGTGGGTATTGGAAACCATCGATCTTACACCCTATGCTGGCGGTGAAATTCTGATCCAGTTTGAGTATGTGACTGATACTTATCACTCTCTATCGGGCTGGGCTATCGACGATATTAGCATACCGGAAATAGGATTTTTCGATGATGGAGAAGTCGATGATTATGCTTGGATACAACGCGGATTCAAACGCATGCAAAACAATCTCCCCCAATCCTGGGCAGTTCACCTGATTAACCGTAGTGGGACAACACAGGTTCAAACACTGCAGGTCAGTGAGACCGGAACGGCATCGGCTTCTTTTTCACATGAAAGCCAGGACGACCAGACCACGCTTATTGTTGGCGCAATGGCTCCGATGACCAGGGTGCCTGCAAACTATGATCTGATCATCGATGGCCCCCAGACAGCTTCCATTGACCCTGCCGGAGAGCAGGCCGATATCCTGCTCGCTGATGATTTCAGCGACCCCTGTAGCGGTTGGCAGTTGATTGATGATAACTATGGATCCGTGTTCATCGAGAATGGAGAATTGGTGATCTTGTCCAGGGTTACTGATTGGATCACAGAGACAAATCTCGGCGTCAGTTACGATGACGTGGTGATCGACGTGGATTTGGATTTGTCTCGATTGACGCATGATGGTTATGTTGGCCTTGCTTGCCGGGTAAACGCTTCCTACGATTCTTATCAGTTCCACATTGATAAAGACAATTACTTTTCCATTTGGGCCTTTATTGATGGGGAGTGGGAGGCGCTGCATGATTACACGCGGCTAGAGCGACCAATCAATCGCGATGCAGACAATCATTTGAGAGTCTCTTGTGTGGGGGATTCGCTCAGTATGACTCTCAATGAAGAGCTGCTTTCTGAAGTGACGGATTCAAGGTTGAGTGCCGGTGATATAACGTTGATGGCGATGGCACAGGGTTCGCAGAGTGTGAGTGTAGCTTTTGACAATTTTGTCGTTCAAGCAGGCGAACAACAGGGCCTCCTGCTCAGTGACGATTTCAGCAATTCATCGAGCGGGTGGGATATCTATCGTGATAACGATGTGGATCAGGGCTATGAGGACGGCAGTTATTTTATCGAGGTCAGCGGGTCTGGATGGTTCTTGCCAGGACTTTCCAACCGATATTTTGATGATGTCATCATCGATGTGGACACAGTTCTGGAGACTCCTGCTGGGGACAATTCTTATGGTGTCATATGCCGCAGTATGAGCGATGGCAGCTTATATTCCTTCGATATTGACGCAATTGGTGCTTATTCGATTAACGCCTTGATTGGTGGTCAATGGGAGACCTTGACAGATTGGGTGGCATCGGAGTCGATCAACACGGGAGAAGGAGCGAAGAATCACATGCGCGTGTCATGTATAGGCGATACGCTGAGTTTTTCAGTCAACGGCGAGTTGCTCACCGAAGTTCAGGACGATAGCCTCCCCAACGGTGATATTGGACTGAGTGTTTCAACATATTCTCAAGGCGGAGCACGCATACTGTTCGATAATCTTAAGGTTCGCGAACCGCAGCCATAAGACAAAAATATCGAAAATTTATGCAAATCACTGAGATCACGGCGATTTGTTTGCCGTGATCTTTGTCACTATTCTTCGTCTTTGTGGATGGGTATACTGTTAGGGAGGTAAGAAGCTGCTATTTTGAGTTTTGAGTGAGGGCTGCGCAGTAAGTACGAATACGATACTTTTATTTAGGGCATAGAGGCATTTCGTCATACATGGTTAGTGTATTCGAATCACTTGGCATACATTACCAGGCAAATATTATTACCACGATCGGGCTGTTAATAGCCGTAACCTTTTTGGGGAGTAAACTTTTCCAGAAGTTGGGGCTGCCACAAGTTGTGGGTTTTATCATCATGGGGGTGCTCTTAGGTACGTCTTTTCTGAACCTCGTCCCGCTTGAGTTGACAGAAGAATTGACATTTATCAGTGAAATTGCCCTGGGTCTGATCGGCTTTGATATGGGCGGCCATCTGAGAATAGATGAGCTGAGAAAGAAGGGACGCTCTATTTTGATCATTCTCTTGTTCGAATCGATAGGGACTTTTCTGTTGGTCGCAACGGGTATTTACTGGATCACCAATTCGCTGCATACCGCCCTGATTTTTGGGGCGCTCTCTTCTGCGACTGCCCCCGCAGCTACGGTGGATGTGCTGGCAGAGTATGACGCCAAAGGCCCCTTGACAACCAGCCTGATCGCGGTGGTTGGATTGGATGATGCCTTTTCTCTGTTGTTGTATTGTCTGGCAGCCGCTTTTGCTGAGAGCGCTCTTACCGGTTCGGGAATTCCCTCCCCGGTTCAGATCATAAAAATGCCGGTGTTCGAAATTGGGGGATCACTTATTGTGGGGGTTTTGGCGGGATATCTGCTGAATGAAATTCTTCGCAGGATGAAGAGTATGCACGATTCCATGGCGGTTTCGATTGGCTTTGTCTTTCTTTGTGTGGGTCTATCGCAAGCTATGGGGTTTTCTTTGATCCTGACAACCATGGTGATGGGTTTTGTGGTAGTCAACTTCGATGGCGCAAATGGTCGTTGCATCCGCTTTACCATCGAGCAGGCAGGTCCAGTGATCTATGTGCTCTTCTTTGCGCTCGTTGGGGCACGCTTTCAAATCAGGTTACTTCCCACCATGGGATTGCTGGGGATTGGATATGTGATCTTGCGCAGCGTTGGGAAATATTTCGGCGCATGGGTTGGGGGTTCTGTGGGGAAGGCGGAGCCGCAGGTCAGGAACAACCTGGGATTGGGCTTGCTTTCTCAAGCCGGAGTGGCAATTGGCCTGGCCATCGCTTCCAGCAATCGCTTTTCAGCGCTGGGGCCAGAAGGCGAAGCATTGGGCGCGCTGATCATTACCACCATCACAGCGACGACTTTCATCGTGCAGATCTTTGGCCCCATCGGTGTGAAATATGCTATAACCAGGGCAGGTGAAGTTGGGATGGCGAATGTCGGCGACAGCGGCTGGCATTCCGAGGGCAGGCCGGATGGTTGTGACTGCTAATTCAATTGTTGGAAGCGGCAGCCTTACCATCAATAGCCTCGCCTTCGAGAGCCTCAGGCTTCGGCTTCGTTATAGAGGGCTGAGGTTCTCGAAGCCCGTTTTGGCGTCGCAATTCTTTAATATCTCGATAAGCCATCGCCAATTTGGGAAGTAGTTCTGGTGTGCCATTGATCAGTGCTTCTTTCTTCTTACGGTTCCAGCCCTGAACCTGCTTTTCCCGATGAAATGCCTCATCAATGCGCTCATATTCCTCGAAATAAACCAACTTGACCGGCAATCGTTTCCGGGTATGGTTGGCCCCTTCTCCGGCCTGGTGCTGTGCCAACCTTAATTCCAGATGCTTCGTGCTGCCAGTGTAATAACTCCCGTCATTGCATTCCAGGATGTACATATAGCCTCTCATAAGCCAATTCCTTTATCACATCTCGCCGTGAAGTGTTCGTTTGTGGCCGCTGTCTTCGAGAGCCTCAGACAGCTGGTATAAGAGTCCAGAGATTCTTGAAGCCTGATTTTGGATCAAAGTCGCTGCCTTCGAGAACCTCAGACAGCGGAGGACGGAGGGCTGAGTCGACGCATTGAATTGGCCGAAATGCACTCGAAGCCTTATTTTGGGCCAAAGCCGCTGTCTTCGAGAACCTCAGACAGCTGATATAAGAGTCCAGAGATTCTTGAAGCCTGATTTTGGATCAAAGTCGCTGCCTTCG
>CAZUSV010000240.1:4629-7584 GCA_964622645.1 uncultured Anaerolineales bacterium
AGAACCTCAGACAGCGGAGGACGGAGGGCTGAGGTTCTCGAAGCCCGGCCATCACCTCGTAAACAACCGTTTCTGAAACCAGAAAGCCACATTCACCAAACTGATCAGCACCGGCACTTCCACCAATGGGCCAATCACCGCAGCGAAGGCCATGCCTGAGTCAATGCCAAAAACAGCCACGGCCACGGCGATAGCTAGCTCGAAGTTGTTGCTGGCTGCGGTGAAGGATAGTGTGGTGGATTTTTCATATCCAGCATCGATCTTGTACCCCATCCAGAAGCTGACCAGGAACATGATCACGAAGTAGATCACCAGTGGGATGGCAATGCGCACCACATCTAAAGGGATTTGAACGATCAGGTCACCCTTCAGGCTGAACATCACCACGATGGTGAAGAGCAGGGCGATTAGCGTGATCGGGCTGATCTTGGGGATGAACTGCTCGTGATACCATGCTTTCCCTTTGGCTTTGACCATCACAAAACGGGTTAGCATCCCAGCCAGAAATGGGATTCCTAAGTAGATGAAAACACTCCTGGCGATCTCGCCAATGGTGATATCGACAATGCTGCCTTGCAGCCCAAATAAGGGTGGCAACTTCGTGATGAAGATCCAGGCGTACAGGCTGTAGAAGAGCACCTGAAAGATGCTGTTGAAAGCCACGAGACCGGCAGCATACTCAGGGTCACCTTTAGCGAGATCGTTCCACACGATCACCATGGCGATGCAGCGCGCCAATCCGATCAGGATCAGGCCGACCATATAGTCAGGGTAGCCCCGCAAGAAGACGATCGCTAATACGAACATCAAGATCGGGCCGATAACCCAATTCTGCACCAGGGAAACGCCCAGGATCTTCCAGTTGCGGAAGACATCCCCCAGTTCTTCATAACGCACTTTGGCCAGGGGCGGGTACATCATCAGGATCAGGCCGATGGCAATAGGGATATTGGTGGTACCCACCGTCACCGCGGTATTGAAGCCGGTCACAGCTTTAGGGAAGAAGTATCCAATTCCGACGCCGATGGCCATAGCCAGGAAAATCCACAGGGTCAGGAAGCGGTCAAGAAACGAGAGTCGCTTTGGTGAATTGATGTCTTGAGTCATGTGATATCCTTTAGTCTGAATTCCAGGAACCTCCCGCAGGTTTATGTTATCTAGCGAAAAAACATTTAGATAGCGGTCAAGAACAATCCAAAAATATAACCAGCCAAGGTACTGAAGATCGATACCAGAACCACATAGACTGCGGTTTTGTCCTTGCCGAGGATCTTCCCAGTGACCAGTATGCTCTGGATGGATAGCTCGGGGTCGGCGATGAGATAGGCCAGCAGAGGGCCACGATGCATGCCCAAATCCAGGAACATGCGAGCGATGGGCACTTCCACCAGCGTGGGGAAATACATGAATACGCCGAAGACTACGCCGATGAAATTTGCCCATAGGGTATTTCTTCCTGCCAGGGTTTGTACCCAGGTTTCGGGGATGAGCACTTTGACCAGCCCAGCGGCGAATACGCCCACGATGAGCAAAGGGAAAATCTGTTTGACAAATTTCCAGGTTTCCCATAACCAACTGGCGACCTGGTCTTGGGTCAATCCCTGGCGAGCGGACAACACCAATGCTGTGAGCAGGACTGTTACTGCTATCGCCCGACCCGTAATGTCGATTTGCAGGCTGGCCTTCTCGTCAATGCCGGGTGCAGCGACCAATAGGGTGAGGATCACTAGTCCGAGGGTGACCAGTGTCCAGGAGTTAATCCCTTCTAGGACATGTTCGAACCCCTTGAGCGCAGCCAGGGCGATCAATATCAATAAGATAATGATCAATCCCCCCTGAAAGTTTAGGTGAATGGCACTCAGTGCTGAGAGAACCCTGGGTGCAAAATCCAGCGGAAGGCGCAGTGTCAGGTAGCTTTGCTTGAGAAATTCGATCTGCAGGGTTCCGGCGATAAGAGTGACTACCAGCAATATGAAGAAAACCCATACCCCCGACGCTATACGCGCTTGTTGGTCGAAGAGATCGTTTTTGGCTTTGGCTTCTCCGACTTTGAAGAGTGCCGACATGATCAGGCCGATGGCGATCCCAAAGATGATCGAGAGCCCGATGCGGGCGATGGCGATATCCATGCCAATGGCTGCGCCAGTGTAGGCGATGGCCAGGATATTGATGGCTGGCCCTACGAATAGGAAGGTGATCGCCGGGCCCAAACCGGCTCCGCGTTTCCAGATCCCAGCAAATAAGGGCAGGATGGTGCAAGAGCATACCGCCAGCACGAAACCGCCCACTGCCGCAGCCGGGTAGGACACCCATTTGCTGGCTCTAGCTCCTAAATAGCGCGTGACGATTTCCTTGGGGATCAAGGCCGAGAGCGCGCCGGCGATGAAGAAGGCCGGCACCAGGCACAAGATCACATGTGCAGCCAGGTAATCCAAGAGGCTCAACCAGCCCGCTTCGATCAGATCAATGATACAGGCCATGATTTCGGAATGCATAATGTCTTGTCTACGAAAGTAATAAAAGAGGGTACACGGATTATACGGATTGAACGGATTTTTTTGATTTTTTTATCCGTGTCCATCCGCGAAATCCGTGTACTTGCTAATCGTGATAGGTTTCACCGAAACCCTTGATCATTTCCCGTCACATTTCATCTGGATTGCAGCCGCTGGCTTCCATCTGGGCCATCATATTGTCCATCATGCCAGCCATTATCTTGGACATCATTTTGGGAATCGCTTTGGTGGCAATGGCAACGAACAAGCCGCCAAAGATTGTCCCAGCAATCGCGGCCAGAATATAGTTTTTCTGGTCTGTTTTCATGTTTACCTCAGATATTTGATAGGTTGGTAGTGATGGATTGTAAATGCAACCACGAGAAACGCCGAAAATAGGGGGGTGGGGGGGGGGGGGGGGGGGGGGGGGGGGGGGGGGGGCGGGGGGGGGCGGGGGGGG
>CAZUSV010000241.1:0-7522 GCA_964622645.1 uncultured Anaerolineales bacterium
GCGCTGTTCTGCGATCTGCAGGATCTCCGCCAAAGCCTTACGCTTAGTTCTGGCCTGTGATAAAGGCTGAATCAGGCCTTCCTTGAATTGCAGGATCGGCTTGATGCTCAAAGCCGTGCCCAGCAATCGTTTAGCTGTTCCAATGCGCCCGCCCTTATGCAGGTATTCCAGTGTGTCAACCATAAAAAAGAAATGGATCTTTTCTTGAAGCTGTTCTGCTGCAGCGACGATCTCTTTTACAGATTTACCCGCTGCAGCGGCACGAGCGGCAGCCAGCACCATGAAGCCAGCCCCCATGGAGCCCTGTAGCGAGTCAACAACCTTTATGGACAGCTTAGACAACTGTTTCCTGGCAGCCCGAGCGCTGTCAACTGTGCCGCTGATTTTCGAGGACACCAACACGCTGACTACCCCGGCGGCGTCTTCGGCCAACTTGCGATAATGGTCGATGAATTCTTTTGGTGATGGTTGAGAAGATGTCGGCAAGGTCTTAGATTCCTTTAGACGACGGTAAAATGTTGGTAAGTCAATATCCACGCCATCGCGCAAGCGCTCGTTATCCCAGTGCAGCCATACCGGAATGACGGAGATGTTGAGCCCCCTTTTTACACTCTCAGGGATATGCGTAGAACTGTCGGTTAGAATGGCAAACTTTTTCTGGTCCATTTTTTTATCCTGTTCGATTTCAATCCAATCAATTCGAAACCGCTCCTAATAATAACAGTACATTTGTGCTTTGAGTATGCAAGCTAATAAATGGGAACATAACCACTCTCCGCCACGACAGCCTGACCCGCCTGAGTAAGTATCCAATTGCGCAGCATCGCAGCGGTGCTATCGGGGGGCATACCCTCTCGAATAACGGCATACACTTCAGTAGTCAACGGATAGCTGCGATCCGCAATATTCGCAGATGTTGGTAATACACCATCGACACCAATCAGCTTGATGAACTCATGGGGGAACATGAAATAAGCATAAAAATATACTGAATAACCGATACCTAGAGGATCGTCGGCGATAGCGTTGATTGGACCGATCATCGAATCCAGGATCATGTTCGGAGAGTCGATCATCTCTAGATCTCCCATCACCAGAGCTTCCATCAGCTCTCGACTGCCAGAATTGCGGTTGCGTTGGTAGGTGTGGATTTCTTCGCCGACGCCGACACCCTGGACGCCTTCAATATCCAGTTCTGACCAAAAATTGATCTTCCCAGTATAGATGCTACGGATAGAGTCAAGCGTTAATGTTTCCACGGGGTTGCCTGTGTTAACCAGGAAGACAAAGGCATCCAAGGCAACGGCACGTACATCCAACAAGACGCTCCGCTGTTCAGCCTCTTCGAGTTCGTCTTCTGACGGAAGGCGCGCCACCAGGATGAAGTCGGCGTTCCCCTCAATCAGGTTCATATATGCTCTGTGGGTGCCGTTGTGCCAGATACTTAGGATTTTCTCTACAAGTTGGGGATCAGTATTAAATTCTGGATCAGGAATCATCCTTCGGGTTGGATCTAAGGGCCATGCCTCCATCCACACGCAAGGAACCTCATACATTTTGCATGCCAACAACACCTGCAGTGGATACGCTGAAGTAGAGCCATCGACCTTAGGGTAGTCGACGCCGATCATGATTGGATCAGGAATAAAGGTTTGGGTGGGGGAATCAATGCCTTCATCAGGTGATACATCTGCTGGTGTAGCAGATAACGAGTTACAACCGCTGAAGACAAATGCGAGCAACCCAATCAACAGGAGTGTTTTATATTTCATTTTCTGACCTCCAAATCTTGTGCAATGAAGGGAGCGTCAGTGTCGATTCGTTATTTGTTTTCTTTTAGAATGCCAAAGCCCACACCCAATGCTATGGCGGAGAGCATCCCAAGTAAGGCTCCAATAAACAAGCGTTTCTTCTTCATGGCCACCCCAGCAGCCGCACTTAGACCGACTCCAGTGATCCTATTGACCTGGACAACGATTTCGTCAGCCTCTTCAAGTGTACGCCCCCTCTCGACCAAGCTCCACTTGAGGATGGGACCGCCATCGATACCAGGGATGGGCAAGAGTGATACCGTTGATAAGAACAGGTTCATACCAACGCCCGCGTCACTAATCTCACGAGCGATAGATTCCTGAGGGGTAAAACGTCGCAGCAAACAAATTATCCCCAGTAGTGAAATATTGATCGCTGGTCCACCCAGGGCGCGAGTGATGTGTTGCCGTGGGGTAACATTGGGATCCTCAATATCGTAGTAGACACACAGCGGCATCCCGCCAGCCACTCGCAGGGCGTCCATGGGTTTGCCGATTAATTTAGCCGCCGCGACATGAGCCAGGTTATGACACCATTCTGAACCAAGGATGACCGCCATTTTCAAGCCGCCAACGGCAATGTGCTCCCCTGTTGGGCGTTCGGGGTGTTTCTTGATTCCTAAACGAGTTATTATTCCCCAGGTTATGAGTTGGGTCAGCGGCAGCCAGGTATTCCCCACTACAACGATGGGAGTGTCGAAGATTTCACCGATTTTGGTTGGAGGATTCTCTGAGTCAAGAGGGGGTGTATGGATCATTCAGCACTCACCAAGATGTGAACGCAACCAATCTCCGAATTATTTTCTGTTCAATTCTTCTGATGCCAGTCTTTGATATAGTTCGCTATTCTTCTCAAGTACGTACTCCAAAGCCTGGCGGAAATTTTCTTCAGGCCGAGTAAGAATATCTTCAATACTCAAGCGTACTAATTCTTCCGGGGCAATATTCAATCGACTGGACAGTTCTTTCAGGGCGCGCATACGGTCATCTGGAAGTGAAATTGTGAATGTACTAATGACTACATCCAGATATAGTCTACCGCTAAATAAAGAGAATTTCCAGCAGTCAACTCATAAAATAGAAATCTCAGTGAGTTGCATGTATTTGGGATAGTCATCGTGAAATTCACCCGCCCATGACCCAAATATAGGGTACACTTTGTAACGTAGAAACTCCATCGAAAAAGTAGGAGGCAAGGTATGCAATCCCCTCAATACAAAGATTTGAACCTCTCATCGCGTATCTTATTAGGCCCTGGCCCCAGCATGTCAGCGCCGCGCGTCTTGCGCGCTATGGCACAGCCGCCAGTCGGCCACCTGGACCCCGAGTTCCTGACCATCATGGCGGAAGTGCAAGAATTACTGCGGTTCGTATTCCAGACTGAGAACGAACTGACCATCCCTATCTCTGGGACAGGCAGCGCTGGGATGGAAGCCGCCTTATGCAATTTCATCGAGCTGGGAGACCGCGTTCTAGTGGCAGTCAATGGCTATTTTGGCGAGCGCCTGGTCGATATGGCAGGCCGCTACGGTGCCCAGGTCGACCGCGTCGATCGTCCCTGGGGGGAAGTCTTCATCCCTGAAGAGATCGAAACTGCCTTAAGCCAAGCCAGCTACAAACTGCTTGCCATCGTGCATGCCGAGACTTCTACAGGAGCTCGCCAACCGGATATCGATAAGATCGCCGCCGCTGCCCATCGTCATAGTGCACTCCTGGTACTGGATACAGTCACCTCCTTGGGCGGCCTACCAGTCGAGATCGACGCCTGGGATGTCGATGTGGCTTATAGCGGCACGCAGAAAGCGCTCTCCTGCCCTCCCGGCCTGGCGCCTCTAACCGTTGGGGCGCGAGCGCGCGACGTGCTGGCCAATCGTCAGACTCCTGTTGGTAACTGGTACCTGGACCTCTCCCTGGTGACCAAATACTGGGGTAGTGAGCGTACCTACCACCACACCGCCCCGGTAAATATGAACTACGCTCTGCGAGAATCCTTGCGCATGGTCGCTGAAGAAGGCCTGGAAGCGCGCTATGCCCGTCACCAAGAACACGCTGAGGCGCTGTGGGTTGGTTTGAAAAAGCTCGGTCTGCCGCCGCGCGTGCCAGAAGCTTATCGCTTGCCCACATTGACCACACCAAAGTTACCTGATGGGATCGATGAAGCCGCTATTCGGGGTAAGCTGCTAAAGGATTACAACATCGAGATCGCCGGTGGCTTCGGCCCCCTGGCTGGGCAGATCTGGCGCATCGGGTTGATGGGCTTCAGCGCCCGGCGCGAGAACGTCACCCTACTGCTGGCTGCCCTAGGCGAGTTGCTCTAAACTTGTCCTTTTACCCCCTCTATGGCACAATAAAGAGTATCTAAGAATTGCCGGGGTAATCCCCCAGATTTAGGGGTGAGTAGGGTGCTCCGCACCCTACTCACCCCTAAATCTGGAAATTCCCACGCCGATTCCCAAAGAGCCAATATCTAATATCTAACCCCTAACTCCCATGTCTCGCTGGATCGGTTTTATCATCGCCATCATTGTCGGTATCGGCCTCGGCTTGCTTTATGGCTGGGTGATCGATCCTGTGGACTATGTCGATACAACGCCTGACAGTTTGCGGCAAGATTATCAGACCGATTATGTGCTCATGGTCGCAGAGGCCTACCAGCTCGAGCGAAATCCAGCCATGGCGGTAGGACGTCTTGCTTTCTTGGGAGAAGGAGATGCTCTCATCACCGTTCAACGCGCCATAGATTTTGCCAACGAAGTGGGCTATTCCCAGTCGGATCTGGCAAAATTGGAGCTGCTCTCGGAAGGTATCGAAACTCCACCAGATTCTTCACAAGATGCTCCCCAGGAGGAAACGCCATGACGCGGGAGGATCGCGGTCCCTGGTATCTGCTGACCGGAGTTGTCTTGGGATTTGTCCTGGGGTTGTTGTACACCTGGGTCTTTTCACCTGCCGAGTATGTCGATACACACCCGGATGCGCTGAGATCAGATTATCAAGATGCTTACCGGGCAGCCATCGCTTCGGCCTATACGGTCACAGGGGATATGACGCGCGCCAAGGCACGCCTGGCATTATTAAATGAGGCTGATCATGCCAGCATTTTGGCAGCCCAGAGCCAGCGTTATCTGGCGGAGGGATATTCGTATGATGCAGCCCTGGCGCTGGCCAAATTGTCGGCAGACTTGGGCGAAGCTCCCGCACCTGCGCCGCGCACGGCCACATCATCAGCGTTTCTCACGCAAACACAGACACCAGAAGACACTGTCACCGCAACTGAAACAAAAGAAGCCGAACCCACACCATCGATAACAGCAGAAGCTTCCATAGAGGCAACCAGCAACGAAGAGACAGAGGCTGTCACGCCAACCGCGTTCGCCTCGCCAACGATAGCCATCACACGGACGCCTATCTTGACGTTCACACCGCTACCCACCCGGACGCCTACACCCACGTTGGCGCCTCCGTTTGTACTGCGTGAACAAGCCCTGGTGTGCGAGCCGGACTTGGGAGACGCGGCCATCCAAATTTTCGTGCAAAACGCGCTTGGGGAGGGCATCCCTGGGGTGGAAATCATCATCCATTGGGACGGGCAAGAGGAACACTTCTTCACCGGCCTGAAACCTGAGATGGATTGGGGATATGCCGATTATTCCATGACACCTGAGACGAGTTATACACTACACATCGGAGAGGGGGGGGAAGCACTGGAATTGTTCGTGCCAGAGTGTTCGGATGATCAGGGGGAACGGTACAGGGGTGGTTGGCGGCTGATTTTTGCCCATCCTTAGTGATTAGAGATCTTGGCTTGAAATCTCCCTTTATTAATTCAGATGAAGAAAAATAAACTGATATTTGCAATGGCTGCGCTGGCTTTGGTTGGGTTGGCTGCCCTTTTGATATTTGTTCTCTTCCCCAGGCTGGCAACGGCCCCTACACAGGCAACGGAGATCAATAACTCTATCGGCTTCGGCTCCAACGCTGTACGGGCGAAGGTCGTGGAAGTGCTTGAAGAAGAAAAAGTTCGTCTGGGTGATATAGAGCAAACTTACCAGCTATTACGTGTTGAGCTCTTAGAAGGACAATGGGACGGATTGCTTTTGGAGGTCGAATATGGCAAACGTCAGGTGCGCCCCGAGGGTTTGAATATCTCGCCAGGAGATCAGGTCATTGTCAGCGTGGGTAAAAACCCGAGTGGAATTATCAGTGCCTTCTTCTTGGATTTTGTCCGCACCGGGCCGGTGTTATGGTTGTTCGCCACCTTTGTGCTCTTCAGCGTGCTGATCAGCGGTTGGAAAGGGATACGCAGTCTGGTTGGCATGGCGATTAGTTTGAGCGTGATCATCTTCTATATCATCCCCCAGATATTGCAAGGGCGCGATCCAGTATGGGTCAGCGTCAGCGGAGCCTTCTTCCTTTTGGCTGTGACCTTGTATCTGGTTTACGGTTGGACCCTGAAAACCCATGCCGCTGTTTTAGGCACATTAATCTCGCTGATCGTTACAGCTTTATTGGCGGGTTTCTTTGTCGATCTTACCCGGCTGACAGGCTTCGGCAGCGAGGAGGCTTTGTTCCTGATCCAGCGTTCTGAGATCCAGATCAACTTGCGCGGCCTCGTTCTAGGCGGCATGTTGATTGGTGCACTAGGTGTGCTGGACGATCTGGTGATCACCCAGGCGTCAGTAGTTTTTGAGTTGAATAATCTCAACCCCAACATGGGGCTGCGTGATCTCTACCGCAGAGGTATGCGCATTGGCCAGGATCATGTCGCCGCGACAGTGAATACCCTCGTGTTGGCTTATGCCGGAGCTGCGCTGCCCTTGCTACTATTGTTCTCTCTTTCCGGTGAGCAATTTTCTTATTTGTTGAATTTGGAGTTCGTCACCGAGGAGGTGGTGCGAACCCTTGTGGGGTCATTGGGATTGATCGCCGCTGTCCCTCTGACAACTGTTTTGGCTTGCATTGTAGCCCTATACCATCACAGATTAGGATCGTGGCGTCGTTTTCTGGGTCCAAAGATGAAGGCTGATGATCACAGCCATGCGCATTAGAGAGTAAAATATTCCAAGTTATGGTAGCAGCAACGATTGTTTCAGCCGCTTATGTTGCATTCCAGATGATGGCCGATATTGCCAGCTTGCGAATTGTGATGATCGCCGGTTTTTCTATCGATGCAGGCACTTTCATTTATCCATTTACGTTTACTTTACGCGATCTGGTACATAAAACCGCCGGGATCAAAGCCGCGCGCCTGCTGATCATCACTGCGGCAGTGCTCAACTTGCTTATGGCTGGTCTGTTTTGGCTGACATCGATCTTACCCCCAGACATGGCGGTTGGCCCGCAAGCAGAGTTTGGGTTGGTACTCTCCCCCGTGTGGCGGATCGTGTTCGCCTCGATCATCGCTGAAGTGATCGCTGAATTGGTCGATACAGAGGGTTACCGGTTGTGGGTGGAGAAAGTCACGCGCAGATACCAGTGGTTGCGGGTATTGGTGAGCAATGCTTTCAGTATCCCCATCGATAGCTTTCTTTTTAGCTGGCTGGCCTTTGGTGGGGTTCTGCCCAATGCGGTGGTCTGGTCGATTTTCGTCAGCAATGTTATTATCAAAGGTCTGACCACACTGATCAGTTTGCCAGGTATCTATCTGGTTCGTGAAAATCCTATACGATAACGAGGAAGAATTCGAAAAAGGGGGTGCGTGGGTGCGAATG
>CAZUSV010000242.1:0-7392 GCA_964622645.1 uncultured Anaerolineales bacterium
TCACCAGCGAAGGAGAACTCTCTGGGCCAGTATTGATTTCCATCAGCTACGATCCAACCGAATTAACTACTGGAGCAAGTGAAGAAAAACTGTATATCGCCACGCTCGTTGGAGGCGAATGGCAGGTTGTCCCTGATGGGTATGTGGACACAGCAAACCATACCGTGAACGCCTCCGTGGAGCATTTTTCCCTCTTTGGCATCTTCCAAAGCGCCGCCGAAGTGGTCTACGATGCCGTCCAGGCGGCAATTGGCGATGAGATCAGCTCTGAATACTTTGGCGATCTACCTGAACCGATCCGCTACGAATTCTACGATCTGGAAATCAGGCCCCAGGATGTGACCGCCGTGGTGCATGCCAAACTATCCCTGGCCACCAAAACCGCCTCTGGGGTGATCTCATTCGGCAATCTGGTCTCAAAGACAGCCGGTTTGGCGATTGGCGCTATCGAAGGCGTGGAAGACCTGGCCTGGGCGATGGGCGAACTGATCTTTGCCGAGGTGGGCGACTATGCCAGCGACTCGCAAGCAGGATCATTCATCGTAGCCGCCTACGATTCCTTCGACCTCGGCCGCGAAATCGGTAAATACGTTTACGAAATGAAAGATACCAACCCCAGCAAAGCCGCTGCAATGGCCTCAGCCTGGATTCTGGCACGCGAGATGGAATATATCAACGAAAACATGGATCCGGCGTTCAAAGATTTATGGAAATTCAACACCCTGAGTGGTTCACGCCTGGATGTGTATGCTGTTTATTTCGACGCCGTGCCTTGGAAAGAAGAGCTTGGGCTAGGAGCCAGCGGGGTCAAGTTTTACTATTTTGATGAAAGCAACGATGAGTGGGTCAACTACCATAATGATGTCTTCGTCTGGAAAATGACCTTCGAGGCAGATCAAACATCCGACGAAGCAGCACAAGCTCCACAAGAAGTTGAAGCTACGAACACCAGCAAACCCCAGGCTACGGCTACGACGAAACCCAGCAACACACCCCTGCCCACTTCTACGCGGCGGCCGACAGATACCCCAGAACCCACCTGGACACCAGAACCCACCTGGACACCAGAGCCAACCAGTACGCCTTACCCAACAGAGACACCCATCCCAAGATTTGGCCTAGAAGTCACTATCCGTTGGTTCAACCGCGCCGGTTTTGATTATGACTTTTCTACCCCTTCTGAAGCCGGTTCGTATGAAGTCGATCTGGATCGAGATAATTTCGGGCCCGGCACATGTGAAGAACACACCGTCACCGATCCAAATATTTTCATTCACTTCCCGAATTATGACGCTATCCCTGGCGAGTATTCGGTGTGGGCATACTATTGGGAAGGCTATTGCGCCAATTATGAGGATGCCTACTTCGAAATCGAAGTGTACAAAGATGGAGAGCTGATCGAATTCTTTAGCGGTACGCTTGTCGATCAAGGTGAACCCTGGTTCCAGAAGTTTACTTTTTGGGTAGATGGATAGAATATTATGACAAACGATACTGAAAACATACAAAGATGCATCGTCACCGGCGCCACCGGCGCCATCGGCGAAGCCATTGCCCAGGAATTGGCAAATCAACCCCACACACAGGTATATCTGGTCGCTCGTAATCAGGTCAAAGCCGAAAAAGCGATAGAACGCATCCGCAAGGCTACTGGCAATCAACATGTCGATTACCTTTTGGCTGATCTTGGACGCCGGGCGGAGATCTATGCCCTGGCGGAAAACTGGCAGGGCCCACTGCATGTCTTGATCAACAATGCTGCTACTTCCCCTCGTCAAAGGCAGGAAACCGCCGAAGGAATCGAAGTTCAATTTGCCGTCAATGTATTGAGTTATATCTGGATGACCGAAGCTTTCAGGCCCTATCTTCAAGCTGGCGCGCCAGCCCGGGTGGTCAATGTGGCCAGCTATTGGGCCGGCGATTTAGACATCGACGATCTGGAGTTCAAACGCCGTGCATATCGCAATGGTACAGCCTATCGCCAATCCAAACAGGCCAACCGCATGCTGACAGTAGCCTTTGCCGAACGGCTAAAAGACAATAGCATCTCAGTGAACGCCTGTCACCCTGGAGATGTAAATTCGAAGTTGAGCAACGATCTAGGATTTGGCGGACACGAATCGCCTGAACAAGGAGCCGCCACACCCGTCTGGCTGGCCACCGATCCCATTGGCATAGAACAAACCGGCAAATACTTCTCTAATCTACGAGAAGAACGCTGCCGGTTTGGGGAAAATCGCCAGGCTGTCGAGGCACTCTATCAAGCCTGCAAGGAATATACGCAATAGAAGTGCCTTCCGGACGAGCCGGAATTCAATAATGATGAATCCATGAAGTTCACGAAGAACACGAAGCAGATAAAACCAATGCCAATACTTCGTGATCTTCGTGCCCTTTGTGGATAGGTTTTTGGTTTGCCGTAACGTAACGAAACCTTAAAAAAATATTCTAAACTATTGACTCCCAAAACGTTTTGGAATAGAATGAAACAATATCCAAAACGTTTTGGTTATTTTCAGGGAATTCGCCTAAGGCCGGGTATGCCTGTAACACTAAAAGATATCGCCAAAAAAGTGGGAAAATCTGTCACCACGGTATCGCGCGCCCTGCACAACTACAATGATGTCAGCCCCGAAACCAAAGAGCGCGTCCACCGTGTCGCTGAAGAAATGGGCTATACCCCCAACATCATCGCCCAACGCCTACAAAAACAACGCACAGATACTATTGGCTTCATCTTACCCACCTTTGGCCCGCGTTTCTCAGATCCGTTCTTCAGCGAATTCTTAGCTGGCGTCGGCAATAAGGCTGCCAAACTTGGCTATGACTTATTAGTATCCACGCACCCGCCCGGAGAAGAAGAGTTAAAAACGTACCGCAGAAAGGTGCAGAGCTACTTGGTCGATGGCTTTGTGATTGTGCGCACACGTCGCCATGACGCCCGAATTGAGTATCTCTGCCAGGTCGAGTTCCCTTTCGTCGTTTTTGGACGTACAGAGAGCGATTGCGTTTTTCCCTACGTCGACGAGGATAGTGAACATGGCATGCGCCTACTTGCGCATCATTTGGCAGACCTAGGCCACCGACGCATCGCCTTCATCGCTGCGCCTGAAGAGCTCATGTTTGCTTACCACCGACTTAATGGATTCAAAGAAGGGCTCGCAGAAAGAGGCCTCCAGCTCGACGAAACCATGATCGTCATCGGTGATTTGACCCAACGCGATGGCTTCAGACAAGCCAATTCACTATTGGATCAGCCCAATCCGCCCAGCGCTATCGCTGCTAGCAACGATCTGATGGCCCTGGGTGCAATCAGCGCGGCCCAAAAACGAAATTTGGTCGTTGGAAAAGATATTGCCATCACAGGCTTTGACAATATCCCTCTTGCAGAACACAGCCATCCCCCACTGACGACAATCCACCAGCCTATTTATCAAATTGGCGAAATGGTGTGCGAGAATTTGATCAAGCTTATCAACGGAGAAAAGGGGGAAACAGATCGGCTTTTGCTGAAACCTTCGCTAATCATCCGCGAAACTTGCGGGGCAACGCAGTGATCCCCCCCATGAAAGGAGGTGATGCTATCGACATATATTTGCCATAGAAGTACCCCAAGTAAACCGATTGTCACTATTTATCTATTTGGAGGATAAAGATTATGAAGAAGTTTTCAATATTTATGCTGATCGTCCTGATTAGCTCAATGTTGGTGGGTTTTGCTCCCCGACAAGACAAGACAGTGATCGAGATGTGGACAACCGACAACGAAGAAGCGCGAGTCGATGTTTACGAAACCATTGCAGCCGCATTCATGGCAGAGCATCCCGATATTGACTTACGCATTGTGCCCATCGATGAGGGCACAATTTCTCAGCGTATCGCCACAGCCCAGGCTGCCAACCGGCTGCCTGACATCGTGCGCATGGGTGTCGAGCGTGTTTCTTCGTTCGCTGCTGACGGCATCCTCGATGAAGACGCCGCGGTAGCCACCATCCAGGCCATTGGCGAGGATGACTTCCGCGCCGGCCCACTGGCCATGGTCACCAATCCTGAAACCGGCAAGTACTCCGCCGTGCCCTATGATGGCTGGATCCAGGCAATCTGGTACCGCACCGATGTATTCGAAACCGCTGGCGTAGGCGCGCCGATCACCTGGGACGACATCAACGCCGCTTGCGATGCGCTGCCCGGCACCGGCAACCTGCTCTACGGCCTGACCCTAGGCACTGACCCTGGGCAGAACTACCCCCACCAGGTCTTCGAGCAAGTCGCCATGTCCAATAACGCCTGGCCCTTCGCGGATGATGGCTCTGTTTCTATGAACACCCCCGAAATGATCGCCGCGCTGGATTTCTATGCTAGCCTGCAGCGCTGTGCTCTGCCCGGCCCACAATTCTGGCGCGGTGCCCGCGAGGCCTATGAGCTCGATCAGGCCGGTATGCTTTTCTACAGCACCTATATCATGGATGACCTGGTTGATGGTTCCGGCCTGGAAGGCGGCGGCAACGTCGAGATCCCCGTTGAGGATCTGCCCGGCGTGACCGGCTTCGCTGCCACAATGGAAGGTCCTAATGGCGCGGCTTCCTACGGACAGTTGGTCACCCTCGGTATCTTGACCGGTGCTGACCCCATGGCCCAGGAAGTGGTCAAGTTCTTCATGACCGATGAGTACTACCAGCAAGTTCTAGCCCTAGCCCCCTTCGGCAAGGTTCCCGTCCTGGAGAGCGCCGTCGAAGGTTGGTCCACGCTGAGTGATTACTTTGCCAACTACTCCGCAGACACCCTGGCCCAGATCGCCAATGGCTTCGAGACCATGCAGCGCTGGCTCTTCAAGCCCGGCTATGACGCCACCCAGCGTGCCGTCATCGGTGATATCGAAGGCCGCCTGCTCATCCCACAAGCCATCAGCAACATCGCCCTCGAGGGCATCATGACCCCCGAAAGTGCGGCTGAATGGCTGCAAGAACAGGTCGAACTGCTTCTCGCTGAGAGATCAGAGTAAACCTGCACAGTTGGGGACGTGGCTCAGGGCTGCGTCCCCAGTTTTTTCTCATTGAAAGAAGTTCAACTTCTTTTCCAACTGCTTGAAATACCATGAATCAATCGAAGAAGTTGAACTTCTCAGCAGGAAGGAGGCAAGTATGTCGGTAGCAACCAAATCAAATTGGAGATCTCTGCAAGCGCGCGAGACCCGCTTGGCCTGGTCACTAATCCTTCCAACTGCAATTATTGTTTTTGGATTAGTTATCTTCCCAGCCGTATTCAGCGTTTGGGTCAGTTTTCACGACGTTGGGCTCAACAACCTCAATGATGTATTTAATGCCCCTTTCGTCGGGTTTGAAAACTATCAAAAAGTATTTCAAGATTTCGCCTTCAAATTTCAGGCCGGGCAAAGTTGGGGGGCTGCGGTAACCAGTGTTGTTTATTCATTTGCGGCAACATTCTTGACTATCGTGGTTGGATTGATTGCCTCTCTATTATTAAATAGACCGTTCAGAGGCCGCGGCTTAGCCCGAGCAGTATTCCTTTTCCCATATGTAGCACCTATTGTGAGCGTGGCCTTTGTCTGGCGCTGGATCTTAGATCCGCGCCCCTCCGGTGTCATCAACGACATATTGATGAATTTAGGGTTGATCGAACTCCCCAAAGCCTATCTGGCAACAAGAGGATTAGCCCTGCTGCTGGTGATCATCTTCGAAGCCTGGCGCTATTTCCCCTTCGCCATGCTGATGATCCTGGCCCGGTTGCAGGCCGTAGACAACACCATGTACGAAGCCGCTGAGGTCGATGGCGCCAATACCTGGCAGAAATTCTGGAATATCACCATACCGGAATTGCGTTATGTGCTGGGAGCGATCTTCCTATTGCGGTTGATGTGGACCTTCAATAAATTCGACGATATATTCCTATTAACCGGAGGAGGGTTTGGCACCAAAGTCCTGCCGGTCTTGACCTACGAATTCAGCTTCAAACTTTTTGACTTCGGCCGAGGTTCGGCCACTGCTATGATCCTGCTGCTGATATTGGTGATTTTCATGGCTTTTTATATTGGCGTAGTAATGCGGAATGTGGAGGAGTGAATCATGAGCAGCGAACCCAAAAATTTCCTAGGTCATATGGCAGACTGGATCACCTGGCCGCGATTTATCTTCTCCATCGTGATGTTTTTTTTCCTCACCAGCATTCTCTTCCCATTTTACTGGTTGGTGAGCTCATCCTTCAAAACCGAGGCTGAAATCGCCGGCAGAGAGCCTGTCTATATTCCGGGGGCATTTCGGTTAGATGCCTACCGGGAGTTATTCGATCCCGAACACCCAAGCTACCAGGAGTTTGGAACCAATATCCTCAACACGCTCAAAGTATCCATCCCCACCGCGATAATCGCCGTGATCCTGGCAGTGTTAGGTTCATACGCTATCGCTCGACTGAAGTTCAAGGGCAAGAATGTGCTTCTGAACAGCATCCTGCTGGTTTATCTCTTCCCGGGTGTACTGCTCATCATTCCCTTGTTTGCCATGCTGGCTCGAATCGGCACTCAACTTGGCTTTGAAATTCAGGATAATCTGGGCATACTCATCTTTACTTATTTAGCACAAACGCTTCCCGTTGCCCTCTATATGCTGACCAATTACTTCCGCACCATCCCCGATGAGATCGAGCAGGCCGCCCTGATCGATGGATGTACACGCTTGCAAGTCATTTGGCGAGTGACCCTTCCCCTGGCCATTCCAGCCCTGGTCTCGGTGAGCATTTACACCTTCATGATCGCCTGGAATGAATTCCTGTATGCTCTGGTTTTCCTTAACGATCATGGCATGTTTACCATGCCCATCAAAATCAATACCATCTTCAACGACCCCAGTCCTCGCCCCCATGTCGTCATGGCTGCTTCTACTATCATGACTGTGCCAATCGTATTGCTCTTCCTATCAATGGAAAGATTCTTGGAAGAGGGATTGACGGCTGGTGGTGTAAAGGGCTAGGACCTTTTCTGATCTTTTTTCTTGACACCCAAAACGTATTGGAATAGAATGATTATATCTCCAAAACGTTTTGGTATTTTTAGCCCTAATGGGGCGAGCAATGCCTGTGACAAAAACTGAATCTACAAAACAACCAAATCGGTTTCGCGCCCCCGTTTGATTGCAGTAATAGTAGCAAAAACGAGCAGTGGGGATCTACTGTTCGTGTAAGGAGGTGATGCTATCCCATTCAATTACCAAAAAACATTTCCATATTAAGTCACTGTAAATCTATATTAACTTTCTAAATTCGGAGGATAAGGAATATGAAGAAGTTAACACTATTAATGCTTATTGCCATGCTGAGCGTATCGCTATTAGAGTTGTTCCCGAATAAAAGGTTATGAGGTAAGCTTGGGAACATGAAATA
>CAZUSV010000243.1:0-7355 GCA_964622645.1 uncultured Anaerolineales bacterium
AGGTGCTATGCTATTCGTTGCTGCCTTAGCCAGCTTTTTCGCAAAACTCAAGTTAATTATCTTAATTTTCAAGGGAGGCCAATTTGTCTAAAGCCGCTCCAACCTTACCACCGGCCTGCCAATAATCGAACTTGGTGGTGTTGAGATGCTCGACGAAACCACCCACATGACGCATTTCCTCGACCATATGGCTGACGAGCAAACCATCATGATCGGTTTCCTGAGCCTTTCCATCCCATAAGGCGATCAGACGCACACGGTCGATACCCAGGATCAGGGATGAGTACAATGCCCAACGGTTGTTGCGCTCATAAGGATCAACGCCAGGTTTGGGTTTTCCGACATGATCCAGTTGGAAACTGATTTGGACATCAGGGTGGTTGCGGATATTATAAAAACGTTCCACCCACTCATCCCCAGCAAAACTGACATTCTTCTTGATATATTGCGGTTCACTATAGGGCAGATGCACCTCGACCATCATACCGCGTTCTAGACAAGCCTCGATAAAGATGATTTCTCCACCGCATGCTGCACCTGCGGTAACACCCAAGTCATCTTTTCCGATTTCGAATTTATCCAGGGCTGCATCAATCCGTTTACGGGCCTCTTTCTCCATCTCTAGTAAGAAACGTTTCTCGGATTGACCTTCCATGTCAATCTTATGCCCAGTGAACAGCATAACCCATTCTTCGCCTTTGACTTCAATGATGGCTTCTTCTTCAAGTTGCTCTTCCGTGGGTGCCTCTTTACGGATTCGACGGATTTCATCTTGCAGCACCTGGACACCTATAGCCACGAATTCTGGTCGCATTGCTAGCGCCTTAAGGATGCCCAATTGGCTGATCGAGGATTGCAGGAAGAAAATATTCTTTCTGGCAGCCGTGAGAGCCTTTTTATAAGCCCTTTTGACAAACTTCACATCCTCAGTAGTCATCACCATCAATTCTGCAAGAGATACCAAAGTCCAATAATCGCTGGCTTCGTCTTGGGCTAACTTCTCTAAAGCAAATTCCAATGTCCCCTTCAAATTGGGCAAGATATCGCGAACAATCTGAACATCAGGATCATCACCCTCGTCATATTGTTCAGCTAAATGATCAAGGATGATGGAAAGGGTCAGTGCATTGATACCCGGATAGTATTCATTCAGATCGTAGTAGAAACCCTTCATGTAGGTCTGAATGGATTTGACCAACCAGTGGGATGCATCAAAGGCCTCTTGAAGGCGTGTCTTTTCATCTTCGATATTCATCCAAGACTCAGTCCACATATCCTTATAGATGCGCCCCAAATAGGAGATCGCCTCGGTGTCACTAGGTTCATCTGCAAGTAGATTCTCAAGCTTAACGATGGCTTCATCAACCCGTCCTAGACGATTCAAGTGGAAGGCTTCCTGGCGGCGAAACTCGGAGTTCTTCGAGTTTAACTCTAGACCTTGTCTGTATTGCTGGAGGGCCAATTCATCTCGTTCCATACCACGCAGTGCCTTACCGGCTTCATCGATAGCTTCTTCTTTGATCAAAGGATTGCTGATCTCTTCAGTGAGAAGCATGATATCGCCCATGCGTTTCTGACGCTGGGCGATGGTGACACGCTCTTTCCATTCATTATATTCACGCCAGAATCCCGTTGCCAGGGGTGTGCGAAGAGTCTTGCGATCCGGCTCTTCTAGTCCTGTGAGCAGGTTGAAGACCGGGCTGTGGATGGCATCCTGATCAGATGCCCAGGTATCGCGACACACACGGGCGATGGCTTGGATGTCTTTTTCTAAGAACTCAGGATCGGGCAAACCCTCATCGTTGGTGTGATAAGGGATGGTGCGCACATTGAAGATATCGAAGGGCATATAGGCGCGTCCAGATTGGATATGAACCACCCCTCGCTGACGGAAAGCATGGCGAATGCCCAGCTCGTAGTAAACGTTAGCATTATCGATGCTCAAATCACATATAGCCAGATCTGCCAGCAAAAGCTCCTGGAACATATCGGTGAGAATATCACCAGTGGTGGTCTCCTCATCAGCACGGAAAGGCTCGAAACCCGCTTCTTCGAGGGCAGGTTTGATCAAGTCTTGGTAAATGGCATTGAAATCGATAATCGTGCCGTCAAAACCTTCTTTCTTGCCAAAAGGCATCACCACGAAGGCATGTGGCCTGGCCTCGCGCGCTTCCTCTCTTTGCTCACCAGATTGCAGGGACCCGGGGGCGATCCCGGCTTCATCGATAATCTCTTCAATAGCCTCAACCAAAGTTCCCTTTGCTTCTGCTACAGCTTCATGAACCGCTGTTTCGACTGCCACCTTGACTGACTGCTGCACCGTAGAAACCGCGCTCTGCACCGCAGCATCCTGTATCTCAGATTCAGTTTTGGCTTTCGATATGACTGTTTTATCCGACCTAGCAGCTTTCTTGGCTTTTGCGGCAACTTCTTCAGCTTTGTTTTCACCCGCTTCAACAGGGGATTCTGTTGCTTTTTTTTCTGATTTACTCACCGATTCTTCCTCCACAGGGCTCCATAGGTTTTTGATTGCATCGCCAATTTTGCTCATCATTTTCTCCTCACCAAAATCGAGCGCTAGATTTCGTCATCCCAGATTTCCTCATCGAAATCTGTTTCATCGTCAAACTCATCATCCTGATCTTCACCGAAATCTTCGTCAACGAATTCCCCCTCCTCGTCATATTCATCATCTTCACCAAAATCTTCATCGTCGAAATCGTCGCCCATATCCTCGCTGCTAACGTCATCGGAGAAATCTTCATCATCGAAATCGTCGCCCATATCCTCACCACTATCGTCCTCGGAAAAATCTTCATCAGCGAAGTCCTCACCCATATCTTCACCAAGTTCTTCCCCACTTTCGTCGACGACAAATTGCTCGGCTTCGAGGCTATCTTCGGCCAAATCATCAGAAAAACCTTCTTCACTGGTGCTCGAGAAGAGTGAAGATTCAGCGATGGCGGCATCGACTGCACTTTCTACGGTCATTGGTTCAGGCTCGGGCTCATAGAAATCTACCTCATCAGTGACCATAGTTTCAGCCAGGGCCTGCGATTCGACCAGGGCGGCATCTACAGCACTCTCAACAGTCATGGGTTCAGGCTCGGGAGCATAGAAGTCATCATCACCAGCTGTATCAACCACTGCCTCAGTAGTTTCGAAAGTGTCAATAGTTTCCTCAGGAGGAATATCTAAGTCATCTTCAACGATGGCTGTTTCCCCAAAGGCAACCTGCGCCCCTGCTTCTACTGTTTCAAGGACATCAAAGGATTCATCGGGGGGCAAATCTAACTCATCTTCTTCAATAGCCGTGATGCCAACAAACATATCGCGCAGAGAATCAGCCGCATCATCGATGACCGTTTCCACCTGTTCGACTACCTCGTCAAAGCCTTCATCGAATAATTCTTCGGCCTCGGTAAACAGCTTCTCTTGGATCTGTGCCGTTGCTTCACGTCCTTCTTCGATGACATGTTCTACCAGCTCAGCCTCATCCCCTTCGGCCTCCGCCAAGGCCTTGCGCATGGCACTGACCCACTCCAGGTTCTGATCATAGAGAACCTTCTCTGTTTTGATGGCTAACTGGGCGGTATCTTCATCAGTTGCTCCAGTCTTCCTGAGAGTCAGCCACCAGTCACGGATGATATTGAGTTCCAGGATCACCTGGCTGTAGTTCCCCACCCTCATGTCCAGGCCGCGCAGCTCTTCCCAGCCAATCAGAGCCGAAGCGATCGAGGCCGTGAAGGCGACCCACACAGCCAGCTCGCCACCCCAGGCCGCCAGGAAGGCACCAATTCCGCCAAAAGCCAGGATCAACCCCTGGATGCGTTTGCGATCTCGCTGCATCTCCAGGTTCTTCTTCGTATGCCAGTTGAGTTGATCTTCCAGACGATATACCAAATATTCTTCACCAGTAAGATCTGTAAAGCCAGGATCGCTTCTCTCATCGTCAGGGTAATAGTACGGGGGCACATCACCGTTATACTGGGCGAGGACTAATTCTCCGCCTGCGCCGCGGAATAAGTCGCGTTGAATAGCTGCCAGGCGGTTACTAAGCAGCGTATCCCGGTTAGGGGCTTTTTGATTTGCGGTACGGTACATGTAGATTTCTTTTAATATCCCTTCTGCCGCTGCTCGATAAGAAAGATATTTTTGACCCTGCTGGAATCGATTGCTGAAGGCAGCAATCACAGATATTAGAATTGGCGTCAGGATCAGTAAAACCCTTAATATAACCCCAACCATATCAGAGACTTGACCGGTGAAATTATCTACCAAAATGGCAAACAGGACAGCCAATACACCTAGAAACGCCATCAAACGACGCATGCGCATATATTGTTTTTGCACAGTTTCGGCGTTGGCATCCAAAACAGCAAAGCGACGCCAGGCAGTTTCTAGAAGTGAGTTTTGGGAAGAATAGTCATTCATTTTTAACCTTCCTCATCGAGAATATTAAGGTCTGCATTATCGATAATAAATCACAATTCTATGACTAGCTAAAAATCCAATTTGTCATACAACTTGCGCATTTCGACCGGTTTCCGTTCGCTTGTAATCTCAGAAATCTTATCATAGGCTTCGAACAAGCGCGTACTGAGTACTTGACACAGCTCAACTAACAGATCCGGGTCAGTTTTGGCGAAATTGATGAAGCTATCATTTTCCATCCACAGGGTGCGGGTGTCAGCCATGGCAGTTGCCGTTACAGAGTTGGGCGCGTCAATAAATAAGGCCATTTCTCCGAGAGAATCGTGGGGCTTTGCGAACATAATCGACACCGAGTCAGAACGATCTTTGATCTCTCTCTCGATAGCCACCTTGCCTTCGACAACAATGTATAGTCGCCCTCCCTCTTCACCTTGCTTAAAAACAATATCACCTGATGAAAAAGTCTTCTCCTTACAAAGGTCAGCTAATATTTCCAATTGATCGTCGGTAAGCGCATGGAAGGAGGAAACATTTCGTAATATCTGAACCTTCTCTTGTGCAGAAAGCATGTTTTCCTCCAATGTTATTCTTCTTGGGATTTACGTTCACTAATTCTCTTTTTCAGCGATTGAAAGAAACCTGTGCCAGTTACTGTAGAAATTTCTTCATCAACACGAGAGTCATCAACGACGATCTCCATGTTCATCAACCTTCGTTCTCTTTCTTTGACTTCTTGAGCATTGCTGATGGCAACCGCAGCCTGGATAGAGATGCTCTCCAGAATTCGACGGTTATCTTTGCTGAAACCACTCTCCTGGCTGCTGACCATCTCAATCGTACCCACGACCCGGCCCCTATTCCGTAAAGAAACACCTAAATAGGACTGCGGATCGAAGGCATCCCAAGATCGCTTGCTGGTCAATTTTTGATCGGTAAATTCGGTGATGTTGGCTACCATGACACCATGAGGTTCCGTGAACAGGAGCGGGAAGTAATCTTTCTGGGGATTGTAAGTTGGCTTCTTAACAGTTTCATCATCACTCATCACGGTAACATTGGTCACGTAGAGTTCAAGATTGTCCTTCCGGTCATCATAAAGACAGATCTCTGCGGCATCGAAATCGATCACATTGCTCAAAGAATCTACTACGTCACTAAGCGTGTCAGTGAGATCCACACTGGAAGTGATCTTTTGGCCAATCTCATAGATAGTTTGTAATTCTGCCATGCGTGCGCGCAGTGCCAAAACCATGTTACTGAAGACCCTGGCCAGGTGCCCAACTTCATCTCGCAAGCTCATCACATCCGCAATATCTTCAGGGGCAAAGGGTTTATCATCCTCGACATCTTGGGCAGCACTAGCAAGTTTGTTGATCGGGCGTGCGATCCTACGCGCAAGGACAACCGCTCCGAGAACAACAATTATGGTTAAACTTATGGCACCAATCGATGTCTGGAAGGCCAAATCCAAGATTGGTATCATGAAAACATCATCAGACATGGACACTCCCACCACCCAATTGAGTTTTTCTGTTTGTTTATATCCAACGATATATGAATTGTAATCATTGGGATCATCGTAGAATAAGATCCCTTCGTTGCCATTTTCATATAACTCAGCTAATTCAGGTATACCTACATAAGAGAGGGGATCATCCATCACAAAGCGAGCTTCGACTGCCTCCTGATCAACGGGAGATAATTCTACTAATCCTTTCAATTGCCAATCTGGCTTATCCTCGGGGGCACTGACAACCACACCATCATAATCGGCCAGGAAAGCAGAAACAGAAACGCTCTTCTCGTTGAAAGTGTTGATCAGCTCCGTTACGGCTTCCCCCTGAACTTTGATGGCAGCTACACCAATTACCTGGTTGTACTCACCATAAACTGGGGACGTGAAATAAAATCCTAGTTTTTTGCTTACTCTGCCAACCAGAGCATCGATATGTGGTCTTCCCTCTCGGGCATTAATGAAATATTGGCGATCTCTGAAGACGCTGTCAACGACACTGGGAAGGCCTTCTAATTGCTGAGAAACGATCGATATGCCCTCGGCATCCATTAGGTATACATATTCGTAATGGGGATTCGACTCAAGTACCTTCGCGGCTCTCCAATTGGCTTCTACCAGGGTAGCCTCATCATCAGGATTTTTCAGCGCGCCAATGACAGATGGATCGCTACTTAGTTGGACTGCTGCAATGAGATTGTCATCCAGTAACTGGTCGAAGCGACCAGCCACGCCCAAAGAAAGTAAATCTAACTCGTCAATTGCCATATCTTCTAATATGCTGATGCCAATTAGCAATTGATATAGAGCTATGATGAGTAAAGGCAATAAGGCCGCAAGTAGAAAGGCTAGTGAGAGTTTTGTTGTGAGAGAGCGGTTGCGACCTTTGCTCTCCGCTGGATTTGAGCTACTCATGCTGCTCTCCTTTTTCGCATATGCGAAACCCAAAGACCATCCCGAACCGGGATGATGACACTGTCCAACTCAGAGTGGGTAGCCACCCGCTCATTATAGGCCTGGATGCCCCGAATTTGTGCCGGGAGTTCATCCATATGGTTATGCAATACTTCGCCCATGCAAAATGCATTATCGCCTAACAATAAACCACCATCTTCGAGGTGATCTAAACAACACTCCAGGAGCTGTAATGACAAGCGTGAATCTGCCCCAAAATAAACATGTTTGATGACATCTTGGAGGATAAGATCAAATTTTCCCATTGTGGGCAGCAGGTCCAGGACATCGCCAATCACTACTTCGATTTGGTGTTGGTACCTGGCTTTCTCGATGAAATCCCTTGCTAACTCAGCACGCTGGGGATCGATCTCAATCCTGACAATACGGCTATCTTTAGGTTGGACTTTAGACAACGATAACCAAACCCAGTAAAAACTGGGATGAGGTCTGA
>CAZUSV010000244.1:0-7194 GCA_964622645.1 uncultured Anaerolineales bacterium
CCCCACTGAAGGCAAGCTTTCACGTTTCTCACAGGAATGGCTACCTCCTGGGCCGGGAGAGTACACCATTCAAGTGTTGGCTTTTGGTGAAGATGGTACTACCAGCGACCCGGACTTTGCCCGGATTCAGATTGGCGAGCTGATCGCCGAGTTGCCCGAGCCGGAGTTGATCGAGCCGGATTTGACCGTCACAGGCATTAGCCTGGTGGGTGATGACAAGGTGCGATGTGATTTCAGCAACCTGGGGGCAGATGTGTTGCCAGATGGCCGGGATGTTTGGATTGACATTTTCATCGGCCCATCCGCAGCGGAAATGGTTCAAATATCCCATTCGAACATCGGGGTGGGTGTCTTTTACGAGGCTGGTGATTCGGGTTATTTCACCGGTGCCCCTATTTCCCCTGCTCCGGCTTGGCCACAGCTGGTATCGTGTTTTATCGATGCCGGAAATCTGGTCGTAGAAAGCGATGAAGGCAACAACGATATGCAAACGACTTTAGGGTCACATCTAACCATTATGCAAGAAGCATCGGTCCGATTCTGGGTTGAACCAGAACAGATCCAGGCGGGGGCCTGCGCTAACCTGTACTGGGAGGTTGAGAACGCCCAGAGCGTCATGCTGGGCAGCACCGAGGTAAAGCCCGAGGGGCGCTATGAGGCCTGCCACTGCAAAGACGAGCTCTACAGGCTGACGGTGACCGACCTCAACGATGTCACAGAAGAACACCGCCTCACCGTTCGGGTGACGGGAGATTGCATCACCCCCGAAGCACCGCCTGACTCCGACGCCGACCAGGATGCTCCGGCAGATAGTGGGGACGCTGGCGCACCACCACCGGCTGTGGATAACGATCCGCCCCCTGCGCCCAATCAGCTCAAACCCATCAACGGTTCCGACTTGGGCTGTATATCTAGCGCCATGCTGCGCTGGGAAGCCGTCTCTGACGATAGCGGCATCGCTGAATACCAGATCGAAGTACAGCGCCACCCTGGCGATAACAACTGGAGCAACGCCTCTGGCAGCCCCTTCACAGGCATCGGCGGCACCGAGAAAGAAATCTCTGTCGAATGTGGTTGGGAATACCGCTGGCGTGTACGCGCCATCGACGGCGCAGGCAACCCCGGAAACTGGTCTGGTTGGTTCACGTTCAATATCCCGCTGACCTAATCGAGCAGGCAACCAAAATGAAGAAATTGGATCGAAAATTCTACATTGCAGCAGGAGCGCTCATTCTCATCGGTATCTGCGTCGTTGTCGCAATCCTGCTGTATTTTCCACAGCGAGTCAAGGCTGTTTTTTCCCGCCCCCTGGTATTGATCCACAGCCCGCTAAACCGGGACAACCTTGAAATCGGGCGTGGAGTCATCGTCCACGCCACCGCCCGCAACCAAAAAGGCATCACCCGGGCTGAATTATGGGTTGATGACACACTGGTCAGCACCCAGATGGCTTCCACCAATGAAGGCGGAGCCGTCAATCCCCTCGTCTTTTCAACCGACTGGCAGCCAACGACGGCGGGAGAACACACCCTGCTGGTGCGGGCTTTTTCCGCCGATCAAGTGCCTGGTCAGTCTACCATCCGGGTCGAAGCCTTCGAACCTGAGTCTGCTACTGAACTCGCCAGTCACATTGTCGAAGAGGGCCAGACCCTGGAATCGATTGCTGAGGAATATGGCCTCAGCCCGGAAGAGCTCAGTGATCTCAATCCGGACTTACCCGCAGGAGGACCAGCACCCGGAGACTCATTGGATGTGCCCGCCGGAGGCGGTGAGACTGAAGAAGAAGGTGCTTCTGAACCCAGCGAGCCTTCAGTTGAGGCTGCTGACGATGTTACCGACGACACTATTCCAGCACCCGTACCGGATGATGATGCTCCTGGCGCTTCCTTGGGGATATTGCCTCTCTTATTCGGCCTTGATCTTGCTGATATCTTCGGCGGCACCCTTGAGACTGAATCCATGTTACGGATGGAAATCCTGTCCTTCGAAACCGAGCCGGCTTTTGCAGATACCAATTGTTACGTCTCCCTGGGCGATGGCCCCTGGGACATCGCAGAATTGGAAAGGGCCACGCGCTTCTTCCATTGGCCCCCCGACCAACCCCTGCCTTTCAGCGTCGATTGCGTCGGCATCGCTACCGGAGGCACAGATTCCGTTGAACTCGGTCTGGCTGCCACGCGCATCCCCCCTGAAACCTGGGATGGTATTGCTCGCCGGGTCAATAGCCTGGGTGGTGAAGGGTCGTTCACCATCGAATACCGCCTGCAATGGGAAGGGTTAGTAGAAAAAGACCCCGATCCCGATATGACCATTCCCACAAATGTACGCCTGGATGACCGTCGTATCTCCCTGCGCTGGGATTATCTCCCCGAGCCAGAGGAGCAATCCATCCACGGCTTCCGCATCTATTTGAATGAAAATCTGCAGTGGATTGAACCTGCCGATGCCCATGAGAGCGGTTTGCCTTACGAGTGGTTCAACCCCCCTTGCGAAACGCAATACAATTTCACCGTCACGGCTTACCGCCAGGACTTCAGCGAAGACTCTGAATCTTATCACTCCGAACCTGCCGTTGTCGAGACTCCCGCTGAAGGCTGTACCCGTGAAATTCAGATCAGTTTCCTGGAGTTAGAAACATTCAACCTGGGAGGGGATGGCCGTTATGAAGACCGCACTGGTGATGTCGGTCCGCCCTACGGCACATTCCATGCCAATGAACGCACTTTCTCTTTCGACGCCTCTGGACGCGATCATGCTCATGGATTAAGCCACAACCACACGTACGACCTCTACGGTATGTCTGCAGACTCCCGCTGGGGGTTCAGCGGTATGCCTTCCTTGATCGTGGATGTCCCTCCCGGCGGTACCTTCGAGTTTGGCTACCGCATCATGGATTCAGACACCGGCCGCTGCCGACAAGGGGGGATTCTCGGTGAGTGGAATTGTGACGACCTGATCTGTGAAGGCCTGTCTATGTATTACAACGACCGCTACGGCGTGTTTGATGAATGGCACGAAGACTCCCTGACCTCCGAGAATGGGCGCTGCCGGGTGACTTACCGCTGGGGGCCAGCCTTCGGTAGCCCGGTCGGTTCCGGCGTGGAAGGTGAGGAGCCACTGCCCTGGCTGGAAGTTGAGGAAGTTTTCATCGACGAGACCACTGAACGCATGCAAATCGAGCTGCAAAACACCGGTTCGGCCACCTGGCCCTGGAAAGACCTGGATGTCGAATTCAGCACGCGGGACGGGGAGTCGATCGCCATCCATACCTGGCCCGAATTCGTACTCGAAACGGGGGAATCCACCGTAATTGAACCACCCGTCGAATTCAGCCCGCCTTTTGACATCTGCGTACAGATTGATCCATTCGACCGAGTGCCTGAAGGCCCCGAACGCTCCGGATACAGGACTCACCAACCAATTTGCCCCAGGCTGCCAGATTTGACCATATCCAATGTACGCTATGATGGCATTTTGTTGGTGACGGTACAAAATATTGGTGATGGAGCAGTCGAGAACCGCACCATCCATCTGGAAGCTGTGTGGCCCGATGGCATTCCCGGTGTCGATGCCTCTGTGCGAAACATCACCCTGGGGCCTAGCCAAAGCCAGACCTTCGCGCTATTCGGTTCGATTGAAAACATGCGTATTGAAGACATGCGTAGGCGTTTTCCCCAGGAGGGTTACTCCGTGGTCGTCGATCCGGATAATACGATTGCCGAAACAAGCACAGAGAATAATACCTACCACATCCCGGGCATTGCGACAATACTGCTGCAATGGTGCGACACAATCATCCCCCATTATCACGGATATGGGCACACCGTTCGCTTGGACCTGACTGCGACCGCAATCACAGGTTCACTCCCGCGCACCCTGTTAACGGAACATGTCCGCGATTACTTCTCCTATCTCTACATTGACGATTATGACACCCACTATGCCATCGGAGATCGTGCGCCAGGGCTGAGCTGTTTCCGAGTTGACACTTTCAAGATCATGGGCGATGAACTATTGCAAGTCGAAATCGCGGGTGAGTATCTGGCCGGCAGGCGTGGTGGAAGTTGGGATAATCTAAATGCGGGCAGCCAAATCTTCTTGCCTGAAGACAATTGGGGTGCCGCTGTCGAAACAGATTGCGGACCATCTAGTTTCCCGGATCGCTCTGAGCACCGCTTTTTGATCGAGCCAAGTGTTGGCATGTTGGTTCCACAACCATGGGAGACAAACTTCGCCCTGACCTTGTGCCCAGAAGAGTGAACGGAGCCGTAATTGGGACATAAAACTATATTCCAGGTCTTGGCGATGAATCGGGCGAATGGCATTCCGTGGTGAAGCTCTGTGTCTATGATTGAAATCCACACGGGTATTTACGCTTCTGCCCATACGCTTATGCGCGTTGATCGACGGAACCTGACATCGAACGTGTTCCATAATAGCTTGGTGAAGTGGATGACCAAATAAGGAGAAAGACAAAATGAAGAACACACGTTACAAACTAGGTTACTTAGCCTCGGTTATCCTGATCCTTATTGGCATCGGCGGCACCGAGAAAGAAATCTCCGTCGAATGTGGTTGGGAATACCGCTGGCGAGTGCGCGCCATCGACGGCGCAGGCAACCCCGGAAACTGGTCTGACTGGTTCACATTCAATGTACCACTGACCTGATCGAGGAGGTAAACAATGAAGAAAATCAATCCTAAATTCTTTTTTGCGTTTGGCGTTCTCACTCTCATCGGCATTTGCGTTGTAGGCGCGGTTTTGTTGTATTTCCCTAACAAAGTGCGCGCCGTATATTCTCGCCCGCTGGTGCTCATTCACCAACCCCTCAACCGGGAATACATCTCCCTGGGTGATCACGCGCTGGTAAATGCCACAGCTCGCAACAAGAACGGTGTGAGGCGCGTTGAACTATGGGTCGATGAAGCGTTCTATTTCGCCCAAGAAGCCCCACCCGAAAATATTCCGCCTGCCCTGACACTTATGGTTCCCTGGGAGCCATTAGGCGAGGGGGAACACACCTTAGTGGTGCGCGCCATCTCTTCTGAAGATGTCGCTGGACAAGCAAGTATTCGCGTATGGGCGGAAAAACCACCGTCCACTGAGCACACGGTCACAGAAGGTGAAACATTGGAGTCGATCGCTGAAGAATATGGCATCGGCGAAGATGACATTCGCGACGAGAATCCCGATATGGCGTCCGATGGTCCAGCAGCCGGCGAGACGATTGATATCCCCGGCGGAGGCAGCAGCCCGGGAGCAGGCTCACCCCCATCGGGCGGCGCGCCAGCCCCGAGCTCAGATGAACCACCCCCTGCACCATCAGACACTGTTCCGGGCGGCGTATCTGATGTGGTTGAAGAAATTGGCGTGGATTTACCTGATCCCGCAGATGAGTATTCTCCAGATCCTGTAAGTGTGCAAGTCGAGGCCCTGGCTCTGCAAACCGGCACAGCCTACGAGTCGCTGCACTGTTATGCCAGCATGGGACACCTGGAGCCGCAATGGTATCCCGATGCTGACCATGATCAATCCACCGACGAATCCTTCGCCTCGCTAGGAGGCACAGACTGGGATGTGGCTGAACACCTTGGTGGGGATCATGCTCCTGTGTTCACCTGGCCGGGGAATGAACCAATACCCTTCGATATCACTTGTGTGGGCATCACCAGTGGTGGCACCGACAGCGTTGAACTTGGTCGCGTTGAGATCCGTGCCGAACCTGGTATATGGGATAGCATTCCTCGCCGTGAAGAGAGCAGGGGGGGAGAGGGGGTCTTTGAGTTGGAATACCGCATTGGTCGGCGCCCAGGTGGAATGGGATTCCCCACGATCTTGGACGACTCGATCCCTTCACCTTTCAACCTGCGTATCGAGGGGCTCACACTGCATTGGGATTGGGAGCCTGATCCTGAGGATGAATCCCCCGAGCCAATTGATGGCTTCTATGTTTATGTCAACAACACGAAACAATTTACTATCTACGGCGCTGATGAACGTTCAATTTTCTTGCCCCCAGAGTGGTTGAACCCGCCTTGCGGCCTGGATTACATCTTCAGCATGGAAGCCTGGCGCGAAGATCCCGAACATCCTGCCGGAGAACCACGATGGTCCGAACGATCTGAGCCGCTGGTGATCGAACGAGAAAACGCTCTAGAGGAATGTGATATCACTGCCTATGTTTCCTTTGATACCCTGACCATAAATCATTATGGGGAAGACGAGATGGGCCCAATATTGATGTACATGAATGTCGATAGCGAATTAAGTTCACATACTCTTGCTCTGGATGGCTCGTGTGGAGGCGCTGATCCTGGCTGTGTAGGCTTGATGATAGAGCCAGATTTGGAATACAGTATTGGCTGGTTGATGATCTTGAGCGATGATCCCCACTACGTAGAAGTGCCGCTAACTCCAGAAGGCTTGGGGCTGAGCGTAGGTATTTACGATATGGAAGGCGCTGGGGAAGGCGGGATATGTGAGGGGGCCATTCACATCCCAGGAGAGGAACTGTTTGATCCCGAGGGTGAGACGGATTACACCGGCACACTGATTTCGCACAGACCGGATGAGCGTTGCCGGGTGGAATTCAGCATCAGCTCTGAGGTGGCGGAAACGTCTTATGATGGTCTCATCAGCTTCCCGCCACTGCCTCAACTAGGCATTGATGAGATCATCACTGCAGAAAACCGCTATGGGATTAACGTACACAATTACAGCTCAGGCACCTGGACCACTGATCTTGAAGTGTTAATGACTCGTAACAACTTAGATACGGTCAGCTTTTTCACCTTGCCCGATTTTGTACTCTTCCCAGGGGACGAGACAGATATCTTCGATCCTGATATGCCCAGCATTGAGCGACCTGAAGATTTGTGTGTAACCCTGGATCCGAATGATCTGGTAGAGGAAAGCGTGGAGCGCGATAATCCAGGGTGGACTGCGCCTCCCTACTGTATCGAAATCCCCGACCTGGTTATCGAGAATGCAGGATTCGATTCGGACTCAAACTTGATCATTACGGTCCAGAATCGCGGCTCAGGTTCGCTCGAATCCAATGAAATTCGTATTCGAGTGATCAATTCCCTTGGACTTGAAAGAACATTTGTTGGTTATATCCGCAGGGATGGCCTAATCCCCTGGGAAAACGCCCCGATTGAGATCGCCAGGTCTGGATTGGATGACTTATTATC
>CAZUSV010000245.1:0-7178 GCA_964622645.1 uncultured Anaerolineales bacterium
CCAAAGAAGAGAAATCCGTGCAGCATATATGGGGGTGTGTGCCTGGCACACCCCCATATATGCTGCACGGTATCCTTCTCACGTAGTTTTTTCAGTGGCGTCATTCGTGCAATTGGTGACATTCAGCTTACATTCGTGATTTGTGGTTGTGAACAATTGAAATATTTAGATCCATAGTTCTGGCACGCCTTCCCGAAGGGCATGGATATCTTCGATGGCGCGGTCAACTTTGGGATGGTAACCATTTTCTCCGACCAGGATCGTGAAGAATCCAGCCTCGTGGGCAGGGGTCAGATTGCGGATGGAATCATCCAGAAAAGCACATCGTTGGGGATCAGGAGCCCGCGCTAAATCCAGGGCTCGTTGGTAGGCTTCCGGGAGCGGTTTACAGTAAGGGTCCAGAGCCCACACATCCACAATGCCGTCAAAACAATCCTGGATTTCCATTTTGTTGAGAACTCTTTCTGCGTGGTCGATATCCGAGTTGGTAAATATCCAGCGTCGATAGGGGATACTAAGCAGCATCTGGCGAAGCTCCGGCTCTGGCTTCAAATAATCGTCCAGCGGAAGATCGTGGACGAAATCCAGATAATCCTGTTGGTCGATCCCAAAGTTGACCTGTAAGCCGCGTAGTGTTGTGCCGTAGTTTACGAAATAGCCATGGCGCAATGCAGGGATCTCTTCATCGGAAAGCCCAAGTCGTTCATGCATATAAAGGTCGATGCGTTGGCGGATCTTTCCCCACATGCCGTTTGACTCTGGGTAGAGCGTAGAATCGAGGTCAAAGAAGATCGTATGAAACTTCATGACCTGAATTGTACTTGTTCTTGAGGGTAGGGCAAAGGGTATTAGGTCTCCAGGAGGGTCTCCAGGAATTCCCGTGGTAATGTCCAGATTTGATCCCCAAATCTGGGAGCTACCTTGGCGATTCCTAGAAAGTCCTCTAGGATTTGCCAGGGTCATGGCTACTATGGTGCTATAATTCCAGGTGGAGATTCTCATGCCCATAATTATTCTGCCTGACGAAATTGCCTCCCAAATTGCCGCCGGCGAAGTCGTTGAACGGCCAGCCTCGGTGGTCAAAGAACTCGTTGAAAATGCCCTCGATGCAGAGGCGAAGCATATCAGCGTTCTTGTTGAAGGCGCGGGCAAGACCTTGATGGAGGTCGCAGACGATGGCTACGGCATCCCCCCTGAGCAGTTGACGCTGGCTGTCGCCCGCCATGCGACCAGCAAACTCAGCACTTCAGACGATCTCTTTCGTATAGCCACTCTGGGATTCAGGGGGGAGGCTCTGGCATCGATTGGATCTGTATCTCGTATGACGATCACCTCCCGGCCTCGCCAAGCTGAAATGGGCATGCAGTTACGCCTCGATGGGGGCAAGGCTGAGAAGCCCAAACCGATTGGATCGCCTTCAGGGACTGTCGTGCGGGTCGAGGATCTGTTCTACAACGTTCCGGCCCGCCTGAAGTTCCTCAAGAGCGATCGCACTGAACGACGGCATATCAGCACCTTGGTGACCCACTACGCCCTGGCCTATCCTCAGGTACGATTTCGATTGAAGCAGGCTGGTCGTCAGGTTTTGCAAACCAGTGGCAATGGAGATCGGCGAGAAGTGTTAGCCACACTCTACGGCGCTGAAATTGCCCGGCAGATGATCGAGGTTTTGGCCCAGTATGACGATCTTTCGATCACCGGATTTGTCAGCCCTACGCATGTGACTCGATCCAATCGCCGTGAAATCCTTTTTTTTGTCAATGGTCGACCCGTTCAAGATATCGCGCTTACGACCTCGTTGGTCAAAGCCTACCATACGATGTTGATGGTAGGACGTTTCCCTATGGCAGCTCTCTTTCTGGAGATGCCCGCGGATACCCTGGATGTTAATGTTCATCCCACTAAAGCAGAAGTGCGTTTTCGTAATCGTGAAGAGATCTTCCGCAGCGTTGGACGAGCGGTACGTCAGGCACTCCTGGCGCATACGCCCGTTCCTGAAATCGAAGAGATGAAAGAGCGCATCCAGTGGATCGATCATTCCTTTGGGAGCAGTTCGGCTCAGAGAGAGATTGATCCTGCTTGGGAGATTAGCGGAGAGCGGGGAGCGGTGAGCGGTCAGCCGTCTGCAGTCAGCGGTCAGTCTAATTTCAATCAGGAAACCCAACAAATATTACCTGAAGTTTCCGTACCGCTCCTTCGTCTTGTAGGCCAGGTCGCGGCAACATACCTGATCGCCGAGGGACCGGATGGGTTGTATCTCATCGACCAGCATGCCGCACACGAACGCGTACTCTTCGAGCGCTTCTTAGCCCAAGGCGGCGATAACATCCCAGCTCAGCAGTTAATGGAACCAGCCACAGTGGAACTCCCCCTATCGAGTGCCGACCTGCTCGAAGAACAAATCCCAGTTTTGGGCAATTTGGGTTTTCAGGTCGAACCCTTTGGACAGGGAACCTTTTTGGTCAGGGCAATTCCCGCGCTCTTGTCAGGAATGGATCCGGCGGCGGCCCTGCGTGTTGTCGTCGAAGATTTCGAGGAGGATGAAACCCCGCTGCAAGATGCTATCGAGGCTAAAATCATTGCCCGTGTTTGTAAGCGCGCCGCAGTCAAGGGGGGACAAGTGCTTTCAAGAGAGGAACAGGAGACCTTACTGCGAGATCTAGAGGCCAGCCGGTCTCCGCGTACCTGCCCACATGGACGCCCAACTATGATCCATTTATCGGTAGATTTGCTTGAACGCCAGTTTGGGCGCAAAGGGGCACGATAAAGCGGAGAAACCGATGCAAGCAATCTGGCTGGAAGATCTAAATCTTAGCATTCGTGACGATATCCCTATTCCTGAACCCCAATCTGGAGAGGCCCTCATTCAAGTACGGTCGGCGGGCATCTGTAGCACGGATTTGGAATTGGTCAAAGGGTATTATCCCTTTACCGGAGTGCTGGGACATGAGTTCGTAGGTCAAGTCCTCTCAGCCCCCACTGATTCGAACTGGGAAGGCAAACGCGTGGTGGGGGAGATCAATATCGTTTGCGGGAGTTGCAGCACCTGTTTGGCTGGCAGACCGACGCATTGTGAAAATCGCTCAGTGTTGGGGATCAAAAATCAGCATGGTGCCTTTGCTGAATACCTGACTCTTCCGACGGAAAACCTTCATTTTGTCCCTGATTCTCTTCCCGATGATATTGCAGTCTTTACCGAGCCAACCGCCGCTGCGCTGGAAATTCAGGAACAAGTCGAAATAAACTCTGAAGCTCGCCTATTGGTCGTCGGTGCTGGCAGGTTAGGACAGCTAATTGCGCAAACCCTGGTACTGACGGGCTGTGATCTGCAAGTGATAGCCCGTCATGAATACCAGCAGAAGATCCTGACCGATCGCAAAATCAAGGTAATGTCGGAATTAGATGTGCCCAGGCGTGGAATGGATGTGGTGATCGATGCTACCGGATCTCCAGGGGGGTTTAAACTTGCCCGCAGAGCCGTGCGACCGCGCGGCACATTGGTGATCAAGAGTACCTATGCGGGTGACTTAGGCGTGAATTTTTCTTCGATTGTGGTTGATGAGATTACAGTAGTGGGCTCGCGTTGTGGTCCCTTCGAGCCGGCGTTAGCGCTGTTGGAGAGTGGTGATGTGGACCCTGCCCCTCTCATCTCGGACAGCTACCCTCTAGTAGAAGGGTTGCAGGCCTTCAAGCGTGCCGCACAGCCTGGGGCATTGAAGGTCTTGCTTTCAATGGGATAATTAGTATACAGCGCAAGGTTGGTTTTTATCATGACTCTATCTGCTTAGGCCGGTCTCCTGACCGAGCCGGCTCGGTCAGGAGACCGGCCTAAGCAAGCTTGAAAAGTTATAGAAAACCTCACCCTTGCGCTGTAATATTGGGGATCGTCCAATAATAAGTTCCCGAAATACTACGCTTCACCCATTCGGCTGAGCCGTTCGTCCCGCCCCTCGGCTTTAGCTCGGGACGAAGGCTCACGACGAAGCCTTCGATATGCTCTCACTGAGAGGCTAAAAAGCCAGCATCCTGAGCGGTGTCCTGAGCCCGCCGAAGGGTAGTTCGGAATTCTGGGAACTAATTTCTCAATGAATGCTTAGGGAGTTAGCGGCAAATGGATCGTAAAGGTTGTGCCTACATCCACTTCGCTGTGCACATCGATTTCACCCCCATGTCCTTCGATGATGCGTTTGACAATCGAGAGGCCCAATCCTGTTCCCTGGGCGTAACGCTCCGACCCAGGCACTCGAAAGAACTTACTGAATAGTCTGTTCATGTATTTGGGGGCAATGCCAATCCCTGTATCGCTGATAGCAATTTCGATTACGTCTTCTTGGAGCTCGGCTTTGAGCAAAACCTTGCCCCCAGTAGGGGTATATTTGATGGCATTGCTCAAAAGGTTGAGTATGGCCTGTTTGATTTTGTCGCCATCCCCTTTGAAGACAGATAGGTCATCAGGAACCTCGATATTGCAGAATAAGCCTTTTTCCTCAGCCTGGTCGATGATCAACTGGAAACACTCATTGAGAAGCATTCCCAACTCGAAGGATTCGACCTGAAATTGGGAGCGACCCGATTCGAGACGGGCAACACTCAAGAAATCGGTTGACATTTCCGCCAGGCGGGAAGTCTCGCGCTGAATATTCTTGGCGAGTTGATTTCTTTTTTCTTTATCGATCTCAGGATGCGATAGTAGATGCGTTGCTGTACGTAAAGCTGTCAGCGGTGTACGCAGCTCGTGAACAAATTCAGCGATCAAATCGAATTGCTGGAAGAGGCGCGAGTTCTCGATTGCCACAGCGGCATGCGCACCCAGAGTCAACAGGGATTCCTGGTCTTCAGCTGAAAAATTACCTCTTTGCTTATTAATCGCTTCCAATACCCCACTGACTTTGTCCTTGGCAATCAGTGGCACTCCCAGGATTGATGTTGTTGAAAATCCAATTGACTGGCCTATTTCTTGGTAATGGCGTTCATCTTGCATTGCGTCATGGATAATTATGGGCTGGCGGTTCTTCACAATCCACCCGGCAATACTGCCCTCGACAGGTACTTCTAAGCCACGCAAGAATGGATCGTCATATTGTGAAACAACCTGAAAATAAAGCCGTTCCAATCTCTCGTCATAGAACAATATCGAAGCTGCTTCTGCCCCGGTAAGTTCAGCCGCAGCTTCGACAATGCGCTTTAAGAGAATATCCAGATCGAGGGTCGAAGCCAGATCATTGGAAATTGAGATGATTTTTTTATAGCGCTCTATGAGTGAATTTTGATTTTTTTCAGTCATCGATAAGAACAGCAGCCAGGGCTGGGATGATATCAGAGACGTCGCCTGTCAATACGGCCGAGGCTTGTCCGTCGATATAGGTTTCGCTTTTGTTTATCACAATGACGTCAGCACCATGCTCAATAGCTCTGGCAGGCAGCCCCGCCACTGGCATCACTT
Organism: uncultured Anaerolineales bacterium; assembly: GCA_964622645.1. Taxonomy (GTDB): domain Bacteria; phylum Chloroflexota; class Anaerolineae; order Anaerolineales; family UBA11858; genus NIOZ-UU35. The sequence continues at coordinate 5,444 of CAZUSV010000245.1, forward strand.
CTAAAGAAGAGCCAGCGACGATCATCACGTCACATGTTTCGCTGGCCAGACGGGCTTCCAGCCAAACCTTGGCAGGCAGCTGTTCTTCGAAAAGTACCGCATCGGGCTTGAGAATGCTCTGACATTCTGGGCAATAAGGGATGTCGCCATGTTCGAAATATGCGTCAGTGAAATCCGAGGATGGATATTGTAGGTAGCAGCCCACACATGTCAAAGTATTGAGCGTCCCGTGTACTTCCAGAACATGTTTGGAGCCAGCGCGCTGGTGTAGCCCATCGATGTTTTGCGTGATGATGGTATCAATGTTACCGCGCTCTTCCATATTGGCCAGTGCGATATGGGCAGGGTTGGGCTGGGCGTTGAGCATATGACTGGCCAGTGGGCGCAGCCATTCAAAAAATCGTTCCGGATGATACCGAAACGATGATAACGAAGCGACTTCCATGGGAAGAAAACGGGTCCATAACCCACTGCCCGCCGATCGGAAATCGGGAATCCCTGAAGGAGTTGAACTACCTGCACCCGTGAGCGCTACAACATTTTGCGCCTTTTTTAGAATATTAACAGCCCTAATAAAAACTGTCTCTTGGGGGCGAGTCGTCATCGATGGAGCAAAGCGTTTATTGTTGAATGATGGTTGACGCCAGTTTGGTAAATTGCTCGGCTGTCAGGCTGGTGGGCTGTTGGACCACCATGGGGGTGCTGATCTCGAAGGCTTTGTACGCCAGATCGGGCGCGGGAGTGATCACAGTGGCAATGGGATGCTTGATCACGTTCTGCACATCAGACCAATTCAGCTGCATGTTAGATCGCTGCCTGTTGACCAGGGCGGCGCGAATGCGGCTCTTGGTCACGCCCAAGGAAATCATGTCATCGATAAGTGCTTTCGTTTGCTGGGCACCCATGGGTGTTGGTTCTACAACCACCAGGAATTCATTGATGTCCTCGAGCAGGGCTTGCGTCAAGGGTGGCAGCGAAGAACCCAGATCCAGGACAATGAACTTGGCGATGCTGGGAAGAAGTTTGGCAATCCTCCTGAACTGGTCGATTCGGGTGCTGTAAATCGCATCCCGAGGTCTTGGTGGCGAAGTCAGCACATGAATGCCACTCTGGTGAGGCAGAACTTGGCTCTGGATATCCGTTGCAGTGATCGACTTGGCATCTTTCCTGAGCAACTGCGCAGCGCCATTGGGGGAGGTGAAACCCAGACTCAATTCGATATCGCCACTTCCAGGTGTAAAGTCTGCAACGATGACACTTTCGTGGGTCAATTTGCGGATCGTTACGGCTAAGTTTGTGGCTAGGGACGAAACGCCAAGTCCACCCTTTGCTGCCAAGACACCGATCATATAGCCTTTGGTTGGAACCATTTTTGATGGAGCAGCTTCTGGTTGGGCAACCTGGCTGGCTCGTGTACGTGCTAACAGCGCTTTGACTTGCGCCAGCAGCTCGCGGGGTTGGGTGGGTTTCGTCAGATATGCATCTGCGCCAGACTCGAGACCTTCGACTTTATCATCAACTTGGGCTTTGGCAGTGAACATAATGATGGGAATCGTCGCAGTGCGGTCGCTGCTGCGCAGTCTTCGGGCGACTTCATAGCCACTCATATCCGGCATCATTACGTCCAGCAAGATCAGATTGGGGAGATCGGATTGGGCTTTTTGGATCGCCCGTTCTCCATTATCAGCCGCGCTAATCTGATAGCCCTGGCGTTCAAGCATTAACCCTACCAGGC
>CAZUSV010000246.1:0-7128 GCA_964622645.1 uncultured Anaerolineales bacterium
GTATTCATCCTGTTAATGTTCTAATTTCTTCGCCTTAATTGGCGAGGGTATTGGTAACTGCACCCCCTTTTTTCTGGAGATTCCTTCCTGGCTGTGTAGTTGCAGGGAAGAAATCCAACTGCGTTGCCTACAAATATAATGAGAATGCCTTCGTTTAGCACTAAACAACTCGTCATATGCTTGACCTTTCTGGCCGTCTTCGCCATGGCGGCACGAATCTCGGTGGATACCGATACCTGGTGGCACCTGCGTGCTGGCCAGTGGATTGTCGAGAATCGTGCTGTACTTAAGCAGGATCACTTTTCGTATACGCTCCTGGGGGAGAAGTGGCAGTATCCTGGCTGGCTTGTGGAAGTTCCCATGTATGCCATTTACCAGGCTTTCGGCCCAGGTGGCCTGAACATGTGGACTGCGGCGATGGTCGCGCTGACTTTTTGGTTCGTCTGGAAGACTCTCTTTGGCGGAGAGTTCCTGCGGGCTTTTGTGATCATCCTGGCAACGGCGGCTTCTGGAGTCTTTTGGGCTGCACGGCCCAATTTGATGACTTTCTTGTTGACAGGGGTATTCTTGTGGATTCTTGAAGAAAGTCGAATGCAATGGCATGCGTATAGCCAACAAAAAGAGACAATGAACCCATCTCGAAGAAATGTTCGTAGTGACGACTTTAGTCGTCGAATGATGACTTCAGTCATCACTACGAGCGTACTCACGAAAAGGATATGGTTGTTACCGGTGCTGATGGTCCTCTGGGCTAACAGCCACGGAGGTTTTGCAGTGGGGCTCATTTTGTGGGGTGTGTATTATGTTAGTTCTTTATTCAGCTGGCTGTTGAATCGGATGGATAACCGACGTCAGACAGCAGACGACAGACCGCGGCCAGCCGTCAGCAGTCAGCGAGTTAAAACGTTGTCCTTGGTTGGAGTTCTCATGGTACTTGCCGTCTGCGTTAACCCCTCGGGACCGGTAATGCTGTTATATCCCTTCAAGACAGTAGGAATCGATGTATTGAGGCAATTCATACAAGAATGGCAGTCGCCAAATTTTCACGACAGACAGTTGCTGCCCTTCTTGATGCTCGTGTTGCTGACAATCGGTGCATTGGGGGTTTCCAGGAAACGCATCTCCCTGGTCGATTTCCTTCTGTTGACAGGATTCATGAGTCTTAGTCTCACGGCAGGGCGCAATATCGCTTTGTTCGCAGTGGTGGCTCCCATGGTGTTGACCAGGCACGCCATTTCTTTCCTTCAGGAAACAGGTGAACTCCTGGGGATTCGTAGATCAACACCAACCCCCGTACGAACATCTCGGTGGCAATCTACGTTGAACTGGACCCTCTTGGGGATTTTCTTCCTCGCCGTTGCGGTCAAATCCAGCCTGGTCATTCCCAATAAGATCAATGAGGAGCACTTTGAAGAGACGTTACCTGTGGCAGCGGTTGAATTCATCAAGGACGCGCAACCCCGGGGAAACTTGTTTAACTCTTATAATTGGGGCGCTTATTTGCTCTGGACACTGCCTGAGTACCCTGTGTTCGTGGATGGGCGCACGGATTTGTATGGTGATGTGTTGATTGGCCAGTGGATCCAGGTCGTGCAAGCTGATGATGACTGGGAGAAGGTACTGGATCAATGGGGAGTGAATGTGATCCTGCTGGAGCCATTTCGCCCAGTAGTTCATGAATTGGAAAGAACAGGCTGGCAATTGCTATACGAAGATGAGATTGCAGTCATATTTGGGCGCTAGGGAAGGTTCCTTTTGAAAAGAAATCCAATTTCCGCTAATAAAAATATCCGCAGCGCTTGGGGAGTTTTCTTTATCTCCGGGAGTCTGCTGGGGTTGGAGATGCTGTATATCCGCTTTGCGTCGATCTTATTGTTTCCGGTGGCAGCCTATCTGGTGATCAGTATCGCAATGCTAGGTTTGGGCGCCAGTGGCGGGTATCTCAGCCTGCGAAGGAATGCAAAGTTCGAAATGAGTAGTGCTGGCCTGAGTTGCATCGGGTTTTCAATTTCGGTCTTGCTGTCATTCCCTTTTATCTGGTTTGCAGGCCAGACTCCGTCCGTGGCGATTTTCTTGCCCCTGATCTTGGCGCTACCAATGTTCTTTGGCGGGTTTGCACTCTCATTATCGTTCTCGTTGCCGGATACTCGATTACCAGTGCTCTATTTTGCTGATTTGTTGGGTGCGGGCGCTGCAGCTGGCCTAGTAATTCTAGGATTGATTTACTTCACTGGGATCCAGGTTGGCCTTTTGATCGTCATGGTCAGCTTATTGGCGGCTGGGATATATTCATACCCATTGAAGCGAGCAGCAGTAGGCGGATTGCTTCTGTTTATAATAGTTCTATTAGGGGTTAGCGCATGGCTCCCCAACGGGATCACTTCTATTTCTCCAAAAGAACTCAGATTGATGCTTGATCTGGGGGAGGATGCAGTCTGGGAGTATCAAGGGTGGAGCCCAGTCGCCCGGGTAGATATCTTTTCGATACCCGGTGAAGAACTTTCACCTTCATTAGAGGTATCTTTCAAGTTGGTGACCCATGATGGGGGGGCACCTACGTTGTTACTCAACATGCAGAATGATCAAGACAAGGCCGATATCATTGATAGCACAATATTTGGGGTGCCTTACTGGATCAAGGATAATCCTTCCGTGTTGATCATTGGTTTGGGCGGAGGTCCAGATGTCATTGCCGGATTGGCTGCAGGCGCATCTGAGATTAAGGGCGCAGAGGTCAACCCGGAGATGATAGCGATTGTCGAAGAGCACTATGCCGAATTTACTGGCCATCCCTACATGGATGAGAGAGTGCGGATCGAACTGATCGATGGACGGCATCTGTTGGCGACAAGCATGCAACAGTTCGATATCATCCAGCTTACTGGAGTTGATACCACAGTCGCCTCCCTGGGTGCCAATCCCAATATGGCTGAAAATTATCTCTACACTCGGGAAGCGTTTGGTCAATATTTAGAGCACCTTAGCGACGAAGGTGTCTTGTCTGTCTCTTTCCCAAATATCGATGGGCTTGGCTTGCGTCTGCTGGCTCTGGCAGCAGATGCTTTGCAATCCGCTGGTTTGACTGAGGTGGAAGAGCATGTGGTCGTGTCCGAGATGACCGGTTATATCCATGTGCTGGTAAAAAAGAGTCCCTTTTCATTTGCAGAAATCGCCACGATCCAAGAGCATTATCAAGCGCAGCCAAGCAGCATTTATTTTCCACTCTATCACCGGTTATTTGGTACACCGGATGCTGACTTCATTGCTAATAACCGCATTTTATTCGCTCCAGGTTTCCCTACAGACAATCAGTATGCTGACTTCATCACTGCATTCAAAGCCGGGAAGGAAGGTGCCTTCATCGATGCGCAGCCGCAAACCATCGCGCCCCCAACAGATAACTGGCCGTTCTTCTTTGTGCTAGATAAGTGGGGCTCTCAGAGCGTCAATTATGATGCCTTGATCTTGACTTTGGGAATCTTGGTGACCTTCTCGATAATTTTGACCATTTTGCCGCCATTTTTCCTGTCACGTAGGGGTTTGTCGATTCCAAGGCCCGGGTTGATCGTGATCTATTTTGCCTGTTTGGGAATGGGTTTCATATTCGTAGAAGTAACGCTGATTCAGAAACTTGGCCTGATCGTCGGGCATCCATCTTACTCTTTGGCGGTTACGCTGTGTTCATTGCTGATCGCATCTGGACTTGGAAGTCTGTTCAGTAACAAGCTTTTAATGCCCCCTACGAAGAAAGCCTGGCTGGCTGCGTTCGGAGCGGCTGTGCTGGTTCTTGTCGTGCACTTAGTTTTGAATTCCTTGGGAGATTTTATCCTGGTTCAGCCCCTGACTCTCAGAGTTATGATATCCTCCGCGGTCGTGGCTTTCCCTGGATTTTTGATGGGGATTCCATTCCCCTCAGGATTGTCTGCTGTCAAGATGATTGAGCCAAGTTTTGTGCCCTGGGCCTGGGGGATCAATGCGACCTTTACGGTGATCGGCACAATTCTGGCTTTACTGCTGGCGTTAGCCACTGGCTATGGCGGCGTGCTAAAAGTGGCAGCAGTATTTTATGTTTTCTCGGCATTGTCGATTTTAGTATTTTCTCTCGGGAGAAAATTTCGATGATAGCGAATTTGATAAGTGTGGGCGATAAGCGAGGCTATAGAAAAGTGTGGCAACTGGGGGCTTTGCTACTCCTTTTGTTTCCTTACATCTTATACCTGGGATATGTTATCCAGGTAGGGCGATGCCATACGGATTACGATACCTTCATCGGTATTGGGGCGCGGTTTTTAGGTGGGCATGAAGTTTATACCGAAAACAGCTATTACCCCCTGCCGTTTGTGATGATTTTTGCGCTGTTAAGCCGCCTGCCGTTCGAGTGGAGTATGGCGTTCTGGATGATTTTACCAGTTTTTCTGGCGCTTTTGATAACCCGGGGAAAGGCCTGGGTGTTGGCTTACGCGCCGTTCTTTGGTCATTTTATCGGTTGCCAGGCCTCTGTATTTGGGATGTTGGGTTTATGGGGATATCGTCAACATCGGGATCCTCAGGACGCGCTGGGAGGCATGTTTTTGGGATTAACCCTTCTGAAACCCCAGTTGGGTATTGTTCCCTTAGCGTATGCGGCCGTCCAGTGGTGGCAGGATGCCCGCTCATCTAGGCGGGTGCCACGACAGGTTTGGGCGTGGCTGGGGACGATGAGTGCATTGAATCTGCCAGCGTTCCTGGTGATGCCAGACTGGCCTGCGCGCTGGCTGGATTCGCCGCGACCTTTGTTCGAGCGGGCTTTGTCGGGATTTTTGCCGCGCACGTTATTGCTCTTTTTCTCTTCGCGCCAAGCTCTCTTCTGGTTGTTACTTGTCGCGCTGGGAATGGGCTTGTTGGTTGGTCTGTGGTTACTGAGTGGGAGGCGCATCTCTTTTGATATGCTTGTGCTTTGGGGTTTTGTCGTCAGTCCATTGGTGCATGATTATGATCTCATTCAGCTGATCCCTATACTCGAGAACCGCCAGCGTCAAATTGCAGCCCTTTTACTATCTATTCCCGGCTGGTTGGTGATTTTGTTCGCCTACGCTAATGATCAGGCCTGGTATGTCTTCTCCTTACTGCCGGTGGGATTACTGGGGTTGCTGCTTGTGCGCAAGCGAGTTGAAATGCAGACCGGAGCCGTTAGCTGATGAATATCCCGACTGATATGGATAGTAGCAAGCGTTGGGTAAAGTTCTCAATCGTTTTCTTTCTAATAGGATATGCTGTGGTTGCGGGAGGGGTCGTTTGGAGCAAATTATATTGGCCTTCTCTGATGGTTGGTGTTTGTTTCCTGGGGGGTGTGTTGCTCTGGCGCAGCAGGATCGAACCCGGCGGACTGCCACGAACTGGGGTGGAAGCTGGTTTGTTAGTGTATTTCTCAATTGCCGTGGTATCCATGCTTCAATCAGGCAACCCGCAAGATGGATTGACATTTATTACATTGGTGCTGACATATGGAACGGTGTTCTATCTGCTGGTGGACTTATTCGATGTAGGGCTTGACAGCAAGCTCGTCATTGTGGGGTTGGTAGTGGTGACTGGTATGCTAAATTTTTTCGCCGTGCTGGAAACATATCTCTGGTACGCGGCTTGGTGGCGGGAAATCGGCTCGATGTGGGTTGCTCCTCCTGTGCCATACCGTTTCGTCAGTCTGATTCGCCACCCGAACGCCCTGATGGCCATGGTCAATGTGATTGCGCCCTTTACGATTATCTTATGGAAAAACACTCGCAATGTTCCTTATCGGGTGCTATTAATTTATTGGTGGATTTTCTATATATTGGTGATACCCTGGTCGTCGTCTCGGGGTGGGTGGTTGGGGGTTGCAGTTTGGCTGACAGTTTTCATTGTTTTACAAGTTAGTGAGCAAGGGTTATTGGGCTTTTTCAACCGCTATTGGCGCAGCCGCTCATATGCACAGCAAATAGGGCTATTTCTGGCTCTTGTGGGTCTGGCTATTCTGGGATGGTGGCTATGGGGTTTTCAGGGCAGTCACCCATCGCATGGCAGCGCGTTGTTCGGTAGTCGCGCCACCATATGGGGAAATGCGCTATCGATCTGGAAGTCAAACAGATGGTTGGGGGCTGGTCCTGGAAGGTTTGGCTTTGAGTATGTTCGGCACGAAAGCGTCCCGCCTAATTTTTGGGCATTCTATGCTCACAGCATCCCTTTTCAGACGCTGGCTGAACTAGGGATCTTGGGGCTCTTGGCGTTGTCGCTTCTTGTGTTTCTGATTGCTCGAAAACTCATTAGGATGTATATCATTGCCAAGAGAGGGCAAAAGGCCTGGGTCGGGGCCGCGTTAGCCGGTCTGACGGCGTTTGCGTTGCATTGTCTTATTGATGATTTTACGTACGCACCTGCGGTGATGTTGCCAATTGTCATCGTGCTGGCTGTGGTGTGGCACGTCGGAGGGCAAGCTACCGCAAATCGTTGGCCGCGGTTTACCGAGGTGATCCCCCTGATCGCCGGGATATGTATTTTAGGATACCTTGGGTGGACAGCCTGGGTTTACCAACCTCTGGCGCAGGCTGTTCGGGCTGGTGACGCTGGAGATTGGGAGGCCGCGACATCGCTTGCAGAACAAAGTTTGGCGCGTTCACCTAATTCGGCGTTCTATAATATTGAAGCCGGGTTGGCCCATGCGCGTATATGGGAGCAAAGCGGTGGTGTTGAAAACCTGGCACGCGCTCGCGAATACTTGCGGGTTGGCTTGAATCTCGAGCCGATTTTCTCAGTTTACTATGCTGACCTGGCTATCCTGGACTGGCAGGCAGGGGATGTAAGCGGCGCCTTGATGGAGATTCGTAGAGCGGTGTCACTGGCCCCGCAAGAACCGTTCTTTGGGGTGCTGGAAGGCTGGTTTTCTGAGCAGTCAGGCAATTATTTGGCAGCCGAACAGGCGTATCGGCGGGCTTTGCTGTTGAAACCGAAATGGGTTTCACATTCTTATTGGGAACAGACGGATTTGCGCCGGAGTCTCCGAGATCAATTGATGGAACCCGTTGATATTCCTCTGGAAGAATCTTATTTTGCGCGTGCATGGCAGGCCTATGAATCTGCTAGTTGGGAAGAGGTACAGCGTTTATTGATCACGGG
>CAZUSV010000247.1:0-7040 GCA_964622645.1 uncultured Anaerolineales bacterium
AAGTCATTGAATATTACGCTAAGGCCGGTCTCCTGACCGAGCCGGCTCGGTCAGGAGACCGGCCTTAGCAAGCTTGAAGAGTGATAATAAACGTCAACATTGCGCTGTAATATTAGCGAGGTAGCAAAAAAGTAACATGAGTCAAGATTCATTCATTCGATATCTCCACGCCAAAAAGAGCGTCGACGACCGCGCCCTCAATCTGCGCGTGTGGAATCAACTTAGAGGTTCAATTCTAGGGATGGATTCGCCACAACACCCTCTACGCGTGCTAGAAATCGGTGGTGGGATTGGAACGATGCTGGCGAGGTTGCTTGAAGATGGTCTACTGCCCGATTGCGACTACTGTCTCCTCGATATCAATGAAGCCAATACCCAGTCCGCACCTATCTACCTTTCAGAATGGGCCAACATTGCAGGGTTCGAATTCCAACAACACCCGCACAATGATTACCAAATCACAATGCCTTCAGGTAAGATCAACCTGAAAATCGTCTGCGCAGATGTCTTCGATTTTATTTCTAAAAGCAGATCGTCCTGGGATCTCCTGATTGGTCACGCAGTGCTGGATCTGTTCGACCTCTCCACGGCGATTAGACGCTTGAAAGCGGCAATCAACCCAAAAGGATTGATGTACTTCACCATCAACTACGACGGGCACACCATCTTCGAGCCGCAGATCGAACCACTGTTCGAAAAAGAGCTCTTGACTCTCTACAACCAATCGATGGACGAACGCCTGACGGACGGAAAACCCTCTGGGGACAGCCAGACCGGCCGCCATCTCTTCGAGCAGCTTCGTCTCGCCGGCGTGGAACTCCTGGCAGCGGGAAGCTCGGATTGGGTAGTTTTTTCGGGCTTTGATGGGTACCCGCATCAAGAGGCTGATTTCTTAGGGCATCTCATCGATATGATCTACAACGAAATGAAAACCCATCCTGGAATCGACCAGGAGCAACTCAATCGCTGGACAGCGGAACGAAAAAACCAGATCGCCAATCATGATCTGGTTTGCATTGTGCATCAGTTGGATTTCTTGGGGCGAGTGTAACAACTATTCAACCAGGATTGATTGCATCAGTCACGCCATCCGAATATATTATGACCAGGTCTCCGGGACGCATCACGATCTTCTCGTCTTGATAGTGTTCATCTGGGAAGATCCCTAGAGGTAATCCTGTCGCAGGAATTAAGGTATATTCCCTTTCCAGATTTCGCCACAATAACGCCTCCCCGTGGCCAGCGCTGGCATACCTAAACTCTCCGGTCTGACCATCCACGCGCGCCAGGAACAAAGTCACGAATATTTCAGCCTGAGACAAGTCCTGGTATTCCAGTTTATTAACCGTAGTAAGGATATCAGACACGCCAATTTCAGGTTTTGATTCATTTCTGATCAAGGCGCGCGTCGACAAAGTCATCAACGCTGCGGGGATCCCCTTCCCTGCGATATCACCTAATACGATCTGGCATATATGCTTGTCGAGAGTAATGAAATCGTAGAAATTCCACTCAAGAAACGAGCTGCCAGAGCTTCTGCAGCGAACTCAAAGCTATCCAATCGGGGAAGATCGCGAGGCAAGATACTTGTTTGAATATGCGCCGCCAGTTCGATCTCCCTCTCTAGCCTCTCTCGGGCGGTATTCAAAGCTTCTTCGGCGCGTTTTCTTTTGGTGATGTCTCGAACAATGCCTGTGAACAGAGTTCTGCCTGGCAACTCGACATTACTCACCGCCAAAGCCAGGGGGAAGATTTCACCATTTTTGCGGATGCCCTGCACCTCGCGGCCTATGCCAATGATTTTCGCCTCTCGGGTGGTCATATAGGCGTGAATATACCCATTGTGTTGGTCATGATGCGGGTCAGGTATCAACAAGTGCACATTTTCCCCAATTACTTCCTCTTCTTGATACCCAAAAATCAGCTCAGCAGCAGGATTGAACGATTGGATAATTCCAGTTTCGTTGATGGTGATAATGCCATCCACTGTGGTATTTATAATGGCGCGCATGCTCTCCTCTTGCTCCTGCAACTCAAGCATTTGTTGCTCAGTCATTTGCAGCGCACTCTCGACCTCGTCGCGTTGCGCTTCGATCTGCAATCGCAGCAATTCGTGTTCGCCGAGATACCGCTTGCGCACCAGGTGAAATAGAAAGGAAATTAGTGCTGCGCTAAAGATCGCAATTCCAAAATGCGTGATATATGCCGGGTGATCGAGCCGGGCTATAAATAACATCCAACTCACCACAGTAATGGACAGAGTGGCAAAGAACCAAGGCGTCGAGAGAATAAAGTAACCCGTCCCAAAGATCACTAAAATCAAGTTGGTCGTTTGCAGGATATCGTCTGTCAAGAAGAGATGCAGCAAGCTGTTCAGGATGGCCAATAGGAGAACAAGAAAAGCCAGCGGATACGTCAGGCGTTCGGAAAATGGTGTTCGTTGGATATAAACGAAGAGGGCAAATAGAATGAGCGCTGTTCCCCCAGCCAAAACTGCCATGACAATTTTGGTATCAGGCGGAAGCAAGATAAGGTGCCCAACAGCAAATAGGATATACAAGAATGCCAAGGAAAGCGCGACTGGCCTGATGCTAGCCCAAACAGCTTGATTTAGCGCCCGCCTGACAACTTGGCGTTGCCCAAGCGTTCGTTTCATATTGCGTCGTTGAGGGTGCTGAGATGATATAGTTGCCGACATTTTCCCCAGAGTTACTTTTGCAACTGGCTTTTCTCAGTCGTTTTTTTGTGTTCGTACATCAGCCTGTCAGCCCTATCTAGCAGGCTTTCTATCTCTTCTGCGTCATCAGGATAAAGCGCCTCGCCAACACTGACGCCAATCTCCACCAGGTGACCTTTGATGGTCATAGGATTCTTGAATACATTGATTATTTTTGATGTCGCTGGCAGGAGATCTTTCCTGTCATGCAAATTGGTCAACAGGATAGCGAACTCATCTCCACCAATGCGCGCTACAGTGTCGCTCTCGCGCACGGATCCAATTAGTTCTCGAGCGACTCTCTTCAGAACGGCGTCCCCAAACTCATGGCCATATGTGTCATTCATGCGCTTGAAATCGTTCAAATCGAGAAATAGCACCCCCAACCTTTGAAACTCTCTGCGTGATTGAGTGAGCCCCCTCTCGAGACGGTCGATAAAAAGCCTGCGATTTGGCAACCCCGTAAGGTAATCATGCATGGCCAGATATTCGATGCGCGATTCGGCATCCAAAGTCTCAGATATCTCACGGAAAACAACAATTGCACCAACCAGGTTGCCAGCGCGATCAGCTATAGGTGTGGCAGTTTCACTGATGGGGATTTCAGTACCATCCTTACGGGTTAACAAGAAGCGGTTATGCACGGAAAAGACATCTTTTTCATCAAAGACCTTGAGAATGGGGATCTCACTCATCAGGATGCCCTTCTCGAGATCTTTGACCTGGTAGATATCGCCAATGTTCTTCCCTACCACCTCTGCGCGTGACCAACCTGTCAGGATCTCCGCAATTGGATTCATCAAATGAATCTGGCCGTCATTGGAGACAGCAATAAGACCGTCACCCATACTATTGATCAGAGCCAGGCTTAAGTCATCCGGATCGAAATTGATCTTCTGAAATATCTCATGGATATCTTGACTCTCGCTCATATTTTCGCTCTCAACAATCAGATCACAGGGTTATTGTCACTACAGAAATCGCCAGGATAGCTCCCAGATTTGGGGACATTATTCAATGCTAATTATTTTAACATACGATTCTGATCTAGAAACGTCCCCAGGATCTCCTTGAGCTCTTCCTGGTCAGTGTACTGTTCAATCTGAAGTTTGGGGTGGGGATTACCCGAAATCATTTTGGATATCTTAAAGTCTTGTCTGTGAAGGCATAAGACAGGCTTTTCCAGATTCAGGGCGAAGCCGATCTCATAACCAACGCCGTGGGAAGGGGTGCTCACTTCGGCGATCAAAACATCGGATTCGCGAATCCACTGGGTATCGCGCTGATACACTTGCGGTGCTTTCATTTCATGCTCATCGACACCATGCGGCAGAGCGAAAACAGCTGAGGGCACATCGTACCCATCAGCATGCAATACTCCAATGATGTAGCTATAAATGTCTTCATCTTGACGACCACCAGTGATGGAGCAGGCGAAATATATTTTCATACCTTCTTCTCTGCCCGAACGTACTGGTACATGCCATCGAAGCCCAAATATTCGACTTCGGTATCAAAGCCCTGTAAGCGGAAATAGGTCACATAATCGTGGGGATAATCACCAAAGAGCACACCGAACCACTCTACGATGCGCAGCCAGAGATTCTCTCTGGGGGCCTTGGCATAATCCCCAATGTGGATCTGGCCCCCATACTGGCAAACACGCACCATCTCTGAGAGCACCTTCTCGGCCGCGATCTCCACCCCGCTGACAGCATTGGTCTCGACCACAGTATCGAAGGCCGCCTCGGCGAAAGGCAAAGCATAGAAGCTGGCTTGCACCAGATCCGCAGAAGGGACTTTGGCACGCGTCTCAGTGAGCATACCCCAGGACGTGTCAGAACCAAAGGGGCGCGCGCCAGCCTCAACGGCGTCCTGCAGCAACCCACCCGACCCACAGGCAATGTCCAGGACGCTGCCTATGCGCAAATCCTCGATTACTTTGGCTTTGCCCTTCTCCCCCAAGGGGAAAAATATACGCGCCAGGAAATCGTACTTCTTCGACAGGCGATCATAGAATTTGGGTGTCCAGTTGATGAGCGGTTTGACCATATCTAATCTGGTCCTATTGCAATTCGCTCGAGACCTGATCGAGCCGATCCAGTTCGTTGTTGGTGAGCTTGAAGTGCATCGCCCCAGCAGCTTCTTCAGCCTGGTGCAACTTTGAAGCCCCGGGGATGGCCACCACGCTATCGCCCTGGAAATGGATCAACCAGTTCAAGGCCACCTGCGCAGGTGTGACCTGGTAGCCGGTGGCGATCTCCCCCAAAAAATCGATCAATGGGCGCGTGAGCTCCAGCAACGGAGCTAAGCGCCGACGACGAAATGCGGGCAGGTGCGCAAATTTCTCGGGGTCATGGAATACCCCCGACAGGATGCCCGAAGCTAGCGGTCCCCAGGCCACGATCGTTACACCCAGTTCGCGGGCGGTATCCAGGATACCATTGCTTTCGATGCCCCGGCGCAGCAGACTATATTCGACCTGGTTGACCGCCAGGGGCAGACCACGGCGCGCAAGAGCAGCGTGAGCGCGGCGCATCCGCTCAGGACCGAAATTGCTCACTCCCACCGAGCGGATCAGGCCCCTCTCCACCAGGTCAGCCATGGCATCCATTTCAGCTTCGGGCGAAGACAAGCCAATGGGCTGATGGACCATATGCAGGTCGATGGTATAGCCCTCCAGGAAATGCAGACGCCTGGCAATGGTGCGGGTGATGCTGCGGGATCTCCGTAAGAAAGGGAACCATTTGGTGCCGATGATCACTTCGCTATCGTCAACGCCCAGGGATTTCAAGGCCTCAACCAGGCTACGCTCAGAGCGGCCCAGGCCGTACATCTCAGCAGTATCGAACCAGTTGATGCCGCCATCCAGAGCTGCCTTGATAATCTCATTCTTGCCCTGCTGAGGGATTTCGGGGAACATCAAATTGAACATCCCCCTACCTCCGGAAAACTGCATAACGCCTAAACCGATGGGGGTAATCTCGATGTCGGTGCGCCCCAGACGGCGCATGGAAATGTCCTGTTCTTTGGTCATTGTTTACTCCTCTTCACCCCTCGATTTTCGCAATTCATCGACGCGCTCCATCAATTCATTGAAGTAGTCTGATTCCGTGATTTCGTGTAAATCGCGCTCTTTTTTTGCTTCATCGATCTCGATAAATATCTTCACTTTCATGCGCAAATCGAGCACTTCTTCTTTGAGCGTTTGCTCACGTTCGTACACTCTGGCCACCATGCTCGAAAAAACCCGGGCCAGGGCGCCCATTTCATCGCTTCTTTTTTCCACATCTTTCAGGTTGACATCTTCGATGCGCCCCGATTCCACCGCACGCGAAGCGCCAACCAGGGCAGTGACCGGCTTGCTGATGATCGTTGAAAGCCACCAGCCACCAAAAAGCGCCAGACCAGCGACTATGGCCAATGCGGCAACCGCCCTGGTACGCGCTGTGATATAGATCTGCTCAGCTTTCTGCTCTGTTTCCCGGATCGGGGCATAGAATTCATCGATATAGGTGGTCGCTGCAACCCTGAGATTGGTGCCCCCGACAGGCACACATTGCATGTATTTATCGCGCAGGGATTCATCGGCATCTTGCCAGATATAGTACGAGCCGACATTGGTTCCATCCAGGCTGGCCTCGAAGATCGCCCAGAATTCAGGCAGGGTCTCGGCAAACATTTGCATATCCTGGCCCAACAAGGCCGGGTTGACGTGGAAATACACAATGCCCTGGTCATCATACAGCGCAGTATAGCCTGTCACACCCACAGGCTGTACCGCAATCCTTGCAAGCTGTGCATCTGCCATGAGAAAATCGAGGTCAGTCAAAAGCTCAGGACGAGCTTCGAGATACAGGGCAACTTGTTTGGCTGTATCCAGGGCCTTTTGCTGGATGGCAGCTTCCCCAAGTTGTTTCATCAGCTCGGTACTTTCTGCAACCGTCAGGTCTCCTACGCTTTGGATGTTGTCAAGATTCGTCGGCTCGATGATGCCAAGCGGCAGCACCGTCAGTACAAAGAAGGTCAGAAACAAGCGCATGCGAATACTCATCTGTTTTCCCTTTGGTCTGGCTCAAATACGTCCCTCATATTATATAGTTATTTTCACCAGAAAAGCAACTGCTTATGCTTATCACGGTCGTAAAAGAACATAAAACGGGACACGGATTTCGCAGATGAACACGAATTTTATCCGTGTTCGCCTTAGACGCGCAGAGCGTCCGTGTCCTAAAAAATGTGCTTCTATACCCATGATCAGTATATCTGCCAGGGCTTTCTTAAAGTCTTAAGATGTCATTGCGAGGAGCCGCTTTTTGGCGAC
>CAZUSV010000248.1:0-7034 GCA_964622645.1 uncultured Anaerolineales bacterium
CCCCCGCCCCCCTAATACCCCCCGGGTTACCCATCTTTTTTGGGGCTGGGGGCGGGGGCCCCCGCCCCCATGCCCCAAATCTGGATATTACCATGGGAATTTCTAGAGCCCGAGATGTTACCAATATCTAAGATTAACTACAACAGGAATCTACCATATGCGACAGACAGCGGATATTCGTTGAAATACAATATGCTTGTGCAAACTTTCCCTAACAAAACCAAACCAAGCCCAACCTGGAGGTACGAACTTTGTAGTTAGAATTTGGTTGTCAGTAAGTTAAAGGTTTTATCGTCGTTTCTTTCGAATCTGCTTACGCAGGTATTGCACTCGAAAAGGCAAACCCACCGCGAGGTGGGGACGCAAAGCCAAGGGTCTCGATCGCCCAAGCGATCTCAGATAGCCGGGCTGCCAAAAGTGCTTTTATTTTGGAGCCTGGCAGTACGTAATTAACGATAAGTTGACAACAAATCATTGAGATTATTTAGAGAAAGCACAACACCAAAAAAAGGGATGCTGGACAGACTTTGGCGAGACTCCCGGCATCCCAGGCTAACCCTGGCGGCCATTGGCCGCAGTTGGGCTATATCTATTAATGTAACGAAGAAAATACAATTCGTCAATAAGAAAACTTTGCTATTACATAACCTGCGCTGTATCTGCCTGAACGATGCAGTCAGAGATGTAGTGGTGAGCGTATCAAAAACCTGAATGGCTAATCCGAGCTCACCGATACCGTATTGATTAGCCATTTTTATTGGAGTAGTCCATGTCCCGTAAATTGTGGTCTCAATTTGGAAGAGTTTTTATCCTGGGGATTATCTTAATCAGCCTTTTGGGCACCTCGCATTCGGTGTCTGCTGCGGATCCCATTGTGCAAACTTTTTATGTGCCCATGCCGGAGACGGGCATCCAGGCCTCGTTGAAATCCATCTATAGTTCCACTGGGAATCAGATCAATACCGCCATTTCCCTGGTGGGCACCGGCGATAGTATGATCATCTATTACGACCATTGGGAAGATGGCTATGAAGCTGATATCGAGAACCCGGTGCAATCGACCACGGAAATCTGGGGTGATGGCAACAGCGGTAACGGCATTCCACCCGGTTTTGGCTCTGATGTGATCAACGAGGGCACGGTGATTGCCCTGGAAAGTATGGTTGGTGGCAGCGGAATTGGCTCCTCCGTTGATCTGCCGCGCAATGCCAACCAGATCCGCTGGGACGGCGGCGATAAATTTGCTGGCACCAAGGCCATCGTGGCCACAAGGGCGAGTTGGGCTCAGACTCCCGGTACGGTGTTAGCCGGGGCGGTGGAATTCTACGACACCAGCAAATACAACCAGACCTTCGAAATTCCCTTTGGAGAAGACCAATCCTACGCCGAAGTCTTCCAATATGTGGGCATGTTTGTGGCTGCCTCTCAAGATGGTACTTCTGTCACCATCAACAAAAAAGATGGCAGTGGACTTATCAACACCACACTCAATGAGGGTGAAAGCTATCATGTTGATGGCGATGTCAATACCGGTGCTACTGTGAGTGCTGACAAACCCGTTCAGGTGCATGTCATCACCGGCGATATCGGCAGCCGCTACGAGTCGCGCTGGTTCACCATGTACCCCAAGGAGCAGTGGGCTGCCTCGTATTACAATCCCACCAGCACCACCGTTTCCAACGATCCGGCGCATACCTTTATCTTCAATCCCTCGGGTTCGCCGATCACCATCAATTACGAGACCCAGGCTGGATCGGGTAGTTTTACGGTTCCAGCGGGAGACTCCTATCGTTATCGTATGCCGACCAACTCGGCGGCGCATTTCTATTCCTCAGGGGGAGAGACCTTTTTCGCCGTGGGCACTATGGACAGCGATGAATCCGGCACCGGCAACAACGTGCATGACTGGGGCTTCACCCTGGTCCCGGAGAGCAACCTGACCCCCAGTGTGGTCGTTGGTTGGGGACCGGTCAATGGCAACAAGAGCGGTGTCGGCAGCCCGGTGTGGGTCACAACCATCGCGCCAACTACAATTTATGTCAAATACGACGGCAACCTGGATGCCGGACCTCAAACAGCGCCTAATGGCCACAAGTATGATGTTTCTTATGATTTAAGTGCTTTTGAATCCAAGCGCATCTCTGATTCGGATGGTGATAATACCGGTATGCGCATCTTCACCGCCGATGGTACCTTCATGACTGCTGCCTGGGGGCAAGATCCCTCCGTGGCCGACCCCGGCAACCCTTACCTGGATATGGGCACCACAGTATTGCCCCTGCCGATCTACTCGATCACCAAAGAAGCCAGCCTGGCTGTTGATGTCGATGGGGATGGCTTGTATGACCCCGGCGATACTATCGAGTACAAGATCGTCACCCAGAACGATGGCGTGGTCATCCTGGGCAATGTTACCGTCGAAGATACCTTGCCCGCTGAAACGAACTATATCGCCGGTACCACAAAAGTGGACGGTGGCGCCTACCCTGATGACACCACGGGCACCGCCTTCCCCTTGGATCAGAGTGGATTCAACGCCTTTGACGGCACCACTGATGATGGTATCCCGGTTGGCGATATCGCCGTCAGCAATAAAGCCGAAATCACCTTCCAGGTGCAGATCGATCCAGGTACCCCGGTCACCACCACGGAAATCGCCAACGTGGCGCGGGCCTCCACCGACCAGGGCATTTTGGAGATCACTGAGAAAACCACCATTACCCACGATCCACCACCACCTACGACTAGTTGTAGTGTCATCTTCGCCGATAGTGGCTATTCATCGGTCAGTATCTACTCGGAGAACGATACCCTCTATATTCAGGTCAATGATGGTGATCAGAATACCGACAACGGCGTCCAGGAAACGATCGAGGTCCTGGTGAGCAACCAGACCAATGGCGATAGCGAATCACTCACCCTGACCGAAGTGGACGCCGATGACAATCTATTCCGGGGCAGCATCCCCTCCTCGACCAGCAGCGGCTTCAGCGGCAGTGGTGACGGCACGCTTTTCGCTGAGCCGGGTGATAGCTTGAGGGTCGAATTTAGCGACAGCACCAATGGCGACAGCTGCAACGACACCGCTACCATCCAGGTGGATACCGACACCAAGACCCTCTACCTGAGCGACACCAACGATCTCGACCGGGTCGATCCGGTCAACGTCTCTCCGGCTGATACGAGCACTTCGACCATTACAATGGGTGGTGGCTCAGGCAGCGTCTTGACTGGGTTTGAATCTGGACAAGATAGCGAATATGAGATCAAAGGAACGGGTAGTGGGGTTGATCAGTGGGGGGCGCAGTCCTTCAGTTACACATCTGGGAGTGGCACTTATTCCGTTGGAAAAGTGGGCGTTTATGTCAAGAAGACGAACAATAGCGGCAATACACTTAATTATAGAGTTGCGATAAGCACCTCAGCCTCTTTTGCTGGCCAAATGTGGTATGGCACTTTCACAAAGGACGATATTAGTGCAAATAATACTTACCAGTGGATTGAGTTAGATGTCAGTCCGGCCGTCAATTTGACGGATGGAACAACTTATTATATTGTCGTCGATACAGTTGAAAACGTGAATAGTGTATTTTGGGGTAGAAATGGCGGCAGCAATCCTCCCAATTATGCTGATGGCAATTTCTATGAAAAGGGATCTTCCCAATCAGATATTGATGGTCTCTTTAGGGTTTATGATCCGGGAAGTGGTGGCACCACAGCCACCTTTACCCAATCCACGGCCATGGCAGGCAATCTGGGTATGCCCGCTGGAACCAATATCGTCGTCACGACCTATATCGAAAACGCCTCTGGCATGACGGATGGAAGCACCGTTACAGATCTATCAGCAACCGTGAAATACGGCAGCACCACCCACGGCCCCGTGAATGCTGTTTATACGGATGCCGCCACGGATTACCTTACCTGGACTTTCTCCCTCTCTGGCGCCAGCACCATCGCTACTGGTAATCAAGTCGTGTTTGATATCACCAACGTTCCAGCCGGGGTCAGCTTCGATTTGAAATACGATAGCGATAGCTACCCCTCCAAGATCGATCTGCCTACCAATGATCTCATCACTGTCGATGAACTCAAGGTCTACGATGATGCCTATGCGGCGGGCACTGCCATCACCAGCACCACCAACGGTCAGACCGTATACGTGCGCGTCACGGTCAGTGATCCCTTCGGCAACGCCGATATCACCAGTACAGATCTGGTCATCGCGCTGCCAGCTTCCTGCAGTGGCTCAGATATCACCGCCACGCTGACGGATACGGATGTGGTCGCTACCACTGCGGGCACCAAGACCTATGAATACAAATGGGTAACCGGTGTGTGTCAAGGTGAGCACACTGTATCTGTCACAGCCAAGGAAGGCTACGAAGGCACTATTACCGCCACTCAGCAGACTCCCTTCTGGGTCAACTTCCTGGATACGGGCACCCCTTGTATTGCCGACTTTGTCGATGCCAGCAGTGCCAGTGTGACTTCTTACACCACCGCCGACACGGTTTACGTCCAGGTCACGGATATCGATAAGAATACCGATTCAGGTACGCCGCAGAGCTTCACTGCAGACGTGAAAGTCAACGGCAGCCTGCATGAGACGGCCACCCTGACCGAAACCGGCAATGATACGGGCATCTTCCAGGTCACCTATGCGGCTGGCACCTTCTCCGATGGCGATGTGCTGCTGGTCGAATACGTCGATGCCAACGCTCCTTCTGATACCTGCAGTGACACAGTCCCTGTGGCTTCCTCAGTCAACACGATCGGTGATTTCGTCTGGAACGACACTGATAAGGATGGTATTCAGGACGCGGGTGAAACGGGCATCCAGGGTGTGGTCGTGCGGGCTTATGCCGATGCCAACACCGACGGGGTTGCAGATAATTCTACCGTGGTTGCCAGCGATACGACCGATAGCCTGGGTGCGTATTCTTTAACCGTGCCGGACGGCAGTTATGTGCTTGAATTCGATACCTCCGGCCTTTCGGGAATATACGCTTTCAGCCCCAAAGCCCAAGGTGGGGATGCGACGAAGGATAGCGATGTCAACACGGGTACTGGCTATAGCGATACCATCACGGTTTCTGGTGGCGCGACCAATAATGATATTGACGCCGGTCTCTATCAGGCGGCTACCATCAGCGATTTTGTCTGGTACGACACTGATAAAGATGGCATTCAAGATAGCGGCGAAGGTGGCATTCCCGGCGTGGTGGTCAAGGCCTATGCTGACGGCGATGCTGGGGGAACCGTTTTGGCACAAGACACTACAGATAGCAATGGTGCTTACTCTCTGACCGTTGCTGCGGGCGCGTATGTTATCGAATTTGATACTTCCGGCTTGAGCGGCACGTACACATTCAGCGCTAAAGGTCAGGGCAGTGATGTCACCAAAGATAGTAATGTCAACCCCGGCACGGGATATACCGATACAGTCATCGTGTCAGCCGGAGATAACAAGACCGATGTGGATGCCGGTACCTGGACAAGTGATACCGGAACGCTCAGCGGACATCTCTATATTGATACCGATGGGGATGGCAATCAGGGTGCCGGCGAACCTGATCTGGCGAATGTAGACATCATCGTCACCGACGTCTATGGCGGTTTGCAGGTTGTCAGTACAGATGCCAACGGCAATTGGAGCGCAACGGTGCCCCCGGGCAGTACCACCGCCAATGTGGATGAGAACGATTCGGATTACCCAACCGGCTATCTTCATACCCAGGGTGCTGGCAATGACCCAACAACGGTTGTTGTAAACACGGGAGCGAACACCGACGCCGGTACCCATGGGTATAAACCGGGCACCATCAGCGGCCAGGTGCGTAATGACGTCGACCGCGATGGCACGACCGGGGGCATCGCCGACGGCGACGACAGCGGCCTGGCGGGAGCCAGCGTCAGCCTGTATACCGATCCCAATGGGGATGGCGATCCAAGTGACGGCACTCAAATAGGCTCGACCATCATGACCGATGCTACCGGAAATTACAGCTTTACCGACCTGGGTTCAGGCAATTACGTCGTGGTCGAGGGGGATCCAACGAACTATAGCAGTGTCATGGATAAAGACGGCGACACCACCGATCCGGCCTTTAACCGTATTCCTGTGACTTTGGCAGCCGGTGGGAGCAGCACCGGAAACGATTTCCTGGATGTGGGAGATCCAGGCACGATTGTGATCGTTGAGGATAGCGATCCCAATGACGCCCAGGACTTTGCCTACACAGGCAGCGGCCCCAGCGGCTACGATTTTGGGGGCGGCTTCAGCCTGGATGACGACAGCGACGGCGCCCTGCCCAACACGCGTACTTTTTCGAGCCTGGTTCCTGGTAGTTACTCATTGACCCAGGGAGCGGTTACGGGTTGGAGTCTGACAAACCTGGTATGCTCCGATCCAGATAGTGGTTCAGCAGTGGATCTGGGCACTCGCACGTCGACCATTGATTTGGACCCAGGTGAGACGGTCACCTGCACTTATACCAACAGCAAAAATGCGAACATCCGTGGCACGATTTATGAGGATGCCAATGGCGACGGCGACTTCGATGCCGGCGAGAGTGGTATCAGCGGTGTGACCGTCTACCTGGACCTGAACGACAACGGTGTCAAAGACGCTGGTGAACCGGAAGACACCACAGATGCCAACGGTGACTACGAGTTCCTGGACAGAAGTCCCGGCAGCTATGTGATACGGGAGACCAACCCAGCCGGCTACACCTCCACCGGCGACACCGATGGCGCCAACGACGACAAGATCAGCGTCACCCTGACCTCGGGCACGGATTCTAATGACAACGACTTCTTCGACATGCGACCAGCGGATATCCGCGGTACGGTCTACGAGGACAGCAACGGTGACGGTGATTTTGATGCTGGCGAGACAGGCATCAGCGGTGTGACGGTCTACCTGGACCTGAACGACAACGGTGTCAAAGACGCTGGTGAACCGGAAGACACCACGGATGCTAACGGCGACTATGAGTTCCTGGACAGGAACCCAGGCGACTACGTCGTCC
>CAZUSV010000249.1:0-6998 GCA_964622645.1 uncultured Anaerolineales bacterium
TGAAGAGGAATCCCTGATAAGTTACGCCTGGGGGATTCCTTGGTCGCAAAAAGACTCTCCCGCGGAATGACAACAATGCTGTGGAGAAGCGCGCAGAGCGCAGAGTTTTTCTATGTTTCTGCCAGGTATGTATAGCGTCCGCGAATTCAGCGCTTGCCCGGAGTTCATCGAAGGGATCTCTGCAGTTCAATCTTTGGTTGCGGCTCGCAAAGCGACCGCGCTATGTAATTGTGAAAACGTAATGCGAATTGTCATTTAGGAGGGGTGAACTACTCTCAAACCCAAATATTCTTCAAAGGGCTCGAAATCGCGATCGCTGTGTAGTAATTCTAGATCATTCTCTATGCAATAGGTCGCGATCAAGCTGTCTATGGTTTTTCGTACCGTAATCCCTTTAGAGCGTAACAAGCGATAGTTGCTGGCGCTTTGGATGGCGATTTTCCTACCAAGTACTTCCACAATGGGAAACTTGAGTAGCGCATCTCTCGCCAATTTGAAATCGCTTTCCTGGCGAAAACCCTGCAAAACTTCTGCCAAGATCAGATCTCCCACAAAAACCACAGATTCTCCCAAAATAGCGTTTAGATAATCCGTTTCCGGTGTTGTATTTCCGCTAAAGTAGTCAATCCAGACTGAAGAGTCAACCAGTAGAGACAAAACGCCCCTCCCGCATTTCGTTCAGATCACCTTCCCAATTTAGTTTACCGCGCAACTCACGTACACCTTTTTGTTCGTGCATACGGATCAGGGTTCGTAAAGCTTCATTTACAATAGCGCGTTTTGTTTTCAAGCCAGTAAGCTCCCTGGCCCGATTGATTAGATTTTCGTCCAAAACGATATTCGTGCGCATCTCTAACTCCTTAACAATGTGTATACTATAGCATGATTATGTGTATGTCACAATCCTTAGATTCAGGGATCAAATGAAACGGTATAATTATCCCGCAATCGTCAATCCTCAATCGTCAATCCTCAATTAAGGAGTTCACATGTCATCGAAAATGGCCGTCGGTTATATCGGTCTGGGGATCATGGGCAAATCCATGGCGCGCAATATCCTCAAGGCAGGCTATCCCCTGGTAGTTCACAACCGCAGCAGAGAAGCTGTCAAGGAGTTGGTTGTCGAAGGTGCAAAGGAAGCCTTCTCTCCTGCTGAAGTCGCCTCGCAGGTCGATGTGGTCTTCACCAACCTGCCAGACTCGCCAGATGTTGAACAGGTCGCCCTGGGGTCTGATGGCATCGTTGCAGGTGCTCACGATGGTCTGATCTTTGTAGACAACTCCACGATCAAGCCTGCCACGGCGCGGCTTATCGCTGAAAAACTGGTCCAGAAAGGCGTGCTTTCATTAGATTGTCCTGTCAGCGGTGGGGATATCGGCGCCCAGAAAGGCACGCTGGCAATTATGGTCGGGGGTCCGGCGGAAGCACTGGAGCAGGTCATGCCCATCTTCGAAGTCATCGGCAAGACCATTACTCACGTCGGCGATGCTGGCGCTGGGCAGATCGCCAAAGCAGCCAACCAGGTCATGGTGGCTGCGCAAATGGTGGCCATGAGCGAGTTGATCATCCTGGCTAAGAAGGCTGGCGCGGATCCCGAAAAGGTGGTCGCTGCTATTCAAGGCGGCGCGGCCCAGTGCTGGAGCCTGGACGTCAAGCCCCAACGCCTCTTCGCCGGGAACCGCCAACCGGGCTTCAAAGCCTATATGCAGGCCAAGGATTTGGGCATCGTTATGGATACAGCCCGCCAGTATGGTGTCCCCATGCCCTCAGCGGCAGTGCACACACAACTTTTCGATGCCATGACCCAAATGGGCATGGCAGAACTCGACAATTCGGCCGTAATCTCTGTGTTCGAATCAATGGCTGGTTTACATTTATTGGATGAGTGAAAATACAATCCCTGGGCGTTGTACGGAATGATAGAGCGATTTATCGCTCTTCTGTCTCCGTTTATCTCAGATAACTTAACAAACTTGCAACTTGTAACTTGCAACTTTTAACTCCTAGCTGCGTAAGTTGGAGTAGATGAATATGATCGCAGGAGCGAAATGTGAATGACAATGAAGCGATATGGCTCGCCCAAGCGCGAGCTGGCGACGATGATGCCTTTACACATATCGTAGAAGGTTATCAAAAACCGGTTTTCAGCCTGTGCTATCGCATGCTGGGCAACCCCAACGATGCTGAGGACGCCGCGCAAGAGACCTTCTTGAGGGCATATCGACACTTGAATCGCTATGACCCCAAGCGCTCTTTTGCTACCTGGCTGCTCTCGATTGCTTCGCATTATTGCATTGATCGATTGCGAAAGAAACGCTTGCCAACTTTCTCTTACGACAATGAAGCGCACGATTGGTGGCAGCCCCCTGATCCAGGGCCATCCCCCGAGGGGGTTATGGTCATGGACGAGAAGCAATTGCGCATTCGAGAGCTGCTCGATGTGCTGGCTCCTAAAGACCGCGCTGCGGTGGTCTTGCATTACTGGTATGACTACTCGTATGAGGAGATCGCAGAATCGCTGGCGCTCAGCGAAAGTGCTGTCAAGAGCCGTCTATACCGGGCGCGCCGGGCACTTGCTGAAGGCTGGCAAACTCAGGAAAGACAAATGGAATTGATTGAATCCAACAGCACGGAAAGGACTCCCTATGAAACACCAGCCTTTTGAAAACTGGCTCCTTTTCGATAACCCGCTGGCACCCGACCAGGCTCGAGCCCTTGATGAACACCTTCAGGTTTGTGAGCACTGTCGGGGATTACAGCAATCCTGGCAGGGGGTCGTGAACCTCTTCCAGGAAAGCCCCGATCTCGATCCTACTCCCGGTTTTGCCGACCGCTGGCAGACACGTCTCCAGCAAGAACATCAGGGAGTTCTAGAATCGCGCCACCGCTGGCATTCATGGATCACGCTGATTCTATTCGCCAACGGTGTCTCGTTATTGAGTGTTTTGCTGGGAATGACGTTTTTCAATACTTTTGATTCACTGACAGAATTCTTACTGGTATGGGTTTATCGCCTTACATCGCTTTTGACGGTCATCAACATATTCCAAAATCTCCTCGCCATCATGATCCGCACGATTCCGGGGTTATTACCCCCAGGCGGATGGGCCATCCTGGCTGCCATTGTAAGTTCCGGCAGCCTGATCTGGATTTTATCCATAGCCCGCTTGGCGAGGATGCCTGGGAGGGCATAAATCATGAAGTATATAAAAGTATTAGTATATATTTTTATCGTCGTAGCCTTGCTTTGGCCGGGTACGGCTTACGCCAGAGATCTGTTGGATGACAAGGTTGTCTTTGGCGGCACATACACCCTTCCTGAGGGTGAAACTTTGAATGGAAATCTGGTTGTCTTTGGCGGGGCGGTAACCCTGGAGACTGCCAGCACTGTCAACGGTGATGTCGTGCTGATCGGCGGCACAGTCGATTGTAATGGCACCGTCACTGGCAGCATGGTGGGCATTGGTGGTGTGCTTCAACTCGGTGAAGTCGCGGTTGTGGAGGGCGACCTGGTGACCATCGGGGCTGCCCTTCAGCGCACAGCCGGCTCAGAGATCAGCGGCGATGTGATCCAGGGGTTTAGCTTTCCGTTCGAGTTCAATTTCCCTTCTGAGATGCAGTTCGATGATGTGCAACCCCCGACCTTTTACGTCACTTCGAACCCTGCGCTGGAGGTGGTCTGGTTTACGTTCCGGATGTTCATTTGGGCGGCGCTGGCAATCTTATTGGTGATCTTCTTTTACACCCAGGCAGATCGGGTGGCGCGTGCTGCTCTGGATCAACCCTTGATCACGAGCGGGGCCGGTTTGCTGACGGCTTTGTTAGCCCCTCTGGCGTTGATTGCGCTGATCATCACCCTGATCTTAATCCCTGTGGCTTTCGTCGCCATCGTTCTTTTGGGGATCGCCTGGTTGCTGGGCTGGGTTGCCCTGGGATTAGAAGTCGGCCGCCGCATGGCTAAGATGTTGAACCAGGAATGGGCTCCGGCGATTTCGGCCGGTGTCGGCACTCTGTTCCTCTACTTTGTGCTGGCTGGATTTGACCAACTCGTCCCTTGTGTAGGCTGGCTGCCCCGAACGCTGGTAGGGCTGTGGGGCTTGGGAGCAGTGTTCATGACCTATTTCGGAACGCGGGAATATAATGCCCCTGCGAGCGTGGTTGAAGCTCCCAAGGTTGTCGAAGTCATAGATGATGAGCAGCCAGAGCCCGATCCGGACGCAGACGCCCTTCCCGAGGATACACTCCCCGAGGATGGCCTTGCTTCCGAAGAGGATCCTGCGGAGGAAGAATAGACCTACTGATAAGCAGAAACCCGGTTTCTCTTAGAAACCGGGTTTCTGCTTAAGAAAGCGTCTGAAAAGATAATTCTACCAGCCAGACCCCAGGGATTTTATCCATCATTCAGTTCAAAAAGGTTTTTCGCAGCCTGTTTTTTCAGAGCAAAAGCATTCTTCTGGAAACCCCTGGGGTCTTTTAAGACAGTTTCTAAAAGATAGCGCCTCACCTGGACGGTTGTTGTTCGGGTATGTTTTGTTCCACCGATAATTATTCTCTTTGAACAGTTACAATGAATCTGTCATTCCGAATACCGCAGGTATGAGGAATCCCTGAGACCTTGGTTTGGTTATTTATTCGATTTTGCTTCCTAAAAGTAGGACACCAGGGATTCTTCACTCCGTTCAGAATGACAAATGATGGTGTTGGCTGTGGATTTGCCCGCCACTCTTACGGAAATATCCTTTGGTGACGATGCACTGCCCTTCGTCTGAGCTCAGGACAAGAGTCGTCCCCAGTTTCACCGCAGTAGCCCTGCCAACAGCGCGCACATCGAAGATGGCCCTTCGGGCAGCAAGGGTATGCTAGGCGAAGCGTATGGATCCAGGGTTTAGTTTAGGTGACTGTCATCTTGCGTAGCACTTCCAAGCGGAGCGCAGGAAGCAAGATGACAGTCACCTGTGCTTATACGAAAACCAGGAACCCCAAGCACAGGCAGATTTGCGCCAGATGGTAGCTGACCATCACCCGTAGATCAAGGTGCTTGAGCGGTTCGACAAAGCGGTCCCAGGCCAGCCAGGTGTCAGAGATGTAGAAGAGCAGTGCGCCAGCACTCAACAGGATAGCGCGGTAGTTCTCCCAGCCGCTGCTCACCAGGGTCAGCAGTGCGAAGATCACCATCACGGAGATCACAGTGGTATAGAGCAGCACAGGAATCTTCATCCCTGTCTCCCCTGAGCGATGCAGCCCGGCGGCGATGCGCCGGTAGATCTGTAGGCTGGTCACTGCTACCATCAGGATCACCATCAGGCTGGCCAGGCCGAATGGGGGTAGCGAAATCCATAGCGCCATAATGTAGGCGACATGCGCCAGCAGGAACGAAACCAGTCCCGGAATAAATAAGTTTCCTGGCAACATCAGGAACACATCCCCAGCCAGGGAGAAGAACAGCGCTAAGAGCAGCCAGTTTAGATCATCGAAGAAGGTCAATCCAGGCCGGAATTCCCAAACGAAGGCCATCAGCGCCAGCATAGTGGCTGGTTTGGTGATATATTCCAGCCATTTCCACTGCCTGGCGACAGCGATCCAGTTGAGTACGGCTGTGCCCAGGGCGATTTGGACGAATTCAAAGTTCATATCACTCCCAACGTTTGAAACCAAACTGCTTTAACGCCTGTTCGTTATTGCGCCAGTTCTTGCGTACTTTGACCTTCAATTCCAAATAGACCTTGCGCTCGCTCATGGCTTCGATTTGGGCGCGGGCGTGAGCACCGATGCGCTTGATCATTTTGCCACCCTGGCCAACCACGATGCCTTTTTGTGAATCGCGCTCCACAAAGAGCGTCGCCCGGATATAGGCGCCGTGGTCGCCGCGTTCGGTATATTCATCCATGCGCACGGCGATGGCATGGGGGATTTCTTCGCGCAGGTGCACCAGGCAGGTAGCGCGGATCAGGTCGGCGGCGATTTCTCGCTCATATAAATTGGTGATCTGATCCAACGGATAATAGGGTGGCCCTTCGGGTAGATTGGTGATCAGCGTATCTAAAAGATCATTCAACTGATCGGGACGAATGGCAGAAATCTTAATTGAGATTGCCTCAGGTAAAAGCTCATCGTAAACTGCGGCTCTTCGGTCCACATCCCCGGCCTCCACACGGTCGATCTTGTTCAGGGCCAGGATCACCTGGGGGCGCTCGTCTAGATCGTCCAACAAATTGATCAGAATGCGGTCTTCTTCGTGAGGCGGCATCTCGGTCAGGTCAACCAAAAAAAGGATCAGGTCGGTTTCTGCCAGCGCGTCAGCAGCTTCATCATTCATATACGTCCCCAATTTGTGGTGCGGGTTGTGCAACCCGGGCGTATCGATGAAGATTATCTGCGCTTCATCCAGCGTGAGGATACCAAGCTGCTGTTGGCGGGTGGTCTGTGGTTTGGGGGAAACAGCGGCGATTTTTTGACCGATCAGGCTGTTGATCAACGTCGACTTGCCCACATTGGGACGGCCCATCACGGCCACAAAGCCGGAGCGAAAAACCAAGTCTGGGTTTGTCATCATAGGGGATATTATACCTCTCAGGCCCAAGAGACCGCTAAATTCTGGCAATTGGCCTCCATGAATTCTCGTGGTAGTGTTCAGATTTGGGAGTATGGGCGTGCGGAGCTTGCCCATACCCCCAAAATCTGGGAGTTATCTCAGGTGATTCCTGGAGAGTCCTGGCGATCTACACGGTAGAATCGAGAGAAAGAGCAAAATTGGATCAAAAATGCCTTATTTTTGGCTTGACCAATGGGGAAGATGTAAGTATAATAGTTGCCCTTGTCCAGGCCTAGAGAAGATGAAGCATTCCTTGGCCACAGGTAAATTGACATGGGGACTACGCTGCCCTGGCTACATAGACCCAGCCAGGGCTTTCTTCCGCGTAGTCCGGACTATTTTTTAAAGTACGTTAGCCAAAGGTTGACTCAGGAGTAGTTGGTATATGGCACAGCTTCCACCCCCC
>CAZUSV010000250.1:0-6834 GCA_964622645.1 uncultured Anaerolineales bacterium
GCGCTATGCGCCAGATTGAGGGCACAGCCCGCAATATGGGTTTCCTGGTAGAAGAATAACTCTCGTGGGAGGGCAAAATAGTCCGCCAAGCGAATAACAACTACATTCGCCTACCACCAAGGAGTAATAAATGGCTAAGCACGGAAAGAAATTCAAAGAAGCTTTCGAAAAAATAGACCGATTTAATAATTACGATCCTGAAGAGGCCATCGCATTGGCAAAGGAATTGTCCTACGCCAAATTCGATGAAACCGTTGAGTTGCACGTCCGCCTGGGTGTAGACCCCCGTCATGCTGACCAGCAGGTCCGTGATGTAGTTGTCTTACCCCATGGCTTGGGTAAAACAGTGCGAGTGTTGGTTTTCGCCCAGGGTGAAGATGCCATGATCGCGCGCGACTCTGGCGCCGACTACGTGGCCGATGACGATGAGATGATCCAGAAGATCCAGGATGGCTGGACCGACTTTGACGTAGCTGTATCGACCCCGAGCATGATGGGCAAAGTCGGACGTTTAGGGCGGGTTCTTGGCCCTCGGGGCTTGATGCCCAACCCCAAAGCTGGTACTGTAGTTCCTGGAGACGATCTCCCCAACGTAATCGATGAATCCAAAGCTGGTCGTGTAGAATTTCGCGTCGATAAGACTGCCAACTTGCATGTGCCCATTGGGAAGATTTCCTTCGAAACTGGTAAGCTGTACGATAATATGGCTGCTTTGATGAGTGCGGTCAAAAAGGCCCGCCCTGCATCTGCAAAAGGCGCCTATATTCGCCGGATTACTTTAAGCTCGACCATGGGCCCCGGCATCCGCATTGATGTTGCCAAAGCCCGTGCAATGGAAGTGAATCAATAGTATAATTCCGCCGTTAAATCTTCGCCAAAGACAGCAGGTGCCTCGCCCTGAGTATAACCGAAGGGTTTGGGGCTTAATTTCCTGCCGAGGTGAGGCTTGATGCCCTGAATAGGGCAATTCCTTGTGGAAAATTGAGTCTTTACCTCGTGGCGAGGTAAAGACTTTGTGCGTAAAAGGCCAATTTTCGATGAGGCACTAAGACGGCTCTTTAGGAATCGCCGGGGTAGATCCCAAATCAGGACATTACCACGGGAATTCCTAGAGATGCACTAAGACAAGAAAACCCATTCATTCCAGAGATTTTCAAAGAAAGGAGGACGTTTCCTTGGCTATTTCAAAATCACAAAAAAATGAGCTCGTCAAACAGTACGGCGAGTGGATTGATGAGAGTAAGGCAATTGTTTTGACCAAGTATATTGGTCTCTCAGTTAGCGAACTGCAGCAGTTACGCAGTGATATCCGCGAAGCTGGCGGTGAATTCCATATCGTCAAGAATACATTGGCGAAAATTGCTTTGAAGAATGCTGGCAGAGAAATCGAGATTGAGCATTTCTTGGGTGATACCGCAATCGGTTTTGCATTTGAAGATGCTCCTGGGTTGGCGAAGGCGATCGTTGATATCGCCGACGAGTCAGATTTCCTTGACATCAAAGCTGGATATCTTGGCGAAAACTTGGTTAGCTCTGCTGAGATCGTTGCGCTGTCTAAGGTCCCGCCGTTGCCCGTAATGCGTTCACAATTACTGAGCACATTGCTTGCACCTGCGACCAAGCTGTCGCAAATACTGGCTGAGCCTGGACGTCAGGTTGCTGGCGTGCTCAAGGCTTATGCGGACGCGAATGCGGATGCAGCCCCCGAAGCTGCGTAAACTTGACAAATTCCCGTTCCACCTTTGAGCGGATGGAACGAGAAATAACTAACTATTGAATCTTGCTGTTCATTAAAATCCAGATAACTTTTCAATCTGGGAACGGATTATCCCGAAAAATGGGTGTGCGCAGGGGTGCACCCCTGCGCACACCCATTTTTCGGGGAATCTTTCTTGGTTCGATTGGTTACAACCAATTAACAAAAACTACTAAGTTGAATATTCAACGAAATATGAAGGAGTAATAAAATGGCTGATCTAAAGAAAATTATGGGACAACTGAGTGAGCTTACCGTTCTCGAGGCTGCTGAGTTAGTCACGATGCTGGAAGAGGAATGGGGCGTTTCCGCTGCCGCTCCAGTTGCAATGGCTGCTGCTCCCGGCGCTGTCGCTGCTGATGCTGGAGCACCTGCTGAAGAGAAGACCGAATTCGATGTCATTCTCAAAGACGCTGGTGCCAAGAAGATCCAGGTCATCAAAGTGATCCGTCAACTCACTAGCCTGGGCCTGGCCGACTCCAAAGAGTTGGCTGAGACTGCCGGTTCCAAGATCATGGAAGCTGTTGGCAAAGAGGCAGCCGAGGATGCCAAGGCCAAACTCGAAGAAGCCGGTGGTGTTGTTGAGCTTGCTTAGCACATTGATCTTGTAACGAAAAACAATCGATTTTTGGACACGGATGACACGGATTTATTGGATTTTTTGAAATTCATTAATCCGTGTCATCCGTGTACTATTTCATCCGTCGCCGAGAGACGGCCTTTTTTCTTTCCCCTGCCTGTGGTATATTTTTCGATATTCGGAGGTTGCTATGAGTGCTCGGATATTGATAATCGAAGATGATGAAGGAATTTTGACCTTTCTGCGACGTGGTCTGGCTTATGAAGGATATGAGGTCGATGTAGCCACAGATGGGCGCTCTGGCCTGGACGTTGCCAGGGATAACCCTCCCGATCTGGTGGTCTTAGATCTCATGCTTCCTGGAATTGATGGTCTGGAGGTCTGTCGACGTTTACGTGCTGGGGGAGATGTTCCAATATTGATCCTGACCGCCAAAGACGGTGTCACCGACCGAGTGATTGGCCTGGATATGGGCGCCGATGACTACATGGTAAAACCCTTTGATCTCGACGAAGTCCTGGCTCGTATACGGGCACTCTTGCGCCGAACCCAACCTACCAACCGTCCGAAAGTTTATCAATTCTTTGATCTTACTCTGGATACAGGCACCCGTCAGGCAAAGCGGGGAGATCGTTTGATCACTCTCACGGCCAAGGAATATGAGTTGCTAGAGTTGTTCTTGCGCCATCCCCGTCAGGTGCTCACCAGGGATGTGATTTATGATTCCGTATGGGGGTATGACTTTGGAGGAGAGAGCAATATCATCGAAGTGTACGTGCGCTACTTGCGTCAGAAGCTCGAACACGGCGATGAAGAACGCTTGCTCCACACTGTGCGCGGTGTGGGCTACGTGCTGCGCCAAACTTCTTAATGTCTTTACGCGTCCGGCTGACTCTGCTCTATACCTCCTTGGTTGGGGGGATCCTATTATTATTTGGCATTGTTGTCTATCAGTTGGTTAGTATCAATCTGGTTGGTCAGATCGATGACCTGTTGGCGCGCACAGCTAGCGACCTGGTCGATAATATGCGTTTGAATGCGGTGGGGGAATTAGATATGGAGTTGGCCCCCGATCTAGAGTTGGCTACCAATGTCTATGTTCAGCTATGGGGGCGCAACACAGGCTTGCGCTTTGCCTCGGCCAGCATTAGTTATCTACGCGAGCCACTCGCGCCCCTTGATCGGCTCCCTGCTGAACCGGTATATCGCACTACCAACATTGGTGAAACGGATTTGCGCGTATTGAGCGTCCCCCTATCTCTTGGAAATCGCTTGGTTGGAACTCTGCAGGTAGGAGCAAGTCTGGCCATTGTCGAGGCAACTCAAAGGATCTTACTTACGGTGCTGGTCATTGGTACGCTAGCATCGATGGGCTTAGCAGCGCTGGCTGTCTCCCTGACAACGTACCAGGCCTTGGCATCTTTAGAGCGTGTCACCAATGTGGCCTTGCAGATCACACGCGCTGATGACCTCTCTCGGCGTATCCCTTATCAAGGGCCTCCTGAAGATGAGATTGGGCAACTCATCCAGGCTTTCAACCAGACCCTCAGCCGTTTGGAGAATCTTTTCAACGCCCAGCGGCGCTTTGTGGCCGATGTAGGTCATGAGTTGCGTACCCCCCTGACGGTCATAAAGGGCAATGTCAATCTGATGAGGCGGCTAGGTTGTGGCGATGAAGAATCTCTTAGTAGCATCGATAGCGAGGTAGATCGCCTTACGCGTATGATCGGTGATCTGCTCTTGTTAGCACGCGTCGAGTCGGGCAAGTTACCCCTCGATAAAAAAATCGTCGAGATGGACACCCTGGTTCTGGAAGTGCTCCAGCAAACCAGCGTACTGGCGGCGGATCGTCTTCAGGTACAGCTGGGGGAAATCGACCAGGTGTTGGTGTGTGGGGATCGCGATCGTTTGAAGCAGGTTTTGCTGAATCTAGTCGAGAATGCTATCAAATACACTCCTGAGGGCGGCAAAGTAGTAGTTGATTTGGGCAAAGAGGAAAGCCAGGCGCGGATCAGTGTCACTGATACCGGCCCCGGGATTCCCTCGGAAGATTTACCCCACATCTTTGAACGTTTCTATCGGGCTGAAAAATCTCGAACCCGTTCGAAGGACGGCAAAGGCTTCGGATTGGGGCTATCGATTGCCTATTGGATTACGCGCCATCATGAGGGGCAGATCGATGTGCAGTCTGAAATTGGACAGGGAACCACATTCTGTGTGTGGCTGCCCCTGGCTGAGGGGGAAGCTGATTGCCAACCCGAGGCTTAATACTATGCCTTATATTTGGGTGGTACGCCAACCGCGTTGGCGTGCGCCTGATGAAGATCGCCTTACTAACCCGCCCAACGCAGTTGGGCTCTGTGTCCGGGAAGTCCGTTGTAAAGATCAGTGCGAAATTCCCAAGCGATTTCCGGCTTGTTTACACAGGCTCGCACCACCGAAAGCCAACCATTCATCTAATCGGTCACTGTGTTCTCTGCCATCTTTAGCATCGGCGTAAATCCCCACCCCCCAATAAACATAGCGGATCATCTCATTTGACCAGGCACTCTCAGGTCTTTTAGCACCTGTAATTCCTCCATTGTAGCCTGCTAACCCATACTTGATATTTCCGCCTCGCGCTTCCAGCGCATTTTTCAGATAGGCTAATCCTCGCATGGCGTTGATGCCCGGTTTATAGGGATCCTCTCCGGAGACAAAATGAAGCGGCATTACCTGGAACAAGCCCATTGCCCCGGCACGTGAAACCGCCTGCGGATCGCCGCAAGATTCGATTTGCATCACAGTTGCTACCAGGTTGGGATCTAATCCCCACTTCTCGCTCCAGTTGGTGATATCCACACCCCAGTATTGGATCTGAGGGGTAAAAAGGGGCGCAATGCGTGATCCTGCAATATTCGTCTTTTCTTCTTGAAGAGAACTGGCAGGTTCGGCTGCATGAGAATCGGAAACCGGATCATTCCACTCGACCCTGGAGAGTACCAGCGCCATGAGTAGACCAACCAGGATAACTGCTAGGGGTGGAAGAGCGAAAAAGGGCAGACTGCCCTCATCGGAATAATGTTCGGGGTTGCTGTGAGCCATTCGAGAAATAATTGCTGAGATTTAACGGTTGATTAGATCAAGTGGATTTATATTCGTGCCAAGGTTTTTATCAAACACATTCAGGTGGGTATGATAACCGCAGTTGCGACCCTGGCATGATCTACCATGCATATCGGTTGTATACCCTAAATTGCTTTCAGTTCCTACGGTCTGGCCAATGGAAAGCACATCACCCTTTGATACTGAATACTCACCATGCAGCAGCATTATTCGGAAATTATCGTTTTCGATTACTAAGGTAGGATTCCCATAAACGTCAACGTATTTTTTTGTCACAGTGCCGTAAATTGGTGATCTGATTTCTGTTCCTCTGCCTGCTGAAAGGTCAATTGCCATATGGCCGTAGGAATAGCCATGCAACCCTTGCGTAATAGTGTAACTTTCATAAGGAGAGATAAATGTTTTGTGGTCGTCAATTTCACTTGCCAGAGATGTGTTGGTATTTATACGACTTAAAACCAATGTCATAAGCAGGCCTACGATGACCACTGCCAGAGGTGGAAGAGCATAAAAAGGCAGGCAGCCCCCGGATGAGAAATCAGCGAGGGCTGCCCAGTCGGTATGATCGGCGTGATGGCGGGTGTCGGTGCGGGCCATTGAAGTAAGGAAATGCGCATTGGGTTTTTAGAATTGCGATCTGCGGCCCTCCTGGTTGCCATTGTTGTTACGCGGTATGGGGTGATAGGTGGGCTCTTGGGAATAATAATCGGAATCGTCGTAGGTAGGTTTTGGTGCCGGACTAAATGTAGAACTTGCCCTTGCTGCCCGGCTAACGGGAATACTGCGCCGGTTGGTGTTGCCTTGGCGAATACGATTATTTGCGCCTCTCCGCGCAGTACCACGGCTGGTGCTATTGCGTGAGCTACGCCTGGCCCTGACGTTGGCCTGACTGAAGAGACGGTCTCCGGCAACAGAAATCGTGCCAATGATCAGCACCCGAATCAGCCACACCATAATAGCTACAAATATGGGTACTACCTTGAGCATGGTTTCCCTGGCGACTACGGCGTTGCCCAGGGTATCGTGGTTGAGGATAGCGATAGAGACGCCCCACCAGGTCAGCATGGCGTTCATCAGCGCCGCTAACATCCAGGCTCCGAAGAGGTACCAGACCTCGGCAGGCTCATCGCGCCCCTGTTCGGGTGTGAACAGACGAGCGATGCCGGCGAAGTCGATTCCACAGAAGGCGATG
The DNA here is from genome assembly GCA_964622645.1 of uncultured Anaerolineales bacterium. GTDB lineage: Bacteria > Chloroflexota > Anaerolineae > Anaerolineales > UBA11858 > NIOZ-UU35. The sequence continues at coordinate 6,634 of CAZUSV010000250.1, forward strand.
GAGAGAATCGTCGCCCAGCGAACCCCCAGGAATTTGAGTTCGCCGAGTACATCGGAAAGGGCGAAATCTGTTGTGGAGTAGTTGAAGACCTCGAAGGCCAGCAGGGCAGTGACGATCAGCAGGCCAAACAACAGGCCGCGGCGCAATTGCACCCGTCTTTGGAAAATAGTCATCTGTGATAACATGGTAAACCTCCTCCAG
>CAZUSV010000251.1:0-6766 GCA_964622645.1 uncultured Anaerolineales bacterium
TGGCCTTGGAACAGGGACAGAACTTCGCCATCCGTGAAGGTGGCCTGACTGTGGGTGCCGGTGTTGTCACCAAGATCATTGAGTAGATAATATGGCTGACCAGAAGATACGCATACGCCTGAAAGCATACGATCACCGCGTTTTGGATCAATCTGCCAAGCGCATTGTGGATACAGCCGAGCGAACAGGTGCACGAGTAGTAGGACCGGTTCCTTTGCCAACCAAAATCGAACGCTTTGCTGTTCGTCGCTCGACTTTTATCGACAAAGATTCGCACGAGCACTTTGAGATCCGTACACATAACCGTCTCATCGATGTGCTCGAGCCAGACTCGAAGACAATTGATATGCTAATGCGCTTGAATTTACCCGCAGGCGTAGATATCGAGATCAAGATTTAGTTTGATGGTTGGATAGTTTGATGGTTTTGCGGTTTGCTAGTTGGTTTGGTACTATGTTTTGCACCAACCAGCCAACTAACCAACAAACCAACTAACTATCTAACTAATAAAAACTGAATAACGCAAGAGCAATTTTGCGAGTGGCTGGACAATAAACCGAGCTGCAGCGAAGTCGCTGACTGCGTTGTTCGGGGATGATGCAGCTGAGCCCAAGCTGACAGTCCCTAAGGAAATCTTATTTATTAGGAGAAAACCGAAATGTTGAAAGGGCTCATTGGAAAGAAAATTGGCATGACCCAGATTTTCGATGATACGGGTGAGGCAGTACCGATTACCTTGATCGAAGCTGGGCCTTGCTATGTAACCCAGGTGCGTGACGTGGAGCATGATGGCTATGCTGCCGTGCAACTGGGTTTTGGTGAATCCAAGCCTCGTCGTCTGACTGGTGGTCAATTAGGTCACCTGAAACGCAATGACTTACCCCCCCTGCGCCACTTGCGAGAATTTCAGGTCAAAGATGCTGAAGTCAACGAAGGGGATAAAGTTACCGTAGAAGCATTTGCGCTTGGCGATCATGTGGATGTAGTCGGCCGCAGTAAGGGACGTGGTTTTACAGGGGCTGTGAAGCGTTACGGCTTTCGTGGTGGTCCTAAGACCCATGGTCAATCAGATCGTCAGCGTGCTGTCGGTTCTATCGGTGCTACTTCAGGTACCGGTCGTGTGTTCCCTGGCAAGCGCATGCCGGGACATATGGGTAATCACCGCGTCACCTCACAGAACCTGAAAGTTGTCTTGGTGGATACCGAGCGAAATCTCATCGGCGTTCGTGGCTCAGTGCCTGGCCCCAAAGATGGCCTGGTTATGATCAAGGAAGCCCGAAAGCAGTAGAGGTTGGAGCAAAACATCATGGAAGTAAAAGTAGTTAACATGAATGGCAAGAAGGTCGACACAGTGGATTTGCCTGTGGAAATCTTCGAGGCATCTATTAATGTCGATCTTATGCACCAGGCCTATGTCCGCCAGATGGCGAATGCCCGCCTGGGGACGCATAAAACCAAATCTCGCGGGGAGGTTTCTGGTGGAGGGAAGAGGCCCTGGCGTCAGAAAGGTACTGGTCGAGCGCGTCATGGATCTACTCGATCCCCGATTTGGGTGGGTGGTGGTAAAGCGCATACTCCCCGTCCACGGAGCTATGACAACAAAATGCCCCGCAAGATGCGTCAGGCTGCATTGCGTTCGGCGTTATCTGCAAAGGCGGCCGACAACGAAATCGTTGTAGTAGATGAACTGAAGCTCAAAGAGCCCAAGACAAAGCTGATGGCGAAGGCTTTGGGAAAGCTTGCCGGACATGGCAGCGCATTGATTGTAATACCAGAAAAGACTGATTCCAATGAAAAAATTGTCTTGTCTGCTCGCAATTTGCCCAATGCCAAAACCTTGATGGTGAATTATCTCAACATTCGGGACCTGCTAAGCTACGATAAACTCATCCTCCCTGTTCAGGCTTTGGATGCGATTTCGAATCATTTGGGATAGGTGGTAGGTAGCAATGACGGTAAATATCTATAATATCTTGAAACGCCCACTGTGGACGGAAAAATCAAGCCACCAATATGCCAAATTGCATCAGTATGCATTTGAGGTGGACAAAGCTGCAACGAAAACGATGATCAAAGATGCAGTCGAAACCTTGTTTGATGTGCGTGTGCTGCGGGTTAATACGATGATTTTGCCTGCCAAGCGCAGTCGTCGTGCTCTCAGCCGTCGTCTTTTGGTGCGTAAAAGTGCTTATAAGAAGGCGCTGGTCACACTTCATCCTGACGATACCATTGACGCCTTCGAAGGAGTACGTTAGCAATGGCAGTTAAAAAGTATAAACCGACTTCCCCAGGTATGCGGGGCAGAACGGGTTACACATTTGAAGAGATCACCAAGAAGAAGCCAGAGCGTTCTTTGGTAGTAAAGCGCCAAAAACGCGGTGGGCGCAATGTCCATGGTCGAATTACAGTTCGTCACCGTGGTGGAGGCCACAAACGCAAAATCCGCATTGTTGATTTCAAACGCGATAAGCGTGAAATCCCAGCGCGAGTTGCTGCGATTGAATATGACCCTAACCGCACGGCCCGCCTGGCATTGTTGAATTATGTCGATGGTGAGAAACGTTATATCATTGCGCCGGTAGGTTTGCAGGTTGGTGATACAGTTCTTGCAGGCTCCGATATCGATGTTCGGCCGGGAAATTGTATGCCCATCAGCCACATCCCCACTGGAACGATGATCCATAACATCGAATTACAGCCCGGACGTGGTGGTCAGATGGTCCGTTCCGCTGGTACTGCGGCGCAGTTACTTGCAAAAGAGGGCAACTATGCCCATGTTCGTCTACCCTCAGGTGAAATCCGCTTGGTTCACCGCAACTGTTATGCCACGATTGGGCAGGTAGGCAATTTGGATCATGGTAGCATCAAACTGGGTAAAGCCGGACGTAAACGCCACATGGGTATCCGCCCAACCGTGCGCGGTTCGGCGATGAATCCTAATGATCACCCTCATGGTGGTGGTGAAGGTCGTTCTCCCATTGGTATGCCTAGCCCGAAAAGCCCTTGGGGCAAGAAGACGCTCGGTAAGAAAACCCGCCGTAATAAACAGACGGACAAGTTTATTATTCGTGACCGTCGTGCCGGTAGGAAGCGTCGCTAGTAGTCAGATGGTCATGTAGTCGGTTAGTCTGACCGTCGCAAATCTGAAAGGATACCAGACTACCAGACGAATGACTGCCCGACCAGGAGACTAGAAATTATGTCACGATCACTTAAGAAAGGGCCTTACATTAGCCCGAAGCTGTTGAATAAAGTTGAAGCCATGAATGAAAGTGGCGACAAGAAAGTCATTCGTACCTGGAGCAGGGCTAGTGTGATCTTCCCTCAGATGGTCGGTCACACAATTGCTGTGCATGATGGTCGCCGACATATTCCCATTTACATCACCGAGAATATGGTTGGTCATCGCCTGGGCGAATTTGCTCACACCCGAACATACCGCGGGCATGTGGCCGAGAAGAAACGGAGAGGATAAGAGTCATGACGCAAGATATACGTGCTCATGTAAGCAATATCCAGATTTCTCCGCAGAAAGTGCGATTGGTTGTCGATCTTGTGCGTGGAAAAGATGTTCTCGAAGCACTGAACATTTTGAATTTCATGCCCAACAAAGCTTCCCAGCCTGTGTCGAAGTTGATTGCTTCTGCTATGGCAAATGGTGAAGAAAACTTCGGCATCAGCCGCAACGATATGTACATCCATCGCATTTACGCAGATCAAGGCCCAACACGCAAGTGGCGCAAGTTTGGCGCGCGTGGTCGTTTCAAGCCATGGCTGCGTCGTTCGTCGCATGTAACCGTTGTTCTTCGTGAGCGAGAAGGTAATTAAAGTAGACGCCAGGAGAGATTATGGGTCGCAAAGTTAATCCAATAGGTTTTCGTTTGGGAATCAACCGAGTTTGGGATGCGCGTTGGTACGCCGAAGGTGATAACTACGTTGATCAGCTGCATCAGGATTTCGCCATCCGCGAGATGATCTTCGGAGCTAACGAGCGCGCCGGCGTGTCGCAAGTGGAAATTGAACGTTATCCAGGCAAGGTGAGAGTCGTTGTGCATACTGCTAAACCCGGAGTATTTATTGGCCGCAAAGGAGTCAATGTCAAGCAAACTCGCACTGATCTGGAAGCCCTGGTTGGGATGAAGATCGATCTTGATATCAAAGAGATCGAGAATCCTGATCTGGACGCTTACCTGGTTGCCGAAAATATTGCCGGTCAATTAGAACGCCGCATCAGTTTCTCTCGTGCCATGAAGCGTGCAATGGGGCAAGCCATGCGCCAGGGCGCTGAAGGTATTCGCGTTCAAGTCGCTGGACGTTTGGGTGGGGCAGAGATGGCCCGGACCATTCACATGCGTGAAGGCCGCGTACCGCGCCAGACCCTGCGCGCCAACATTGATTACGCAGTTGCAGAAGCAGGTACCACCTACGGGCGAATTGGCGTCAAGGTGTGGATCTATAAGGGTGAAGTATATCCTGAGAGCGATGAAATGCCTGAAACTTCTGAAGGCGTTTATATTAGTGAATAGATTTTCTGAAGCTGGCAAATTGCTATGCTAGCTCAGTTACAGAGAGAGTGATCAACTATGTTGATGCCAAAGCGTGTAAAGTATCGAAAGCAGATGCGCGGTCGCATGAAAGGAAAAGCTCAGCGAGGAGCAGATATTCATTTTGGTGACTTTGGCCTTCAGGCCCTGGAACCTGGGTGGGTTTCTGCTCGTCAAATTGAGTCTGCCCGTCGCGCGATGGTGCGCGCAATGCGCCGCCGCGGCAAGGTCTGGATTCGCATCTTCCCCGACAAACCCATTACCAAACGCGCTGCCGAAAGCCGTATGGGTAAGGGTAAAGGGGCAGTGGAATACTGGGCTGCAGTCGTGAAGCCCGGCCGTGTTATGTTTGAAATTGGTGGCGGCATTCCGGAAGATGTAGCTAGGCATGCCTTGAAGTTAGCCTCATATAAATTGTCTGTGAAGTCCAGAATAATCGCCAGTGATTCGGTGGCAGGAGAGTAGTATGAAAGCAGCAGAAGTACGAGAACTTTCCACCGACGAAATCCGTGAGCAGATGGATGAGGCGCGTGAAGAACTCATGAACCTCCGCTTTCAGCAGGCCACTGGTGAGTTGGTGGATTTCACAAGACTAAAGTATGTCCGCCGCTTGATTGCCCGCTTTATGACGATTCTCAATGAGCGGGACAGCGAAGCTGCAATGGAAGGTGAAGCATGAATAACCGCCGTCGATTAACAGGAATCGTCGTTAGCGACAAAATGCAGAAGACGGTTGTTGTCGAAGTTACCCGGACTTATCGTCATCGTCTTTATGGAAAAGTTGTTTCCGACAGCAACCGCTTTATGGCCCATGACGAGATGGGCTCCAAAATTGGTGATCAGGTGCGCATCGTGGAGAGCCGCCCTATCTCACGCCGCAAGCGTTGGGTAGTGGAAGAGGTCCTCCTGAGCGATGAAACCGCTGTTGAAGTGGAAGAAGCCGAGGCATAAATATGATCCAGCAAGAATCTCGTCTCAAAATTGCCGATAACACTGGCGGACGCGAATTGCTCGTGATCAAAGTCTTGGGCGGATCAAGGCGTCGATATGCTGGTGTTGGCGACGTGGTCGTTGGCACGATCAAATCTGCCACTCCGCACGGCTCTGTCAAGAAGAGTGATGTGGTGCACGCTGTGATCGTACGCACCAAGAAGGGCTGGCGCCGTGGGGATGGTTCCCATATCCGCTTTGATGATAATGCAGCTGTCATTCTGGATGGTGAGAGCAGGAATCCCAAAGGAACGCGCATTTTTGGCCCGGTCGCTCGTGAACTGCGTGAAAAAGGCTATATGAAAATTGTATCGTTGGCGCCAGAATCTCTCTAGCGTCAAAGAGTATAGTAGGAGCAAAAAAGTGAAAGTAAAAATTCGAAAAGGCGATACTGTTGAAATCATCAGTGGCCGCTCCGAAGAAAAGGGCAAGCGTGGCGAAGTGATCAAGGTTTATCCTGATAGGGGCCGCGTTGCAATACAGGGGCTCAATATTCGTAAGAAACATCAGGGTCAGTATCAGACCCAGGGGCGCAGTGTTTCGCCTGGGATCATCGAGTTTGAAGGCCCCATGCATATTTCGAATGTGATGTTAGTATGCCCTTCTTGCAAAGAGCCTACCCGCGTTGGTATTCAGCGTGATGAGGATGGATCCCATCGCGTTTGCAAACGCTGTGAAGCACTAATTGACTAAGGTCGGTGAGAGTGAAACGATGAGTATGAAAGAACGTTATCAAGAAATCGCCCCGGCCCTGATGAAGGCATTGAACTTAGAGAATGTTATGGAAGTGCCGCGCGTTGAAAAAATTGTCGTCAATATTGGTGTTGGCGAGGCTTTAGAAAATGCCAAAGCCCTTGAAGGTGCCTTGAGCGATATGACCGTGATAACGGGTCAAAAACCTGTCGTTACTCGGGCCCGCAAGAGCATTGCCGCTTTTAAATTGCGCGAAGGGGCCCCAATTGGCACAAAAGTAACTTTGCGAGGCAATCGCATGTGGCCTTTCTTAGACCGGTTGATGAATGTTGCCCTGCCGCGAGTGCGTGACTTCCGTGGGATTTCACCCAATTCCTTTGACGGACGTGGTAATTACACCCTGGGTCTACGGGAACAACTCGTTTTCCCAGAAATCGATTACGACAAAATCGACAAAGTTCGAGGCATGGAAATCAGCATTGTCACATCAGCGAGAACTGATGAAGAAGGTCGCGAGTTGTTGCGAATGCTTGGTATGC
>CAZUSV010000252.1:0-6747 GCA_964622645.1 uncultured Anaerolineales bacterium
CGGGCATTCTAAACCTCCTCCCTGATTGTAACCGAAAAATGCAAAGAGATTTTCAAACCACAAAGAACACGAAGAAGCACAAAGGAAAGAAAGGGTTCCCGTGGATATGTACAGATTTGAGGGCGCTATCCCGTTGATTCCTGGAAAGCCGAAGGAAATGCTAGCTTTTTCCCTTCGTGAACCTTTGTGCCCTTCGTGGTAAATCAGTAAACTTCCCAGAAATCGCGAGAGGGTTATTCCTCTGAAACAACAATATCGATAAAAAAAGGATCACCGAAGGGATTACCTTGCGGGTCATTGGCCTGCCAGGCGCTGCGGTAAGAGCCGGGTTCGTCAGGGGCAGCAAAAACCATGCGGATCTCTGTTTCTGTCCCGCTAATCGCTGGAAATAGCGCCTGGGCAATAGGTACGCCCATAGCGGGTCCAGCGATCAGTTGTACCTCGTATTCTAATCCCCAATTACATGAACCCGCATTGAGCACTTTCCAGCGTTTATCCAGGCGCTGACCGGGGGACACCACAGAGCCATCTTCGATGGTCACATCCTCGACAAATTCGAGGCCGTTCGTGCAGGCTGGAGTGGGTGTGGGTAGGCTTTCGGCAGTCAGTTTGGCAACCTCGGTCTCCTGGAGCTGGCTGGTCAATGGATCAATAGTGGGTTGTGTATAAACAGTCACCGTCAGCGTAGGGATGGGAACCGTTTCCTGACCACCACAGGCTGACAAGAATGTAAGACAACACAAGAAGATTAGCAAACGCGATTGGCTCATCAATGCATTTATTGTTATAAAAGAGACCCTAAGGGTTTCTCGAGAGACAATATTATCATCATCTTGTCTTGCGAAAAACCCTTAGGGTCTAGAATTTGTTATTCTTCTTCGATTACATCATCTTCGAGCCCGGGGACTAATCCCAACCCTATGGCCTCTTGCCGGATCAGGCCTTCGATCTCTTCGAGCAGATCAGGGTTCTCGCGCAAGAATTCCTTGGCGTTTTCGCGTCCCTGGGCCAGACGCAGATCTCCATAGGAGTAGTAGGAACCGCGTTTGGAGATAATTTCCAATTCAGTGCCCAGGTCAACAATTTCGCCAATCTTGGAGACGCCTTCGCTGTACATAATATCGAATTCAGCCGTTTGGAATGGCGCCGAAACCTTATTCTTGACCACGCGCACTCGGGTGCGATTTCCAATGATCTCAGATCCCACTTTGATGGATTGAATTCGGCGCACATCCAGGCGCACGGAGGCGTAGAACTTGAGCGCCTGACCACCTGTCGTCGTTTCCGGGTTTCCAAACATGACACCAATCTTCTGGCGCAACTGGTTGGTGAAGATCACCGCGGTATTGGTTTGCTTGATGGCGCCTGAAAGCTTGCGCAAGGCCTGGGACATCAATCGGGCCATCAAACCCATGTGGGCATCGCCCATATCGCCCTCGATCTCAGCGCGCGGAACCAAGGCAGCAACTGAGTCGATAACCACCACCTCGACTGCACCAGAACGGACTAAGGTTTCTACAATTTCCAGGGCCTGCTCGCCCGTGTCTGGCTGAGATACCAATAAATTATCGACATCCACGCCGCAGCTTTCAGCGTACATCGGATCCAGGGCATGCTCCATATCGACAAAGGCGGCTGTGCCACCCAAGGCTTGCGCTTCGGCGACAATATGCTGGCAAATGGTCGTCTTCCCCGAAGACTCAGGACCATAGATCTCCGTCACCCGGCCGCGGGGGATACCACCCACTCCTAAGGCCAGGTCCAAAGAGAGCGATCCGGTAGGGATGACATCAACCACTAATGACTTTGCATCTCCTAATTTCATGATCGTCCCATCACCATACCTTTTTTCCAAATCACCCATGGCCTTGTCCAGGGCTGCCTGACGGGCTCCATCTTCGTTTTTCGCCATCTTCTTCTCCTTGCTCTGCTTTTATTACATAACCTAATTCAAAATTGCCGGGTATTGGATATTAGATATTGATGCGATCATCAATATCTAATATCCAATACCGAACCTACCACATCCCAAACGCGGGGATATCACCACGCATATATTTCTCGATCTGCTTTCTACTCCCAGGGGATACGTCCTCAGGCAATGCATTCAGATCAAAGAACTCCATACGCTCGATCTCGTCATCCGAATGACCGTTTAGTGAAAAATCACCAGACAAAAAAACAATCACATGATCGCTCTTGCCATATTCGAAATGAGTATAAACACCAAAAAGGGATAAATCAAGCAAAGTTGCCCCAACTTCTTCCGCAGCCTCGCGTCGAACTGCATTTTCGATCGTCTCGCCACGTTCAATTAAACCCCCAGGCAAAAACCACTGATCTTGATAGACATGTTTCACTAAGAGTATATTCTGGTCTCGAACCATCAAGATACGGACGCCAAAAGAAAGCGGCTTCAGTAAAAGCCACAACGTCCGGGATATCATGTAAAAGTACTTTTTAACAAATGCCATCTATAAATTCATCATAAATGCTCGACCCCAAAACTGCTCTGGTCAAGCACTGATCGCTCTCCTAAGTTTAGCACGAATGTTCTAATTGTCAAGGGATCTCAATGGGCACAAAATCTTCACCCGGCGGGGTGGGAGGGTCGAAATTGAAACCATCGCGACCCTGAAACGTCAAGAAACTCACCTGGCCTGGATGTATCTCAAGCTCCGTTGTATATAGTTTTCCGATATAAGATGTCGAGATCTCATACAAACCGGCTGGTAGGTCACTGACCACCAAATTTTCCAGATAATATGGGTCTTTGTTAATGGCACCAGTGGCATAGGTCCTAGCCTGCCACTCCTGACCCGTGTATATAGACGTGATGCGCACATAATGTTCACGCAGGTCACCACCGCCCGTCCGTATCATACGGGCAACCAGTATACCCCACCCTTGGGGAGGAACAAGCCATAACTCTGGATTGAGTGTATCGAAAAATCCCCAATCACCCCAACGAACCTCCATGTGCAGATGTGGACCGGTAACAAAGCCGGTATCGCCCACCAGCCCCAGTAAATCTCCAGCAGAGACATATTGTCCACGCGGCACAAAGATTTCTTCCAAATGGCCATACACAGTGAAAAGCCGTTTGCCTTGGTAGCCAAAATCATGCCGGATCATCACTGCTTTGCCATAGGGGTCGCTGAGATCGCCAGGCACACCACCATATAATCCGTAGCCTGCCCAAACCACTTTACCATCGGCAGCTGCCAACACTGGTGTTCCTAAGGGTGCCGGAATATCCACTCCCGTATGAACGACATTTTCAAAGAACACACCGCCATAACGATAATCTGCTGCAGGCCAGTTGATTTCGTCAGCCGCAATAGGACGGGCGAAGTAGAAATGATCGTAAGGCGTTGGCGCCCAGGGAATAGCGTACAAAGGCGGCCGCCAGGCAGAAACTGGTGGAGGTTCGGGTTCAGGAAAATCTATCACCAGGGGATCGGGCACAGGGGTTGGGATTGGGGAATCCGCTTCGGGAACAGTATCCGCTTCGAGTGAGGCAACCACCTGAGTGGGAGGTACGGTAGCCGAGGGTTGGGTGGATTCTGTCCCCTGAGTGATTCCTGCTTCCTCACCAGTCTTATTTATATCTTCTGACAAGGCACATCCAGCCAACAACACAGCACAAATTAATCCGAAAAAAGGGGATACCAGGGGTGCTCCGCACCCCTGGTATCCCCTTTTTTCGGTGTTTTTCGTTATAGGTGGCTTTGATAACATCATGGCGTTGGCTTGGGATGCGTTGTGTCTGTGGCTGTCGGGGTGGAGGTGATCGTCGGTGTGAGCGTGATTGTTGCTGTGGGCTGGCCGGTCAGCGTGACAGTCGGCGTCTGGGTGATGGTTGGAGTCAGCGTGATGGTGGGTGTATCCGTGGGGGTAGGCGTTTGAGTCGCTGTGGGAATCGGCGTTGGTGAAAGCAGCACTTCAGAGGGGTATAGCTCCAACATGGCGGTGATCCATTCTAGATCGTCAGTGCGCACAAACTCATTGAAGCGCGCCGCCGATATAACCGACCGCCAGGTCAACTGCGAGTGCAAACGCTGCCAGCCATAAGCTGCCGCCAATTGGGTCATATCGATCCAATAACCGGGCGGGACTCCTGGAGCGACGGCACCACCTTGCTCGTAGGGACCGGTTTCGGCCCGATAACGGGCGTTGAAATCCCAAGGCAGCACCCGCAACGGGCGTCCTTTGGCACCATCCTGAAATCGCTCACGCAGGTAGATGCGCCAATAGGTATCATGGCCATAATCTTCACGCACTACCACCATCCAGCCAGCATTAACAGGCAATGTGTTCACACTGAAAGCGCGCCCGGTATACAGCCAATCCCCTTGCAAACCAGGAGCGAGTGCGGTGGTCAGCGGCACGTAGGCGTTTTCAAGTGTCGCTAAAGCATCCCAGCCAGCCTGTTCAGCTAGCTTTACACGCAAGGCATCGAAGGCTTCGTCGACACGATCGTGCAGTTGAGGGTAGGGCGCATCGACACCCTGAAGCTCGACCAATCCCCAACGTCCGCCTGGCACCTCGGGGTCGAGATTCATATTGGGATCCCAGAGCGGAGTCGGTGAGGGGCTGATGACCTCTGGCAGCAAGTCATTCACGGAGTAATTGACCCAGGCCAGGTCTTCTACCACCCCTGGCATCGCCATGGGTGGCAGCCAGACCAGGTCAGGTTGCTCGACAATCATTGCTGTCAGATAGGTTTGGAAAGGAGTTTCCAGCGTGGTGTACAGGATGCGGCCATCGCGACTCCACACCGGGTGATCGCCAACCCCAAGCTCTTGCGGCGCTTGCGCCGGCATGGTGCTATCCCAGAAATAGATCTTGTGCCAGCCATCTTCCATGACCGCTCCCCAGGCCAGATAGCGCCCATCGGGGGACCAGGCCGGGTGGGCGGCTCTGGCCTCACCAGTATGCTCAAGGGGCATGATGCGATCTTCTCCACTCTTATCCAGGTCAGCCAGCCAAACTCCTTCGCGTCCGCCACTGGTAGAGATAAAGGCAATCTGCCGTCCACCAGGCGACCAGGCCGGCGAGAAATCAGCAGCCAGGTCACCGGTCAGGCGGATGGCTTCAGCGCCCAGCTCAGCCTGCTGGATATAGATCTCCAAATTGTTGTCGAAATAACGCTCATAGGCCAGCCACATGCCATCCGGCGACCAGGTTGGGGAGGCCTTGTACCCCGGAGTGTCAGTCACATGGGTGATCGCTCCGCTTTCCAGATCCCAGATATAGATTTGCCAGTCGCCATCTCGGGTGGATGCAAAGGCCAGACGGTGCCCATCAGGGCTGAGTGCGGGGGTGATATCGTGCCAGGGGCCATCGGTCAGCCGGGAGAGGGGAACGATGTCCCCTGCTCCGAAAGGATCGATAGGGTTATAAGCAAAGAGATGCGTATCCAGGCCCTCTTGCATCGAGAGGATCAACAATCCAGCTTCCTCAGGGGGTACAGGGGTGCGTGTGGGAACTGGCGTCTCTGTAAAGACTTCAAACACATCCAGGGAAGCAGTCGCTTCGATAGCAGCTTGTTCTCCCCATGGCAGTCCTTCCGAGAAGCCCAATCGCGCACTCAAAATCGGCCAGGCCAGCACCATCAATATGATCATATTGATGGTCACAAAGAGGACAAATGTAACAGGAGAAAGTGTGATCCGCCGGGAGCGAGGGCGCGACCTGGGCTTTTGCTCTCGATGATCATTTTCCCCATTGGGGTCAGTGGGCAGGATCATGGCTTGATTTTAACACGGGAACGTCAAGATAAGTATTTGCTGACGAATTCATTTGGGATCATGCATTCGAATTCGCCAGTGATTTCCGACAGGGAACGAATCAATTCGTAGTTGGAGGAAATGAAGAATTCGGCACCTCCATTCCAGGCAGTAAGATAGATATCTACATCTTCCCTGTGAACCAAATTAGTTGCTTTGAGCCACTCACGCTCAGGGTAATCGATAAGAACATACCATATCGATAAGTTCTGCCAGATTCGTCCCAAAATTTCGCCAGCCCAGTCTTTGCTGCTAAGGCGACGCGCCACCCGAGTGATCTGAATAATCAGTTCTTGAGAAACGATGACTTCAATCGAGCCAGTATGATCACCATCCCAGCCGACCCATTGGAGGATAGAAGCTTCTGCACTCTCTGGGTAAGCTGCACCAATGATGTAGACATTCGTATCCAGAAACAAACGCATGATCGGTGGTTACCCCCGCTCTTCAACCATCTCATGCTTGACATTGCGTACCAGGTCGACGATCTGATCCGTTGTTTCATACCCGGCATCTTCCAGAACCTGGCGAAACTGCCGCTGAAAATCATTCAATGGCATCAACCCCCTTTGGGCATATTCCCGCACTCCGATCAATTCCTGAAAAGCTTCAATACCAAGCATGACTGCCTTGGGTGTCTCCCGCGAGGTCAAAATAACGATATCTTTTCCATAGGCAGCCTGGTTGATGAGTTGAGAAAGCTTTCGACTGGCTTCGGCAATGCCAATCATCACTGTGCTCATCTTTCACCTCTATATTATACATATTATAAGTACTAACAATATAATATGTTTTTACATCATATTTGTCAAGCCTTCAGTGTAGGTAACGACTAAGATCATATGTGCTCAGTATATGGTGAAGTTGCAATAAACGATCCTGCTATAAATTGTGCTCTCGCTAAGAAACTGTCTGAAAAGACCCCAGGGATTTCCAGAAGAATGCTTTTGCCACT
>CAZUSV010000253.1:0-6672 GCA_964622645.1 uncultured Anaerolineales bacterium
ATCTAAAACTAAACCAAATCCAAATCTAAACCCAAATGCAAAAAAAAAGAAAATTACAACTAATAAAAAATTATAAAATAAACCAACTTTAAAAATTGTAATTTTCTTACATGTCCCATTAATTTGGGGGGTGCGGGGGGTGCTTAACCCCCCGGGAACCCCCTGTTTTCGGAAGTTCTCGCGGAGTTGACATTGTCGAACTACTTGGGTTTGCTAGTGGCGAGTTTCTGAGCTTTGTTTCTGAGCCGTTCCTGAACCTTCTCGCTCTCCAATTCCCGGATGGCATTGTTTGCCACCCAACGAGCAGTTCTATCATCAATTTCTCGGATCTCCCTGGCACAAGCCAGCGCGGCCTGGTTGAGATTCAAGTTGCGCTTACCGATGTTGCGCAGGGCCCAATTGACGGCTTTCTTGACGAAGTTGCGCGGGTCTATGGCTTCCCGTCGGATCAACGGGAAATATTGCATGAACGCTTCATCGCCAGCCTCTTTATCGTGCCACGCCAAACAGGCGATCAGGGCAAATGCTGCCCGTTTGACGAATTCTTCCTCACGCTGGGACCATTCGAAGATCTTGCGTTGTACAAGGGCAGATTTCTCGAATAAGTTCATGCAGACCTGGTCGCAGACATCCCAGGAGTTGATCCCCACCACCCAGGCTTCCATCTGCTCTTCGGTGAGTTTGTCCGGTTTGCCAACCATCCCAGCTACGATGCGCGCTTCCAGGATACCTGTCTCCCACAACGCCAGCGCTAACTGGTGATCCTTACCCAATTCTTTCGCAATCTTGCGCATCTCAGGCACGGAAACCCCCATGCGTTGCTCGGTGACAATGCCAAACTTGGCCATACCTTCCAACTGGTTCGATTTTGCCTTTGCTTTCAACATTTCAAGAACTTCTTCTACGGATGCCATGTTTACCTCTTCTTACGGCTCTCTAGGAATCGCTGGGTTAGCTCCCAGATCTGGGGGTATGCGGTGTGCTACGCACGCCGCATACCCCCAAATCTGGACATTACCACAGAATTCCCAGAGACCCCTTGTTATAGCCAGATTCCAGAATTTCGGCTACGATACCAGCATGGATTCTAATCTCTTCTTCAAAGGTCTGGTACTTGGATTTTCGATTGCCGCGCCGGTCGGCCCGATCGGGGTACTCTGCATCCGGCGGACACTCAACGAGGGGCGGACGTCCGGACTGGTGTCTGGGTTGGGTGCTGCGACAGCAGATGGATTCTATGGCTTGGTGGCTGGGTTCGGTCTGACTTTTATCTCAGATTTATTAATCGAGCAGAGAAACTGGTTAGCATTTATCGGAGGGATTTACCTTTGCTATTTAGGGATAAAGACATCTAAATCTAAGCCGATGGAGATGAATCTTGAAGTAGAGAACAGCGGATTATGGGGAGCATATCTTTCAACCGTATTCTTGACTTTGACCAATCCGGTGACGATCCTATCCTTTGTGGCCATCTTCGCTGGTTTGGGGTTGGTAAGCAATCATAGCAGCGCTGGCTATGCTTCTGCGATCTCCTTAGTTTCAGGCGTTTTCCTCGGCTCGGCAGCCTGGTGGCTGACCCTCAGTGGTGTAGTCAGTTTATTACGAGATAAATTTAATACGCATGCGCTTGTGTGGGTCAACCGCATGGCTGGAGTTATCTTAGTTGGTTATGGAGTTGTGGCCTTGTTCAGCATATTTCGGAAATCAGCTTAGCAACCACCACAAACCCAGGTTGATCACGCCGATAATCAACAGCACAAACATCATCCCCAATACCTGCAACCCCTCAGTCAAATAGGATTTGACCAACTTCCAGCGATCCTGATCGATAACCGAAGCGCTGTATTGGAAATCGAAACTGCGCGTGCTACCCCACTGTCCCTGGACACTCATCAAACCAATGCCAATCGAAATCAAGCCCACCCACATCAACCCATTGGCGTATTGCTCTGCAGAAGTCCATCCTGCCAACCAATAGATCAACCCCATGAGCCCGAGAATGGCCAACTCAACAAGCAGGATGATCACAACTAGCCGGGCGATTGTATAAATTATCCCTTGGTTCTTCATCACCAAATCCTTATCAAGGCATCTCAATGGAGGGAACAATCTATCTTTTTACCAACCACACGCCAACCATCATTAAACCTAAACCCATCAAGCGCGGCAAGTCCAGCGGACGCACCATAGCCTGGAACCAGCCAAAATGGTCAATCAGGGCAGCCAACACGAACTGAGAAGTAACGATCAGCATGAACCCACCCGCAACACCGAGCCTGGGAATCACAAAACCTATAGAACTGACGATCACAAGTCCCAAAATTCCAGCACAGTATGCATACCAGGGAATTCTACGCCAATTTTCCAGGTTTACTCCACTGATGAGAGTAAACAAGATTACGATCAAACCGCCACTGGCATAGGTGATAAAAACACTACCCTTAGACCCGAAGTTCTGCTCCATAATCCCCATGAATTGACCTTGCAAGGTCACGGCTACACCACCGAGAATTGCGATCCCGATGAGAAGTAATGTGTTCACAAAACATCCTCCATCGCACAAATATTTCTTAATGACTTATGGTACGCAAAATGGGAATTCGTTACCTCTTCACCCAGAAAAAAAACTTTCAGGAGTGTCATTCCGAGTGACTCTACAGCGTGTTGGACAGTAAAACAAAAGCCCACCACAGAGTGAGGGGGGCACCCTGCAGTGGGTATCTAAATTATTGCATAAAATATCATAAAAATCAAGCAAAATCTCACGGCTTTCTTAAAGTCGCGTTTCATGTGTCATTGCGAACGAAGCACAGCGGAGTGTGCCAATCTCCTCGCAGAGCGAGAGATTGCTTCGTCCCCAAAAAGCGGCTCCTCGCAATGACACCTAAAAATTTTAAGAAATCCCTGGGGGAGTTGTATAATTTCACCATAAATGGGTCGGACACGCCTAGGGCGCGACCGAGCTCCACGGGAAATCTCAAAGACCCTATGATGAGTGTGCCGCAAAAAATGTCGCTAAGGTATAGAAAAAACCGCTCTGAGCGCTTCTCCACAGCAGTGTTGTCATTGCGCGGGAGCGTCTCTTTGCGACCAAGGAATAACTTATCAGGGATTCCTCTTCACCCTGCAAAGAACGCAGGGCTCATCGGAATGACAAATCTCGGAAGGTATTTGCTAAGGCCACCGACACTTTTGCGCTGTACTCAGTTTGTATTCGGTCTCCACAATGGAGCTTGAAAACGATTGGTATTTAGGGGGAGGGAATGAGCTCATCACCATTCCACATATAGTTACCCCGCGATTCTATTGCGTTTATCTCGCCATCCACGAGCCACCAATATTCATCACTTACTAGAAGCCAATCAGTGACGGAATTGGGACAAATAAAGCGATTCGACCAGCGTATCACTCCGCTTTCAGCGAAGTATTCATAAGGAATCTCAATTTCCACCCGGTAAATTCCGGGATCACTGCACTTGAAATCTATCCAAAAAGCTTCAAACTCACCCGGCTGCAAAGAATAGAAATCAAATTCAGGGAAAGCTATATTCACATCGTAAGCGCGAAAACTTGAGGTTAGATAGATCTCATCGCTTGCAGATCGATATTCACCCCCTCCACAGCCAGGCGCTTCAGCACTGACTGTGTCGACATGTTCAGGCACATCTTCAACAGAAACAGACACAAAAAACGTATTGCCGATTTGCATCCAGCCCGAATCTGCAGTGCTGGAAATTGCCAACTGCACATCAATGGTATTGGAACGGGCGTAATCCGGAGCCCATTCCCACGACATAAATTCTCCATTTTGATATGCCTGTAATACTGTAGAAGGTACTTCCTGTGCATCAATCCCCTGACCAATTCGATAAGGCAATCGTACAGTTGGGAGCACACAATAAGACATCGCTGAAACCTGGGCTGGTTCGTCCACTGCGATCGAGTCGCCAGCAGCCAGCGATGGAGAAGATAATACAGTTTCAACGGCAATGGCAGCGGGTGTTTCCGTTGGAGATGATTCTGGTGTCGGTGTTATCAAGGAAATTGCTTGAGTTAGTCTTGACTCTGCAGTTTGAGTTATTTCCAAAGGTTTTTCGATTTCCGCAACGGTGCCTAAAAACCCAAATAAAGCAACGGTCACCGTACCAATCAATCCAATTACAGCTACCACGATCGTAGCAAATACTTCAGGTTTTCGT
Organism: uncultured Anaerolineales bacterium; assembly: GCA_964622645.1. GTDB lineage: Bacteria > Chloroflexota > Anaerolineae > Anaerolineales > UBA11858 > NIOZ-UU35. Next base: position 4,200 of record CAZUSV010000253.1, read on the forward strand.
TGAATGAAACTTTTAGGTTGACCGTTATCATTACGCTCCGTGCTCATAATAAATCTCCATTGCTATTTTTCTTGACCGAGTCGGGCGTTGTATACGAAATGCTGGCTAGCCGCAAATTCACGGTAGGCATTGAGTGCTTCATCGCGCAATACATCTTCGACCAGGCCAATGCCGCGGCTGGCTAACTCTTCTCTCCATTGCGGGGTGACAGGCCCCTCATCAAAGCCAGTAATTTGTTCCAATTCTGGGCCCTCCCCGGCAATGACCAGCGAACGCACTCCCGACCATAGCACCGCACCAAAACACATCGCGCAAGGACGCCAGTTGACGACAATCTGATGTGCCTCCAGGCCTGGTGCTCCCAAGTCGTAAGTCCCAAGGCGCTTCTGCGCCAATGAGATGGCCATCACTTCGGCATGCGCTGAGGAACAATTGAATGGCACCACCCGGTTGACGCCAATTACGATAAGCTTACCTGTATCGCGCTCGAAGACCCCTGCTGCAAAGGGGCCACCGGTATTTTGTTGGAAATTCAGGCGCGAGAATTCGATTACCGCCGCCATGCGTTCTTCATGCGTAGGCATAAAGGCGGGTAGCTTATTCAACTCAACTACCGCCCATTCAGGTAGATCTAAGCTGAAGCGCATATTCGAAGTGGTAAAAACATTATTATCTGCCATAACAGCTCTATACCTTGCGAACACCGAGAAAAATCCATCTGCCATAATAACAAATTACGGTGGTGAATAACAAATCACCACCGTAATTATATCTATTCTTGTTACTGCTCAGCCAAGGAACACATTTACCCTGTCAGGCTACATTGCGGTCTGCCAGGGGACTGAGCCGCCAACGGCCATAGGCGACGAAGCCAACCAGAACTGCCAGGATGATGTTCAGAACGATGTTCTGCACTTCACCACGTTGCACATGCCAGGTCAGCGCGCCAACCATCACCAGGGCCAATCCAGCTCCAGCAAGTGGGGTCAGGCGAGTCTGGATTTTCGTTAGACCAGGCAGGATCAGTCCCAATCCGCCAAGGATCTCTGCTGTACCGCTGATGACATGCAGCGTTGGTGTGAGTTCATACATCCAACTCATTGGGGCTGGTAGACCCGGGGGCAGGATGAAATGAGTCACCCCAACAAATGTAAAATAGACCCCCAATAATGCTTGCAAAATCCAAAGTGCGATATTCATTTTTTTGTTCCTTTCAATAAAAATAAGAATTCTTTGGCTCCACTTATAACACCAATTTGACCATTATGATGCGAATAATGCAAGTTTTTCGAGTTTATTATATTGGTCAACAGTAGCTTGAACAAATCACCAAATGGAAGTTTGTTTCACATCTGCCCCCCCGCCCCCCAATTCTGGGGGGAGAATCACACTTCAGTTCCCCCCAACGCCACAGGCGGGGGGGTTAGGGGGGCTGATCTGTTCAACATACTTCTGACTATTACATTTTTTCGAGTTTATCCTGACGGCATTAAATAACCGCGGAGTTCGCAGAGAGCGCAGAGAATTTCAGGAATACCAATCAACGCAGCCAGCTTTGTCTGCTCTGCGGAAAATTCAGGTGCAGAATCTTGTTCATCTACGAATGGAATAATTGCACAGTGCGATAGTCGTTCTCACAGGGATATCCTGACAAAGATGACCACCCAATATAGTTTCCTTGAATATGGATAATATGGCTGCTCTCTGTGCCGCCGCCTCCTTCTTGGTGATTACAAATCGAAAGTTCGCCTTTCTCGGGTATATGCGAACGCAACATGCTTTTGAGCGATCCAATATTGGAAATATCCCCGATCATGCCATTGGCGACTTCGAGCCGCTTGAGAGAGCTTTCTGCGCGTATCTTGGGCCTGTCTGCCTGGTGTGAGATAAGCGAGAAATCATTTGTGACGGCGATGCTGCCCTCAACTTCTCGCATCTGGAAGGTTTTCCCATACACTTCGATGAGGTATGCCCACCCAGGCGCAGAAACCAGGATGCGCCCTCCCTGAACAGCATTCTCTCCCATAAAATCCTTGACGATCTGTGGAAGATCACTTTTCGCCTGCACAAGAGATAGCAACCGCTCACAGAGAACGTCATAGGTCACATCGGCGGTTGACTGCACATGCGTATTGGCCACGCAGACCTTATGACGATTGACCCCAAATGCCACGCCCTCGAGTGCTCCTGTCTTGAGATTGACACCTTTCAAGGCCTGGATTTCTGGCGTCGAATGGTAAACGGTGAGTTTATTGACATGGTATTGATGTTCCAAATCCCGGTTCTTGAAGAAGAGCATCCTACCCTCGAGTTGGATGACACCCACTGTACAAGCAGTTTCGTAGTTAGAGTTGTTTTTTCGCATGTCACGCTCCCACGAAAACCATATCAATCCCAATAGAATCCAACACCCCAATAACAGGGTCTCCAGGAATTCCCGTGGTAATGTCCAGATTTGGGGGTATGGGGCGTG
>CAZUSV010000254.1:0-6616 GCA_964622645.1 uncultured Anaerolineales bacterium
ACCTCCTTGTTGGCAGCATATAACGAGCCGCTGACATAGGTTGTCACCAGACTGCGGAGAGAGATCTCTTTGGCGGAAAGGTCAGCCTCAATATTGAGATTTTTCCCTGTGAGGGTAAGTTTATCTGCTATTGTTGTATCCCCCTGAACGTCGATATCTTCTTGTGAGTCGACCTCCAGGTTTTCAATAGTGTCATCATAACTGACGGTCTCATGTTCGCTGGATACCTGTCCCTCTGAAATTTGGGTATCATCGTCCTGGCGAATTACAAGGCTGTCGTTTGAGTGCTCACCACTATCCGTTACGGTAACACTGCCGTTTTCTGCTTCGAGGTTTAGGGTGATGCTGTCATCTCCCTCGCCGCCATCGACGCTCAAATTCTCTACATTGCCTTGTAATTCCAATTCAATCTCGTCGTCCGCATCCGTCCCTAAGATGGAGATTTCTGAGGAGTTGGCTATCCCTAAGATTTCCTCATATACAAAATGCAGCAAACTGATATTGTGCGAATTGTTGATTTCGACATTTCCGGCTAAAACCGAGGGCTGGTCATTTGCTGATCCTTGAAAAGTCAGATCCGAGAATTCAGAGATACGAATATCTTCTTCGAAAATGCCCCCTTCAACATAGATTGTGTTATCGTCGGGTGTCATTCCCCCAGAAACGGCTGATAGTGCATCCGAAATTGGCGTCGTTGAAGTTGTGCAATTATCGACCCCTTCGCAGCTGCCCGAACTCGGCAAGAAACTGTGTTTGGTGCCCCCCACAAAGAAATAGGGATCACTGGGTTGGGCTGGTTGTTCCTCTTCTTCGTCCTCTGTTTCGACAGGAGCTGCTGTCTCAGGATTGGTTGGTTCTTCCGGTTCTTCAACAATCTCTACCTGTTCAGGTTCTGCATTTTCAGGGGGTGCTGACTCATTAACGACTTCGGGTGAATCCTCATTTGCTTCAGCTGATTCTTCAGAGTTTTCGACCTCATCAGATTCTTCATTTTCAGTTGAAACAGGCTCATCAACAACTTCGGTTGGATTTTCATTCGCTTCAGCAGGATCAGTGTCCGTGGAAGATGAGCTTCCATTCTCTTCAGATTGCCCCTCTTCACTGGATTGAGATTGTTCTTCAGAGCTTGTCTCGGTGGTTGATTCTTCGGGAGCGGTAGTTTCAGCGGGAGCAGGGGCTTCATCCGATGCCTGGACGGCGGGTGCCAACAGAAATATCATCATAAATGAAAACATGGCAGTTATCAAATATCGTCGGAAAGTTCTCGGGCCCTTTGGAATGAAATTGATATTGATCATAACCAATGTTCCAGTTGTGAGACAGCCGTGCCCATAAATTATATTGGGTGATTAATAAAACTCGTACAAATTTTATATGAAAAAACCAAATTTGAATAGTATTAGAGTCTTGGTACATTCATTATACTTGTGAATGTTTGCGCTTTGGTACTATTTCTACTACACTTATAACATCGAATTGGATCGCCTCACAAATAACTACATTAACTGCGCCTGTGGCGAGACGCGCCGTTGGCGAGCGGAGCATCAGGCGTGGATTGCTTCGCCCCCGACGAAGGAGTGCAAAGCTCGGGGCTCGCAATGACAATAATTTTAATTTCTTGTGAGACGGACTTCTAAGCTCAGATGATTGGAATGATTTTATGAATATATGGCATAAATATCCCCCAACCTATCGGGAAGATGAATTTCACAAAATAATCTCGGCGACACAAGCTGGCGAATGTGTGATGATTTTGGGATTGAGTGGTGCTGGTAAAAGTAATTTGATGGGGTTTATTGCCAATCGCCAGGATAAGTTCCCACACCCAACCGTTTTTGTGGATTGTAACCGGCTGTTCGAGCCCACACCTGAAGCTTTCTTTCTGTTGATTCTGAATTCTATGGAAAATGATGATCAGGGGCCGAGTGCCTTTTCAATACTGAGTACAGTCGTACAAAGGCGTCTTTCAGAATCAGAAAATACGCTGACGATATTCCTGGATCGCTTCGAAGCGCTCGATGAAGCCTTGGTGGCTGCGGTTTCGGGTGGATTGCGTTCTTTGCGTGATACTAATAAATATCAACTGACTTATGTGATTGCTTCGAGGAAACCGCTTGATCCGCATGATGAATTGGCCGAACTATTCTACGCCAATACGATTTGGCTCGGCCCCTTGAGCGAGAGCGATGCGCGCTGGAATGTAGATCGATATGCTCAACGGAAGAATTTGCAATGGGGAGATGAAATCGCGAATGAAATGTTCCGTTTGACTTGGGGATATCCTTCATTCTTGAGGGCCGTTTGTGAAGCGTATGCTTCAGGGACATATTTGAACGCTGTTGCTGAACACATAGCCGTTCGAAAACGTGTTGAAGAGTTTTGGAAAGATTCTCCTTCTGAAGAAGCATTACAAGAATCTGGTTTGGCGGGCTTGCCGCTTTTGATGGCTGGCTTTGCCCCCAAAGAAATTGACCTTGCCCAGCTAACAGCAAAAGAACACCTGCTGCTCGAGTATTTGCGAGCCCATCCCAATCAGGTTTGTGAAAAAGACGATCTCATTGGCGCCGTCTGGCCTGAAGATGAGATTTACGAGCGGGGCGTCCGCGATGACAGCCTGGCTCAGTTAGTGCGTCGTTTACGGGTCAAGATTGAACCCAACCCCTCAGAGCCTACATTCGTCATCACTGTGCCGGGACGGGGATACCGGTTTGTAGAGTAATTACCCCAACTCCGGATTGCCAATTGCCCGGGTCCGGATGCGTTTACTCTCCGCGCCATCATGAAGTTGTTCGATGGTCAATAGGGGGTTCTTCGTTCCAGCTTTCAACGCCTCCTCTATTGCCTGCTCTCCGGCTACCTTTTCGGCGAAGGAAATCGCTTCAATATCCTTGGAAAATCTTCTACGCTCATCCCCCGATTGCACATAATATCCGACCACATTCATGCCGCTTAATTGCGGAATTATCCAGGCTTCCTGGATGGCGATGACGCTGCCTGATACCGCACCAACCGCATTGGCCACCTGGAAATTTTCCGGAGTGATCAGCTCGGTATGCAATATTTCTGCAACGCGCGGCAAAAAGATCTTGGCCGGTGCGCCGATGCCGATGATAGGAACTTTCAGTGAGATGGTCGCTCCCAGGAAGGGGTGTTGTTGATAAAGGTTTTCTTCGAAAAGCCATAATCCCAGGTCATCAGGTTTGGCATAAGTCGGAGCGCGCAGTAAGCTTTTCCCGCTTATGAAAGAGACAACTTCGGCGGCAATCCTCTCAGCGATGAGCGTCATCACATTCTCGATGAGGTCACCGACATTTTTGCCAATGATCTTGCCAATATAATCAGCAGAAATTCGAGCAGCCTCTCGATCCCAGGGGGCATATTCACCGGTCAGGTGCAGCAAATCGGTGGGGGTCAACGCGGCTCGCCCAATGATTTCCTCTTGAAGGAGGGCCTGACCGCCAAACTGAAGCGGGTGAAATAGCCCCATTCGTTCGAGTATTTCAGGTAATGGCATTGGCCGTTCCCGGAGCATTTTAACCACTTCTTTGCCGAGATCATTTCGAATTGATCGCTTGGGCTCACGTTGTAAGAACCAGTATTCAATATGATCTGGAGAAAGGCGCTTGTATTCCCGATGAGGCAACGCTCGAATTTGTTTTGCAACCGAGGGAAATGTATACGCTAGATAACAAATTGGCGTTACCCGATTGGGTCCCACAGTCAGACGATTTTCAATGTCAAAGCTAATTTGGCTGTCACCGCCCAAGCCAATCGAGCGCACGTTTGCTGCGCGCACAGCGGTATTAAATATGCCGACAGTTGTGCCTTCTTCTCGGACATCGACCTGCCCGTTGTCGACGATGGCAATATCTGTTGTGGTGCCGCCAATATCAATAACCAGGGCCTTATCCTGTTTCGACAGGAAACGTGCTCCAATAGCGCTGGCCGCGGGACCCGAGTGTACAGTTTCGACAGGGCGTTCCTTGGTGGTTGCTGCGTTCATCAGTCCGCCATCGCCGCGCACGACCATCAACGGGGCAGAGATTTGGCGTACATCAAGGGCGCTGCGCATAGCCAATACAAATTCCTGAATGAGGGACAAAAGAGAAGCATTGAGCGTTGCGGTAGCTGCCCGTTGGATGGAATTGAGTTTGCTGGAGAGTTGATGGCCCAACACGACGGGCTGCCCGGTTTTATCGGAGATGGCTTCAAAGCAGCGCTCTTCGTGATCGCTGTTAAAGGGGCTAAAGTACCCTGAGACCGCGAAGGCTTCTACATCTTCTTGAAGGGTGAGCGCTTGTTCGAGTACGGCATCCACCCCTAACGGAGTCTGTTCTTCCCCATGAAGATTATGTCCTCCCTGGAAGTAGTGATAACTCGAAGTGGCGAAGTGCCCATCGAGTTTGAATTTATTCACCAATTCTGGATCGTATCCCAGCAAAAAAAGCGCCACGGGACGCCCTTTCCCTTCAGCGATGGCATTTGTGGCCAGCGTTGTCGATATCGAAACCAGGCCTATTTGACTGGGATCATCGGGTAAAAGTTGATCCAGCGCTTTGAGAATGCATTGGCTGAGATCGTGTTTCGTGGTCAGCGTTTTGGTGGTAGCGACGATCTGGCGGGTATTCTCATCGAGTAATACTCCATCGGTATAGGTGCCACCGGTGTCGATGCCCAAAATATAATTTTTTATTGATGGATTTGAAGTCATTTCCAACAGGGAAAGTATAGGAAAGAAACCGATTCCTGATACCCAATGCCTAATCTTTATTTGGCATCAAATACATGCCTTCGATATAAAGGTTATTGAAATTAGCGTCGGTATCCAGATCGATTTGCTTAGATTCGACCGCCAGCCTTTCGCCCAAGGCAAATCCCTCATCGCTGAGGAACATTGCCGCGCCGAACCCAGCGCCATTTGCCGCCGTTTCCACGACATCTTGCCGAACGGGGGGAATCATGCCGATCTCGATGATTGCATCAATATCGACCTGACCGCCGAATGAACCGGTCAGGATAACTTTTTGCAAATCCTCGGGTGTCAGATTTAATTGCATCATCAACACGTCGATAGCCGCCCGGATAGCGCCCTTTGCCTTTTGTAGTTCGCGTACATCATGTTGGGTTAGGTTGAGCTTTCCATCCGATGTCAATCGGATCTGGCGGGTACCGTATTCGTTTTCCCCAATAAGATTTTCGAATCCGTGACCATCGGGCAATATGCGGCCGCTGTCTGCGACCAATCTTACTTGACAGAATTTGTAGACTGTACTGAGCAAACCCGACCCGGTAAGGCCGATGGGCTCAGCATCGGCAATGGTTTCGAAGATGAATTCATTGTCTTCGATGTTCATATCGACGATAGCCCCGTCAATGGCGCGCGTCCCACACGAGATATTTACACCTTCGAAAGCTGGCCCGGCTGCGGTTGATGCGGTCAAGATGTTTTCGCCGTCGGTTACCATCACTTCGCCGTTCGTCCCCAGGTCAATGGCTGCTATCGGGCCGGGGGGATTGTCGAAATTGAAATATGCCAGGCAGGCTAATGCGTCGGAGCCGACAAAGCCACCAACCATGGGAGGCAGCGATGCAATTGCACCTTCAGGGAAAATGCCGCCCATCAAGTGCGTTGCATCTAGAATTGAAGCGGCTTCAAAAGGTTGGAAGGGCATCACCGCCAGCGAATCCAAAGGCAGTTTAGCCAGCAAATGGTGCATGGCAACATTGCCAACGATGGTCACGCGCTCGATGCGTTCTCGAATGCGTTGAGACAGTTTCAAGGAATCCACCGCCTGATTGATAGAAGCCAGCGCCAGTCTGTGCAAACGTTCGGCGTGGGTGTTGTCCGTGAGGGCGGCATTCAGGCGAGAGATTACATCTGCGCCGTAAACGGTTTGCTGATTAAGGCTGCCGCCACCCGCAGCCACTTCTCCATTGTCGAGCATGGTCAGAAAGGCTGCTACCGTTGTCGACCCCAGATCGATGGCCAAGCCTAAAGGAACATCTCTTTCACGTTTGTACCGCGAACTGCTCTTGAAGATTTTGTTGGAGTACACTACGATGGGTGTCAGCACCACTCTGGAGTCACCCTCCACCCGGGCACGACAAGCCAGCCGGTTGTTTAGGGCGATTTCACCGGGGGTCAGATTTTCGAACTCGATCTCATCGGGTTCAGCCACGCCCTCTTCTACCAAGACTTTACATTTTCCGCAGGTGCCCCGTCCGGCGCAAGGTTGCTCTAACGGAAGTCCGGTTTCTGCGATCACGTCCCCCAGCAGGCTGCCATTTTCTGCCTGGGCAGTTTTTTCTTCTTCTCCATAGACGACGGTTACGTTAGGCATAATCGATTCCTGTGTTCAATTTTTTATTGATTGGATGATTTAGATTGTTTTAGGAAACAAAAGGCAAGTATAACCCAATTCAAAATTACGGATGGGTTGATCCGGTTGATTGTTGGTTATTCTGTTTCCGGAGAATGAATAAGAAAATATGAAGAAAGGGTTTTCCGAATCGTGAGAAAACCCTTTCGCTGTTTGTCGTGATTGATCTAATGGCTAAGCAACAAATTTCTTCGCCAATTCAGCTGCGGAGGCAGCGTTGGATGCATAACCATCTG
>CAZUSV010000255.1:0-6590 GCA_964622645.1 uncultured Anaerolineales bacterium
CCCGTACCCCCCCTATTTTCGGAAGTTCTCGCGAAGTTGACATTGTCGAATTAATTAAAGCGTACTAATACTCGTAAATACTGCCCCCAATAAACTCCCGCAGAACAGAATCCTGGGGTACCGCTGAATCATCATCGACTGGGGTAATTTGGCTTAAGACATCGGATACCCGTTCGGCGCGCATCAGCGCATCCTCACGCAGGGGATCATCCTGGAATTCTCGAGTCCATTCGGCGAACATGTCAAGCAGTTGATGACTATAAAGCGATAATTCGTATGGCATGGCAGTATTGATCAGATAGTCAGCGGTGTTGATATAGGGGATGATATTGCGCATTTCGCTGGCGCGTACATAATGCCAGTGCAACAAAGTCTTCCTGTGATCATAGGCCCGGTGAGCGGCATCCCGCAGCATACGCCGGATCAGCCGGATATCTGTCCAACGGATGTATTCTCCCTGGCGGTCCTTCATCTGTAAAAGCGGTTCCAGATACAAGAAAAATTTCTGTTCAGCAGGGATAGCTTGGGTCATATCCGGGTACAGCCCATGCAGACTATCGATCAGGATGATCTCGTCAGCAGCCAATTTCATTGGGGTGACTGCATCCTGGCGCTGCCCTGTTTTGAAATTGTAATAGGGGATCTTAACCTCTTCGCCTGCAATCAGTTTTTCAAGATGCTCATTGATTAGGGGAAGATCGAGTGCTTGCGGGGTTTCGAAATCATAATCGCCAAACTCATCTTTGGGGTGCAATTCCAGGTCGAAGAAATAATTGTCCACATTCAGTGTGACTAGTTTGAAGCCGCGCTGCTCAAGACCCTTGGAGAGCTTGATCGTAGTGGTTGTCTTTCCTGAAGACGAAGGCCCGGTGATGACCACCATCTTAAGATCCTGACCGCGTTCGGCTACGTGTTCGGTGGCATTCTCGACGTCGAGGAGATAGGCACTTTCTGATTCGTTTACGATGGCAGGAAATTCACCCTTTGCAACGCGATTGTTCAGTTTTTCGATGGTATTGACTTTGTGTTCTGCGGCCCAATTGAGCACATACCAGATTTTCGCCCAAGGGATATTCCCTGATGGTTTTGAACGCCTGTCTGCGCCTTCGGCTCGTCGGCGTGTGCGCTCGTCACGGTAAAGGATGTAATGCTTGGCCTCTTTAGCATGCCCATTTTCGATGAGTACTCTTTCGACCACATCCTGGATCTCCTCGATATGTGGATTGTGGTCCGGCGGACAGGTGTCTTCCAAAATCTTAACGACTTGCTGACCCAACTTGACAGCGATCTCTCGGTCTCTGCCACCAACCGATACAACGGCACGGTAAATGGCGTTGATGATACGCTCGGGAACGAAGGGAACGATTGCGCCGCTGCGTTTGACGACATGTGTGATCTTGCTCATAGCTAATCCTCAGAACTATTGCTGGGAGATTGATTTTACCAAAGATTGTATATAAATTGGATCAGTTTCTCCAGGAAATCGCTGGGGTGGCTCCCAGATTTTAGGGTATGCGGCGCGCGGAGCACGCCGCATACCCTAAAATCTGATCATTATCAATTGAGTTGTTGAGGTCGTTTTTTGTGTATAATCTCCCCTCAAGGATATTCATCGATCTAATCGCTTGATGGGAGAAAAGGATTCAACAATGAAGGGTTTGAGAACGATATCTGATCAGGTTAGCAGGGTTTGGATTTTGCTTTTATGGATATATCTGCCCTCATTGGGCATGTTAGTACTGATCGTTGTCGCCAGCAGTTGGACGGGTGACCCGATTTCATTTTTTACCCGCGATCCTGCCGCGATTACCGGGACGAATTTCTACGCGGGTGTGCTTTCGAATATCGGCGCGCTTTTGTGGTCTGCCACCGCGACAATATGCTTCTTTTGTGTTGTAATTTTGAACCGGTTAGGGGAGCCAGGCAGATGGGTTTTATTTTTCAGTGTGTGGGGCGCAATTACGCTGATGTTATTATTCGATGATTTTTTCATGTTGCATGAGCGCTTTTTCTTGACCCATTTGAAACTTCCTCAAACGGTGGTAATGATCGCTTACGGAATTTCGATTTTTATAGCACTCGTATTTTTTTGGAAGCAAATCTTGGAGACAGAATATTTGCCCTTATTGTTTTCGTTCGTTTTTTTTGCATCCTCTTTGATCATCGATTCTGTCCCCGAAAATGTGCTGGCTAGTTTTCATCACATCTTTGAAGATGGTTTCAAATTTGTAGGGATTACCAGTTGGTTAGCTTATTTTTCTCGCACTGCAGTAAAGGCGATTCAAGATGCCTTCAAGAAGCTAAACTTCTCAGAGAAGTTTAGCTTCTAAATCGGGAAATTATTTTTTGACGCTTACTGAGTTAGGTTTCTTGTTTCTTTCCAGAGAATCTCTCTAATAAATCTGCCCAGCCCTGTTTGACCTTGTAGCCGCGCAGTCTCCAGGTGCCGACGATGCCATACGGAAGGAAGAGCACCAGCAGGATGTAAACCAACCCAATGATCACCTGTGATGCGCCCCCAAACCACTTTTCTAACCAGAAGGATAGCAGCCGGAAAGTCGCCGCGCCAATTAGGGCACCATCGAGGGTGCCGATGCCACCCATTAGGATCATCAATAGCACGGCGATGGTGTAATGGGAGCTAGCAACGCCTGGCCTGATGATGGGGCTGAAAAGACCGTGCATGGCCCCAGCCAGCGCAGCGGTAATGCCTGATAAGATCAAGGCGACCAGTTTGAAATAGAAAGTATTGAAGCCTAACATGGTGGCGCGGTCTTCATTTTCGCGGATCGCCACACAGACATGGCCGGTGGGTGAATCCACGAAGCGCTTGTAGATGAAATACACCACGAAAACGGCAATTAGCCCAATGTAGTAGAAGCGCAACCGTTGGGTGATGGGGTTTATGAAATCCGGTGGAGTGACCCCTTGTAACCCTATCTCGGCTCCGGCATAATCTGCCAGTTCTCTGGATTGGATCACAATATAAAAAACTTGGGCGATACCCAGAGTCACCAAAGCGAAGGTGATCCCTTTGACGCGCGGCAGAACCACGCTGAAAATCAAAGCCATCACAACGCCAGCTAAAGCCACTACGCCCAGGATGGGCAGCAGACTCCAGCCGAAACTCTTTAGAAAAATGCCCGTCAAGTAGGCACCAACACCAAAGAACATGGCATGGCCGAAGGACAACAGGCCAGTAATTCCCAAAAGCAGATCATAGCTCAGGGCGTATATCGCCAAGATAAAAATTTCGATCGCCAGACCTTGATAGAACTTCGATTGTCCAGGATCATTAGCAAACACGCTGCCGAACGGCTGGCCGTCCAATAGGGCGATCACGAAGGGCAGAGCCATCAATAATAGGATCGTGATGATCACGCCCCGGTTAGATTTCAGCGCATTAACAAAGGAGTTTTGTCTGATGTTATCCATCGGTCACTCCTTCCTGCCAAACAGGCCCTGTGGTAAGACCAGTAGAATTATGACCATTAGTAGCACGGTCATGGCCGGCACCAGTGGAGGAGAGGGTTTGAAAGGTTCCTCCATAAAGGGGATATTGATGCCTATCTGGCCATATTTGATGATGAATTGCTGCAGCAAGCCAACGATCAAAGCACCGGCAGCTGCCCCAGGGTAACTAGTAAGACCACCGATGGCTAAAGCCACGAGCATGTTGATTAGCAGACTGTCCCCGAGGGTGGTCGTTAACCCCGTCGATGGAGCGCCTATCACTCCTCCCAGAGCTGCCAGCCCGACCCCTAAGGCGAATACTGTGGTGAAAATTTTCTGCACATTGATGCCCAACGCTTTGACCATCTCGCTGTCCTGAACGCCGGCTCGGACGATCATACCCAGGCGGGTGCGCTGAAGCAACAGCCACACTGCGATCAGGACAATGAAGCCCAAGACAGTAATGAAGACCTCATTATATGTACGCACTCTACCACCGAGGACACGGATGGTGGAACATTTATATTGCAGGAGGTCATTGAAGCTTTCCGCTGGACAACCCTCACCTGTGCCATTAAAGATGGATGGTCTGTGCATGGTGAATTCTGGGGCTCCCCAGATGGTGCGCACAACTTCGATGATGATGGCGTTGACGCCCAGGGTGAGCATCAGAACGTAGGTGTGGAATTCGTATATCGGTCTAATGAGTGTCGACTCGATTAGAATTCCCAAACCAGCACCGGTTGTTACAGCTACCAAAATGGCTATGACGAACAGCCAGGTGCTGTCGAGGGTGTACAAGAAATCCGATATGGGGGTATTGAAGAAGTGTAGTAACAACCCCACCAGGGCTACCACAGCAAAGCTGATTATTGAATTACGTAGAGCCCCCGGCAGGGGAGCGGCTCCCGCCGTGGCAGGTCGCCGGCTGATGACAAACCCGGTAACCGTTATCCCGGCCAATATACTGCCCAGAATGATGCCACCCAACCCAACTGCAGGTGAGATGGCTTCAAATACTTTGGGCTCGGGCACGGCCACCTGTCCTTGGCTGGCCGCAAAGGCGTAGTTCACCGGAGTCAGCTCATAAGATCCCAAATCCCAGCTTGTAATAGGATAATTCGGAAGCGTAAACCCTAAAACAACTACAGCCAAGACAAGCCCTAACCACGGCCACAGCCGTGTAAGTCCTGTAGGGATTTTTAGTTTGCCTAGAATTCGATCCCAGAAAGGCACCAGCAAGAATCCCGAGATTAGCATAGCTATGGGGGCCATGCCATCAACTGCTGTATCTGGGCGCACGGCAACGGTCCAACCCACGTAGGCGCCGATCATGAATAGAGCACCATGGGCCATGTTTAGCACGCTCATCAAGCCGAAGATAATCGAAAATCCTGAAGCTACCAGGAAGATTATCGAGCCTGTGGAAAAACCTCGCAAGATGGTGATCACTACATTCTTATAGCGTTTGTTGCCTTCTGCATCCGGATCCACCAATCCCCGAACACCCATGATGAAGATGACAATCAAAATCAGCAGGGTTATCCAAAACGTGCGATTTCTACGGAAGGATGTTAGTATTGCGTTCATTTTTTATCCTTCTCCTTTATGCCGCCTCTAGGTAGCGATGAATGGTCTCTGGGTCATCGACTAGGTCGGCCATTGCCCCTGATTTGACCGAATGCCCTTCTTCGATGATCACATAGCTCTCCGCAAGCTGGCTGGCGACCAGGAAGTTCTGCTCGACGAGCAATACCGTCGATTCGGTCGATAGCTGACGAATGGCATCCATCATTTGTTCAATGATCACTGGCGCCAAACCTTCGCTGGGCTCATCGATCAGCAACAACTTATTTTCGGGAACCAGCGCTCGAGCTACTGCCAGCATTTGCTGCTGGCCTCCCGAGAGATTGGTTCCAGGCAGCTTGATCAAGCGTTTCAAATCGGGAAATAATTCGAAGATGAAATCTTCTTTCTTCTCCAGGTCTCCCTTCTCGCGCTCAGCGATGCGCAGGTTTTCCAGGACGCTCAAATCTCGGAAGATAGCCCGATGCTCAGGAACGAAGCCTATACCCATGTTGGCGATGTCGTAGCTTCGCCGGCCCTGGATCTCTTCACCGTCGAGGATTACTTGCCCTTTGGTTGGGGGCGTCAATCCCAAGATGGATTTGAGAGTTGTAGTTTTGCCAGCGCCATTGCGCCCAAGAAGAGAAACGATTTTCCCTTTAGGAACTTCGACGGTAACACCTTGTAAGATGTGGAATTGTCCAATGAAGGTGTGGATGTCGTTGACTTTAAGGAGGGTGTTGTTATCCATGTCATTACCTCCTAACTCACCTGAAGGTCGCCGTACAGTTGCCCAAGATAGGCACTTTGTACGACCTCGTTGGCTGCGATCTCGGCTGGAGTTCCTTCTGCCAGTACCTGGCCCTGGTGCATAACCGTGATGTAATCGGAGATGCTCATCACGACGTTCATATTGTGTTCTACGAGCATCACAGTTTTGTCACCGGCTTTCTGGACTTCACGGATCAGGTCGATCAGTTCCGGAACCTGTTCTGCCGCCATACCAGCGGTCGGCTCATCGAGCAGAAGTACTTCGGGATCGGCAGCCAGGATGATGCCCAACTCAAGTTTGCGCTGACCTCCATGAGGCAATGTTCGGGCAGGCAGCAGGGCTTCTGTTTCCAGACCCACTTGACGAATCACTTCCCAGGAACGCTCTTCGAACTCTGTAAATTTCTTGTGAGAGCGCATAAAGCTGAAGTTACCTCGTCCGAGTGCCTGGCAGGCTAGACGAATGTTTTCGAGGACAGTCAGGTTGGGAAAGATATTCGTAATTTGGAAGGATCGACCAATCCCCAGGTGGGCTGTGCGGTGCAGGGGGAGTTGGGTGATGTCTTTCCCTTTGTAGAATACTCGTCCCTGGCTGGGTGGCAAATTACCTGACAGCAAATTGAAGAAAGTTGTCTTGCCGGCACCATTGGGGCCGATGATCGAGTGGATCGTGTTTGGCTTGACTTTGATGCTGACATTGGCGACTGCCACCAATGCGCCAAACTCTTTGCGTAAGCGTTGGGTTTCTACAATGTTGTCATCTGCTTCGAAGATCAATTCTAATACCGGCGGTGCCGTCT
>CAZUSV010000256.1:0-6559 GCA_964622645.1 uncultured Anaerolineales bacterium
GCAGCGATCTCCAGGCTGTCGCCCTCGGCCAGATCAGGCGGGGTGGCCACGAACCATTCCTCCGGGATGCTGATGCACCAATACCCAGACGGGCAGCGCTGCGCCACGGGTCCACCGGTATCGCCCAGCAGCTTACCGGGCAGGATCACCTCGCCAGCCACCAGGGGGTAGAGCGTCACCCGCCCCACGACCTGTTCGATGAAACTGTAGTGCAGCGGCGGCACGGCCTCGCCGGGCACATTGCGCTCCACCAGCATTTCAGCAGTGATGGCCTCCCCCATGGGGATCTCCTGGTTGGCGAAGACAGCCTTGGTGAGCACCTCTGGCTGGGCGGCACGCTGCTGCATGAAGAACTGGAAGACCAGCACGCCGAACAAGACCGCCAGAAAGAAGGCGATCAGCAGATAAAACTGAGTGCGCCGCCGGACAGCGGCCTGCCAGTCGGGGGTGGTGAGGGGGGATCGAGGGGACATCGTTAGACCTCAATAACTATCGTCTTTCGGGTTTTGTCGTTTTGCGCATTTCTCTAACCTTTTTCCCGAATTCTTCTTCCGATATCTCATCTACATTCTCATTATCAGCTTTTGTCAAACGATGGTACAACCCAACGACAAGCTTGAACTCTCCTGTCTGCAAGTTGAAATCGTAGGCTCCGACACGGCTATCTTCTGTCCAATCTATCTTCGCAGGCCGCCCTGCTATAAGAAAATATCTGGGAAGATTCAAAATGTTGTTCTCCTTATTGACGGCTGGCGAAATCTGCAATTACTTCCTTCCATGTCTCTTCATATAGTTACTGATCCTGTTTTTCGAGACCTGCATCTATTATGGCATCGTCTATGCTTAAGGATTCTGGAAGAGATCGCCTTTTCTGCGTAATCATTCTAATCTGCGGCGTCAGCGATCCAACACCACCGCCCAACTAGCAACAAGGCGATCAACTGGAAGAACTGGCTGCGGCGACAAGAGCCGGTCCTGAGTGAAGCCAAGGAGCGGGCTTGATAGCGCCGGCCAGAAGAACAGAGAGACTATCAAGACGATGATGAGAACTAGGGATACAAAATTGCGATTCATATTTCCACGGGTGCTTTCGCCACCCTTGTATACGCCCCAACGCCGGTAGACGGTGAATACCATCGCTGATCTGTACAAAGGACATTCAGTGGTAAAGCTGGACAATGTTTATCGCCTCAATTGATGCCACCGGACAGAAATCGACTCAGTGGAATCTCTACAAAGTCATCAATCATACGATCTGCACAACGATATGTTACGATCAGGTCTCCCTTGCTCTGGACCCTCGTCCTGGATTCTTTGGATGTTTTAGGGTAATCTTCGAGAACAACCAGGATCCGCGCAGCGCTTGTACGATTCATGCTATCAATTCTAAATTTCTTCTCATCATGCGGGTTATCGATCCTGGGACCCGGATTTTCCAAATAGCCCAGCACGGCAGAGACAATCGCCTCACATTCCTCAGATTTCAGGTCAAGTTCCTCAAGCAAGGAATATTTCTCCAGAATGGCTTGTATGCTGCCATTGGCGATGAGCTTATGCGAATACAGACTATCCACCAGCACAAGCAGGCCCTTCACTTTGTAAAATGAACCTATCCAGCTTGCTAGTACAACTTTTGGCTCCCACGTTTCGGCGCGAGCATACAATTTGATTAATTTCTCCGCCGCATTTTCATCACAAAAACCCATCAATGCACTTTCAAGATGAAATATTTTTTCACCTTTCGTGCTCAGAAAGATATCTCCAAATGTATCGAAAAGTTTGTCCAGGGCGGGTTGATTTAGGTGTCCTTCGCGCTTAAGTTGTTTCATCAATATGGTTACCTGCCTAATATCCCCTGAATCCGAGGAAACGCGAAAGGTTTGCAAGGTCGCTTCAACCACTACTGAAACATCAAGATCGGCAGGCAATACATCGAATTTGAACAAACTTTCTGCCTCTTCATAAATATCTTGGGTTAAATACTTATCCTTTACACCATAATTCAGCCACGCCAAAACTTCATCTACTTCGCGAGGAGCTCTGTACTTCCGTTTTACCAGACCAGCAGAGAGCCGATCGCCGGCGGTCAAGATTTGTATTAGTTCTAAATCAGCCTCACTAATTGAACCGTCTGAAGGCTGGTTGCCACATTCAGGATGATGATAGTGAGCGAAATTCACGACCTCTTCATCAACGCCAAGCCTTCTCAATTCATCGACCCCGTATGGCACGTGAAGTCGTCCTAGAACCCGTTCTGTTGCAGACCATTCACCCGGCTTTGCGAATAAATCACTCAGGCGAGGATCAAGTTTCCCAATATCATGCAACATCCCCCCACGTGCAAGAAGCGCACGCTCCGCTTCTGATTTTGCCATAGCCTGCAAAATTTGATCAGAATAATGCATCGTACTTGCGCTGTGGCTCTCCATTTCCGCTTTGAACCCCTCCAAGTCGCCCTCTTTCGGAGAATTATTGTTTTTCATAATGTATCCTTCTGTCTGATTTATGACACAAACCTGCCTGAGTATTCTGTACAATAGACAGTCAGGTGGTAAAGCTGGACAAGTATTTGCCGCCTCAATTGATACCACCGGATAGATAGCGACCCAACCGGATAGCTTCAAAGATATCATGCATACGATCTACGCAATGGTATGTTACGATTAGATATCTCTTAATCTGAATTTTTAACCTGGATATTTTTGAGAGTTTGGGGAAACGATTGAGAACAACCAGAATACGAGCAGCACATGTGCGATTTATGTCATCGATCTTATACTTCTTCTCATCTGCCATGTTTTCGATCCTGGGACCCGGGGTTCCCAAATAGCCCAACACGGCAGAGACGATCGCCTCACATTCCTCTGACTTTAGGTCTTGAACCTCAAGCAGGGAATATTTCTCCAGAATCGCACGAATGCTGCCATTGCCGATGAGCTTTTGCGAATACAGGTTGTCCACCAGAACGAGCAAGCCCATCTCTTTGAAAGACGAGCCTATCCAGCGAGCCAATACAACCTTTTGTTCCCGCGTTTTGGCGCGAGCGTACAATTTGATTAATTTCTCCGCCGCATCTTCATCACAAAAACCCATCAATACACTTTCAAGATGAAATATTTTTTCACCTTCAGTGCTTAGAAAGATATCTCCAAAGTCATGGAAAAGCTTGTCCAGGCCGGGTTTATTCAGGTGTCCTTCGTCCTCTAGTTGATCCAGCAATATACTTGCTCGCCTTATATCATCTGTATCTGAGGAAGCGCGAAAGGTTTGCAAGATCGCTTCAATAACAACTGCAACATCAAGACCAGCAGGCAATACATCGAACTTAACAAGTCGTAGTACGATTTGTAGATATTCTCCCGCTTCATAGTATTGCTGAACTTCGCGGATCAATTCCTTATCCATAGGCTCTCCATAATCTTTATGTTATCACGAATATGTTTAGTTATATTCCTCACCGACCTGCCTCGAGAACCAGACCGCTTGTATGGCGATTTCGCCATATGAGACATTGGGATGGCGGAGAGAAAACTTGCGCACTCATCCGAGTGAGTTCCTACGTTGTAAATTTATTCAAACAAGCTTTTTGCCGCCTTATAAACTTCTTGGGTTAGATGACCCTTGTCTTTGCTTTCTTCCAGCCACTTTAATACTTCTTTTGGTGAGAATGTGGATTTTCTGTATGTACGCTCCACAAGACCGGCAGAGAGTTCATCGGCCGCGGTCAGGATTTGTATCGATTCATTAATTGAACCGGGTTTAGGCATAAAATGATATTTAGGATGATGATAGCGAAGAAAATCCACAACTTCCTTATCAACACCCAGTCTTTTCAATTCCAGGAACCCTGACCACACGTGCAATTGTGTAGCTTTCTTCTGCAAAAAACCCTTAATACCAGGACCAAAGGATTCCGGCGAGTTGAACAACGAAGCGATGAGACGATTATTTTTCCCAATATCATGCAACATAGCGCCACGAAGGATGAGAACGCGCTCCGCGTCTGATTTCCCCATAGCCTTGGCAATTTCATTTGCAAAATGCGCCGTACTTACGATGTGGCTCTCCATATCTATATATTTATTCTTTTCTGTCATTATCGAAACAATTTTTCGGCGTTCACCAGGTGTTGTAGCATGTTTCCTGGCATGCTGTATTAAATCATCTATATCATCCCATTTGGTCGGTGGGCGTACTGCACCAGAAACTCTCTTTGCGGTTTCCTGTGCAGCATCCTTAGCCGCCCGCTGCGCCGCATTGCTGGCAAGATATTCTCTTAGTGATCTCTCAGCTGCTTCTCGAATAACATCTTCTTGTACGTCTTCCCCCATCTCCTTGATTGCCAGCGCGATCGCCTCCTGAGCGGCTTCTTTGGCGCCTCTTTCAAGTGCAGCCGCTGCAGCTTTTTCAGCCGCCTCCTGCAGGAGTTCTTTGGTGGCCTTTTCTGCCGTCTCTGTTACTACTTCCCTAACCACTCGTTCAACAGCTTCCTGCGCCGCTTCTTGCGCAGCCGCCCTGAGCGTAGCTTTCACACCCGCTTCTACAGTTACTTCCACGATTTCTGACCCAACCTTAACCGTCCATTTCCCGGCTTTTCCAAGATCGCCAAAGATCGGGAGCATTGCCATTGCAGAAATGCCCGCTTCCCAACGACGACCCTCACTAAGGTAAATCAGGCTATTCAGCCCATCTGCAATTTCACCGACGCCAGGGATTAGACCAACAGCATCCAATGTGCCATGCAACGCCTCGCCATACTGAGCCATCCCGGCCTGATAAACATCTTTGGGCAATCCCCGGATTGCCTGGCTGGCTCGCTCAGCATCCTTTGTGCGTCCATCTTTGACAGCATCGGCCCAATATCGTATCAGGACGTTCATACCAGAAGAAATGGCATCTTTCCCGACGTTTACATTGTGGCTGGATTGCTGATACACTTTCTTCCGCCAATTAGGGTTCAACAGATCCCATGGTCGGTTGGGGTTGGCCATCCAATTCGCGTAAGCCTGAGTGCCGCTGCTGAATTTGTCTCTGACCCACTGGCCAACGGATTGATCGAATTTATTCCACCAGTTGGCGGTGTCTACGACGGCATTCTGCCACCAGCTTCTCTCCCTTCTGGCAAGGGCTTCTGACGTATTGGCCATATCCACCGATTTCCAATTCGCCATAGAAGTCTGGGTACCATTATTGGATTTACTCAGTATCCAGTTGGTATAAGCTGCTGCACCAGCATTGAAGAGGTTCCGTATCACCTGACCAGTAGTCTGATCGAATTTATTCCACTTGTTGGCAGTGTCTATGACGGCATTCTGCCACCAACTTCTCTCTCTTCTCGCCACGGCTTCAGCTGTCTCGGCCATATCCTGCTGTTTCCAGGCGGCCAGAGAATTGGCCAGTGCCATCCTTTGCTGCTTTGCGAGCAGGTTGGTACCTGACAAAAGCTCATCTTGCGGCAGCCTGGCAAACAGACCCGGCAAGTTGGCGACGGCCTGCTGACGCCGCTCCTGCTCTGCCTGCTGCGCCTGCAATTTTGCTAACAGGTTTGTCCCCGCTAGAAGCTCGTTTTGTGGGAGTTTTGCGAAAAGATCAGGTAAATTGGCAATCGCTTGTTGCTGTCGGGCAAGCTCTGCTTGCTGCCTGGCTAGCGCGCCTGTCCCAACTGCAAGTTCGCCTTGGGGTAGTTTAGAGGATAAACCTGCCAAATTCTCCTGTAATTTTTCAAGGCGCTCCTGGTTCGCTTTCTGCTGCGCTCTGACCACAGAGGCAATGCGAGCATTGTGGATGATGGCGCGAGCCTGTTTGATATCCATGTTGGGGTTGCCACCCACGGCGGCAATCTGGGCGCGCACCTCAGCATCGCTCAAGTCGGCTGCGAAAACAGTCGGGGCATTTGTGTTGTTATTCGTCGTAGAGGGCACTTGCACGATCGCTGCGGGTTGCTGTTGATTATTTGGTGAATTTGACGTTTTTGTACTCGGAGTACTCTTAGTCGGTTGAATTGTAGAAACCTTCGCAGTCGCTGGCGTATGGCTGCCTTTTGCCGCTGCTTTTTTATCTTCGGCTGGCAGCTTATTCCAGATCTGTTGTGAGACCGTGGCTGGGTGCTGAACCGCTTGCCAAGCAGGGTTCGGCTTTGGTTTTGGAGCTGCTTGCGCCTGGGCTGCTTGTTCTTTTTTGTATGCTTCTACCAGCGCATTCCATCGAGCGGAACTTGCCTGGGCTGCTTGTTGTTGCTTGTGCGCTTCCACCTGCGCATTCCATCGAGCAGAACTGGCCTGATTTGCTTGTTGTTGCTTATGCGCTTCTACCTGCGCATTCCATCGGGCGGCACTGGCCTGGGCTGCAGCTTTCTGCTTGGCTTCAGCTTCTTGCTTCGCCTTCAACTGTGTAGCCTGTCTCGCCATCTGCTCTTTGCGTTGTGCTTCTGCAGCCGATCTGCGGCGCGCTTCTTCCTGTGCAGCCTGTGCTCTGGCTCGTGCCGCGGCTTCCGCTTGGCTGCGCTGGTTATAAACGTAAGGCGGGACAAAATGGCAAAATGATGTAGTAGCAGAATGTG
>CAZUSV010000257.1:0-6518 GCA_964622645.1 uncultured Anaerolineales bacterium
GTCCCGCCTTAAGTGTATAGCAATAATGAAAAATGGTATCTCTAGGAATCACGGGGGTAGCTCCCATATTTGGGGGGTGGGGCGTGCTCCGCACACCCCACCCCCCAAATCTGGACATTACCACGGGAATTCCTTTTCAATAATTTATGGAGAGTGACATGCAACTCAATGATGAACCGATATTCGCGGCTGAATTTCAGCAAAACCTGGATAAAGCACCTCACCAATCCGATTTGGGGGATCGCATCCGGCAGCTTTTGGATCAGCAATCTTTTTGTATTCTCAGCACCCAGGGGCAGGGACAACCCTACGGCTCATTGATCGCTTTTGCGTTCACGGAAGACCTGAAATATATATCTATTTCGCAACGCTCACAACCACGCGCAAATTTAGATTGCTAAGCAATTGCCAGCGGGTGGCGTTGGTTGTAGACAGCCGTTGTTTGCATCCAGAGGATATGACCCAAATCGAAGCCGTAACCATTACAGCCAAAGCCAACCACATTCAATCGAGCCCTGAGTATGAGCAAGGGGTGCGCATGCTAAAACTACGCCATCCCTATCTGGCAGAGTTTTTAGAGTCTGAGTCAACAGCGCTCTTCCGGTCGGATGTAGTGCGATATTTTCATGTGACCCGCTTTCAGGAGGTGTCACAATGGATTCCCTGAATCCGCTCATCATTCCACTATCCCAGGCTGCTGATGCCGAAGAGATCTGGATCGGCGGCAAAGCATTCAAACTGGCCAAACTGGCTCAAGCTGGATTTCAGATCCCGGATGGATTCTGCGTGACCATTTTTGCCTATCGCCAATTCGTGCAATTCCATACGCTTGACAAGAAAATAACCTTCGAGCTGGGCAGGAAATCTTTTGAGGCCATGCGCAGGGAAGAGATCTGGGATGCTGCTTTGCGCATTCGATCCGCATTTCAGAGCAAGGAAATTCCAGATGAAATCGCAGGGCCGATTCTTGATCTTGTAAACCAATATGGTGTGGAAAAAAAATGGGTTGTGCGATCCTCGGCGCCAAAAGAAGATGCGGCCAATGCTTCCTTTGCCGGATTACATGAGTCGATTGTGGGCGTTCAGGGCCAATCGGCTTTGCTTGATGCCATTCGCATCGTGTGGGCATCACTCTGGTCGGATGCGGCGTTGCTTTACCAGCAGGAGCTGGCCCTCGATCCGCTACATAGCACCATGGCCGTGGTTGTTCAGGAGCTCATCGAAGAAACTCCCTCAGGTGTTGCCTTCGGCAGCGATCCCAGAGATCCCCAGGCAGAGCAATGCATCATTGAAGCTGTACCCGGATTATGCAAAGATCTGGTCGATGGCTCACTTGACCCTGATCGCTGGCTATTGCACACATCGACTGGCCAAATGATCGAGATGCGCCCCGGAAAACGGGCAGACACTACCTCCCAATCACCGCTGTTGAGTGCACTCGATCTGAAGCGCATTTACCATATGCTGCAGGATGTGGAGGCCTTATTCGGATGGTCTCCGGATACAGAATGGACCGGCATAAACGACCACTTTACCCTGCTGCAAGCGCGCCCTATTACCACCGTCGCGTCGCAACCGGAAGATGAAAAAGCCTATTATCTTAGCTTACGTCCTGGAGAAAAACGCCTACAAACGCTTGCCAAACGGGTTGCCGATGAATTGATTCCTGCGTTGGAAGCAGAGGGCGAAGCATTTGCCAGTGAAGATCTATCGCATCTGAATTCGCAGCAACTGGCTGATGCCATCTCAAGTCGCCAGAGGTCGCTAGAGAAATGGAAGGTCATTTACCGAGACGATTTCATCCCCTTTGCCCATGGAGTCCGCCAACTGGCAACCTATTATAACGATGCCGTTCACCCAGAGGATCCCTATGAATTTGTAGGGCTACTTAAAGGGCAGAGCATGATTTCAACCCAACGCAATCAAGAGATGACAGAGTTGGCGCAGTATATTCAATCGCAGGCTGGCTTAGAAGCCAGCCTGCAAGCTTTGATAACAGAGGCCAATGAACCACCCCCATCCCTTGCAGAATGGGAGAACAAGTTTGACCAGAACCCCATTGGACTGGAATTTCTAGGAAAGCTTCAATTCTGGCTGGATCAGTATATGGATATCTCATACGGCGAAACGCGCATCAAAACCCAGCCGGTACAAATACTCAAAACCTTGCTCGAAATGGCTAAAGGTATGGAATTTGCTGAGGCCGAGGGTCAACCGCAAATAATAATCTCGCATCTCGAGAAAAAGCTTTTCGATGCCGTAGGAGCAAAGCGGCACGAGCAGGCAAAACAGGTGCTGCATATTGGCCGATTGAGCTGGCGATTACGAGATGACGACAATCTGCTGCTTGGTCGCATCGAAAGTCAGTTTCTCAGAGCACTAAACCTGAGTGCCGACCGCCTGCGTTCAGAAAATCGCCTGGATAGCGAGGCATACATTGATCAACAGGCAGCGGGTGAGATTATTGAGGCCCTCCAGAATCCAGACAGAGACAGGCTCAGATTGCCCGAAAGAGAACTGCACCAGGAAGCACATCATGAGCCGATATCCCACACGAAATCGCGCCAGCTGATCGGCCAGCCCGCAGCTCCAGGTCTTATTTCAGGCAAGGCTCGGATAATCAGCTCCCCTGCTGATTTGGGGAAATTCAAGGTTGGTGAGATCCTGGTCTGCGATGCCATCCAACCGAACATGACCCATCTGGTACCGCTGGCTGGGGCAATTATCGAACGACGCGGAGGCATGCTGATCCATGGCGCCATCATCGCCCGCGAGATGGGCATACCATGTGTGAATGGCATCCCCAATGCCGCAGATCTCATTCAACCTGGTGATCTGGTCACAGTGGATGGACATGTAGGCATCGCCACAATTGGAGAACCCGAATTTGATCTGGAGTTAGCAAACTAATCCAGTAGTAAATCTGCAACTCCCAACGTGGACTCATCGATCGGGCCACTGACCAAAATGCGCCAGTTGCACGAAGAGCTCAATGCTTGTTTTTCTATCATATTGAAAAACAACTTCATCGCGTATATACTTACGGTGTAAGTACCGATAAGGAGCAGATCATGATCCGAAAAATCTTCAAAACTGGCAACAGCCTGGTGGTTTCCCTGCCGAAAGAAGCCCTTGACTATTTGCAGCTATCGGATGGCGCCGGCGTTAGTGTAGAACTAGATCAGAAACAACGCCAAATCGTGATTAGCCCGGTCGAATTTCCCCTGGCTGTCAGTGGTGTTGACGCTGTCTTCGCGCGAAAAGTTGATGCCTTCATCGAACAGTATCGACCGGCATTAGAAGAACTGGCCAAATGACTGGCTATCTCACTGCCGAGCAAGTTTTATTTATTCACTCCCGAATCATCGCAGAGACCGGCGGCGAGCATGGGGTGCGTGACTTGGGGATGCTGCAGGCCGCGGTCGCTCGTCCCCAGGCTACCTTCGATGGGGATAAGCTCTACCCAGATCTTTTCTCCAAAGCCGCAGCGATGATGGAATCGCTGGTCAACAACCACCCCTTTCTGGATGGCAACAAGCGCACCGGCATCGCATCTGTCGCCATATTTCTACAGCAGAATGACATGATTCTGACAGCCAGCAACTCGCAGGTAGTGGAATTTACTTTGCAGGTGGCTCAATCCCAACTCGATGCGGCTGAAATCGCCAATTGGTTGCGTACCCACGGCAAACCCAAACCCGAATAATTAGATGATAATTCCTCCATCCATCAGAACTATCCTTATGATTACAACTAACCAAAGCCAAATCTCCCAAGACGAAACAAGAGTTCTGGTCTGAGGGCAATCGCCGCCTACAAACTGCTTGATCTCTATCTCTGCTGCATAGTTTGCAGCTCCGCCTCTGTTACATAGCCAGACTCATCAACTATTGAATGTCCGTGGTAAACTGGCAATAGAAGACAAGGAAAAGGCAATCTATCTGACATGCAAACCAGGACAGCAACAGCGGTCGCTTGTGCAAACATCGCCTTTATTAAGTACTGGGGAAATCGGGATCAAGTTTTACGCATTCCTGCCAATGGCTCCCTCTCCATGAACCTGGGCAGCCTGACGACTCGCACCCGGGTCGCTTTCGAGACATCCTTAGAAGCAGACCAACTGGTGCTTGGGGGGGACAATATGCGCGGCCCGATATTGCAACGCGTCAGCGATACACTAGACCTGGTGCGCCAGATGGCTGGAATCCAAGAATGCGCAAATGTCGAGAGTGAAAACAATTTCCCCATGGGAACCGGCATCGCCTCCTCAGCCTCGGCCTTTGCCGCCCTGAGCCTGGCAGCCAGCACCGCAGCAGGGTTATCCCTGGAGGAGAAAGCGCTCTCCCGCCTTGCCCGTCGCGGTTCGGGATCAGCCAGCCGCTCGATTCCAGGCGGTTTCGTCGAGTGGCAGGTTGGGGGTGGCGACGAAGAGTCCTATGCCTTTTCCATCGCTTCCCCAGAGCATTGGAATCTGGTCGATTGTGTAGCCATCGTCAGCCAGGAACACAAAGCCACCGGTTCGGTCGAGGGCCATGCCATCGCTAAAACCAGCCCTTTACAGGCTATGCGCATCAAACAGGTACCCTCACACCTGGATCGCTGTCGGGATGCTATCCAACAAGGCGACTTCGAGGCTTTCGCCGAAATCACTGAACACGACTGCAATATGATGCACGCTGTGATGATGACCTCTAGCCCCTCGCTGATCTATTGGCGGCCCCCTACGCTGGCCATCATGCAGGCAGTGCGAGGTTGGCGCAGTGAGGGCATTCCGGTTTGCTATACCATCGACGCTGGGCCTAATGTACATGTCATCTGCGAGGACTCATATCAGGACAAGGTGAAAGCGCTACTCGAGGAAATTCCTGGGGTGAATCATGTGATGCTCTCTGGTCCTGGTGGTCCGGCGCGGCTGATCGAGTAGATATTAGAAACCTGTTAGATCGCCCTGCGAACCTACCACCCCCCTATAAGTCAAGATATAATCTAGAATGCATGGGACTTCCCAGATTTAGGGGTGAATGGGGTGCTCCGCACCCCATTCACCCCTAAATCTGGGGAATTACAGAGATTAAATAAAGGTAGAAAAATGTTATCTTCGATCGTTCAATTAGTTGTAGCCCTGTCCGTTCTAATCATCCTGCACGAGATCGGCCACTTCCTGGCTGCCAGAATATCAAAAGTCGATGTGGAAGAGTTCGGCCTTGGCTATCCCCCCCGAGCGCTGACCCTCTTCGAAATCAATGGCACCAAATACACCCTCAACTGGCTGCCCCTTGGCGGCTTTGTACGCTTAAAGGGTGAGATCGATGCCGAAACACCCGGTGGATTGCACACAGCCAGCCCCTGGGCGCGCCTGTTCATTTACTCAGCTGGCCCGTTGATGAATCTCCTGGTTGGTGTGTTGATCTTCGCTTTCATGTACACCCAAACCGGCGCACCGGACTATACCAAAGTTGAGATCGTTGGCATTGCGGCAGGATCACCCGCGGAACAAGCCGATCTACAGGAAGGTGATATCATCACCAATGTTGCTGGGACAACAGTCGATAGCACCCAGATATTGAGTGAGACCATCTATGCCAACTTGGGGAAGGACATCGAGCTTTCCTTTAGGCGTGGTGAAGCGGCCTATAAGGTTTCCATTATTCCCAGAGAGAACCCACCTGAGGGCGAAGGCGCTATTGGGATCATCATGAGCAACGCAACCTATCCCATCAATATGATCGAAGCTTTTCCTTTGGGTGCCCAGGCAACCTACTATCACACGATCTTTCTGGTCATGATCCCAGGCGAAATCGTGCGCGGCGCCATCGACCCTGAACTAGCCCGTCCGGTAGGATATAAGGGTATATACGATGCTTATCAGTACGTTCAGCAACGTGATGAGCCGCTTAGTGACTCTCCCATTAGCTTGAATGTGCTGCAATTCTTCGCCTCGATCTCGATATCCCTGGGTGTGCTCAATCTGTTGCCCATCCCGGCGTTGGATGGCGGTCGCATCGTCTTCACTTTGCCAGAGATCATCCTGCGACGCCGCATTCCCATCGAGTGGCAGAATGTGATCAACATGATCAGCATGACTGCGTTGATTGCGCTATTCTTGTATATCAACTTACTCGACTTTACGAACCCGATTCAATTCCCCTGATGACAGACCTTGATCCCTTGAATGAAGTTCCCTTCCAGATCGTCATCGACGCCCTGCTTGACACCGATTTGACTCTGGATCCCCAACTGCTCTTTAGGCTATCAGACCTGGAGGGTGTGGAGGTCGATAGCCTGAAAGCCGCCTGGCCCACCATCCCTGTTTGGCGCCGACGAGCGCTCTTAGAGGATATCGAGGAACTTGCCGAAGGGAATTATTTGCTCTCCTACGAAAGCATCTGCCGCATCGCAATCGACGATGAAGATCCACGGGTGCGATTCCTGGCCATTCGCCCGATGTTTACTTATGAACCTGAAGATTGGACTTTAGACAAAGATTGACAAAAAGATAGGAACTGTGGCATTCATTG
>CAZUSV010000258.1:0-6461 GCA_964622645.1 uncultured Anaerolineales bacterium
GGTATTGATACAACTTGGGGTGGCACCGTCTACTGGCTCGAAAACAACATCGACGCCGATCCGCTTTTCTGCGATCCTGACAACGGTGACTATCGCCTGCAACTTGACTCCCCCTGCCGCACAGATGTCTGCGGGTTTATGGGGTATACTGGGGAGACTTGTGAGGGGGAAGGTGTTGATACACCTGTAGCAGCGCCGTCGGGATTCTACTTGGCCGATGCATATCCGAATCCGTTTAATCCATCGACTACGATTGAATACGGGCTGACCTCGCCCGGCGACGTGGAGCTTTCCGTCTATAACATTAAGGGCCAGGTGGTCGACGTGATCCATGACGGTTACATGCAGGCAGGCCAGCACTCGACTATCTGGACCCCATCTGACCTTGCTTCCGGTGTGTACCTGGTCGAGCTACGCGCTGGTGCCTGCCGTAATGTTATGAAGGTGGGCTATGTGAAGTAGGGGGCATTAATGCGAAACCAGATCCTCAACGCACTGCTAATAGTTGGCCTTGCGGCCTCCTGCTTCGCCACCACGATCCACGTCCCCGGCGATCAACCCACAATCCAAGCCGGACTCAACTCCGCAGTTGAAGACGACACCGTCCTCGTCGCTGCTGGCACCTATTATGAGAACATCATCTGGCCTGCGGTTAACGGGATCAAATTGATCGGGAGCGGGCAGGAGGAATGCATTATCGATGGCAACCACCAAACAAGCGTGATCAGATTTGAATGTGAATCAGTGGTTATTGATACAAGCACAATGCTTGCAGGTTTTACAATAACGTCAGGCCATGCAGACGGCGGCGGAATTCACTGTCGATATGCAAGCCCAACACTCACAAGTATAACGTTAAGTGACAATTATGGCTCTTTTGGCGGTGGAATCTATTGCCTGGAGTCCAGCCCCGTACTTATAGATGTGACAGTGTCTCACAATGATGGTTATTATTATGGTGGTGGGATTTACTGCAATTCCTCAAGTCTGAGTCTAACGAATGTAACCATAACCTTCAATCAAACTAACTCTATGGGTCAAGGTTATGATGGTGGAGGTGTCTATTGCACAAATTCCAGCCTGTTTATGGAGAATGTCACGATTTCAGGAAATCATGCTGGAGAAGACTATAGTTGTGGTGGCGGGATGTATTGCCGGAATTCCAATCTGGTACTGACAGACGTGATGATTTGTAACAATAGCACTTATCAAGGCGGCGGGATCTATTGCCGGGATTCCAACCTGACTTTGGCAAATCTTACGATATATAGCAACAGTGCAGATACTGACGGAGCCGGGATTTACTGCGGAAGTTCTCACCTAGTTATGGAGAATGTGAAGGTTACACACAATGATTCGTCATCTCAATTGAATACATGTAAAGGCGGTGGGATATACATTGGGTACTCTTACGCAGTTTTGGAATGTGTTACAGTCACTCAAAACATGGCTCAAGGAGATTATGGTGGCTATGGCGGTGGGATATACTGCAATATCTCAAGACCGGTTTTTGTAAATGTAACTGTCAGTGACAATTCCGCGAATTCTGATGGCGGTGGCATTTACTGTGCACGGGGAGCACACCCGAGTTTATCAAACTGTATCCTCTGGAATAACGCTCCACAAGAAGTTTTCTTCAGTCAAAACTGGGATCCTGATTCCATCACCATTTCCTGCTCCGACATCCAGGGAGGCGAATCTGGAATAGAAACTAACGACAACGGTACTGTCTACTGGCTCGAAAACAACATCGACGCTGATCCGCTGTTCTGCGATCCGCAGAATGATATCTTCTATCGACTTCGGCTCGATTCTCCCTGCCGCACTGATGTATGTGGGTTTATGGGGTATACAGGGGAGACGTGTGATGGGGAGGGTGTCGAAGACAGAGTAGCAGCGCCGTCGGGATTCTATCTGGCCGAAGCTTATCCGAATCCCTTCAACCCCTCAACCGCCATTGAATACAGCCTGCCAACCCCCTGTAACGTGACGCTTTCTGTCTACAACATCAACGGCCAACTCGTCGACGTGATCCATGAAGGCTTCATGCCTGCAGGTCAATACAGCGTTTCTTGGATACCAGGCGACCTCCCATCAGGGATTTACCTTGTGGAACTACGAGCCGGTGCAGAGCGGGATATCATCAAAGTCAGTTATATCAAGTAATCTGGAGGAAGTATGTCCAGAGTCATCGTTTCCACATTGGCGGTCATCGGTTCATTTGCGATAGCCTTATCAACCACCATCCACGTCCCCAACGAGCAACCGACAATTCAAGCAGGTCTCAACATCGCTATCGAGGGAGACACCGTCCAAGTTGCCCCCGGCACCTACTACGAGAACATCATCTGGCCATCGGTGAACGGGATCAAGCTGATTGGTAGTGGACAGGATGAATGTATCATCGATGGTGATTCACTGGGAAGTGTTATCCGGTTTGAGGAGGAGCTGGGAGGGATTATTGATACTTTAACGGCTATAAATGGGTTCACCATTCAAAACGGAATGGCTACGTATGAGCAACCATACCAATTTGGCGGTGGCATATACTGTTTTGAAGCAACACCCAGTTTGGAAAACCTGATTGTAACGAATAACACTGCTTCGCATGGTTCCGGTATTGCCTGCGAAAACTCTTCGCCAGTTTTGCGAAATCTGATGATCTGTGACAATAATGCTTATGGGGGAGGTGGTGGGGGCGTTTATTGCATCAACTCCAATCCAATTCTGAATAACGTAGAAATCAGTAACAATAGCGGTCCCCAGTATGGTGGTGTCTATTGTCAAAACTCAAGCCCCATTTTGACGTTAGTCAATATACACGATAATGGTGCCTTTTGTTCCGGTGGGATTTCTTGTGTTGATAACTCCAATCCAATTCTGAACGACGTTGAAATCAGTAGCAATAGCGGTATGGAATGTGGCGGTGTCTATTGTCACAACTCAAGTCCCATTTTGACTTCAGTCAATATACACGACAATAATGGTGGTTTTTATTCCGGTGGCTTTACTTGTGTTGAAGGCTCCAATCCGATCCTGACTGATGTGCTGCTAATCGGGAATAGCGGTAGCCACAGTGGCGGCGGGATCCATTGCTCTTCTTCCAGTTTGACTCTGTCTAATGCAACGATAAGTGGCAATACGGCTTCTTTTGAAGGTGGTGGGATTTATTGCTCCTCTTCCAGTCTGACTCTAACTGATGTAATGATAAGTGATAATTCGGTTACTGATGCGGGAGGGGGTGGGGTCTTTTGCTCCTCTTCCAGTCTGAATCTGACTGATGTAACGATAAGTGATAATTCGGCAGTTTGGGGAGATGGTGGTGGGATTTATTGTTCTTCATCCAATCTGACTCTAACAGATGCAACGATAAGTGGCAATTTGACACATTATAGGAACAGCAGTGGC
The DNA here is from genome assembly GCA_964622645.1 of uncultured Anaerolineales bacterium. Taxonomy (GTDB): domain Bacteria; phylum Chloroflexota; class Anaerolineae; order Anaerolineales; family UBA11858; genus NIOZ-UU35. The sequence goes on from CAZUSV010000258.1 coordinate 3,409, forward strand.
GGTGGGTTTTTTTGCGATGATTCTAACCCAACACTTACATCTGTGGTAATAAATGGCAATTCGGCTTCTTATGGCGGCGGGTTTTTTTGCGAAGAATCCAATCCGACACTTACACATGTGACGATAAGCGGTAATTCGGCTTCTTATGGCGGCGGGATTTATTGCGAAGAATCCAGTCTTGGTTTTGCTCTGGACACATTGAATCGATGTAGTATCTATTCAAACAATGTCCAAAACAGAGGAAGCGGTGCGGATATCTATACCTACAATTGCGATACAATTGAAGTCATCGTGGATACTTTCACAGTGATGATTCCAACAGAATACCACGTATCACCTCTGGATAACTTCACCTTTGATATCTTGAATGCGGTCAACACACAGATTGATGCAGATTTATATGTTTCACCGTCTGGAGATAACAGTAATGACGGGCTTACACCGCAGACACCACTGAAGACGATTCAACACGCCGCGAGCATCATTATGGCAGATAGCGAAAATCCGCATACGATTCATCTTGCTGATGGTGTGTACAGTCCCTCCACGAATGGCGAGTATTTTCCTGTTGAGGTGAGGAGTTATGTATCTCTCACCGGAGGATCAGAAGATGGTGTGGTTTTAGACGCAGAGAGCACAGCAGGAGTGATGAGATGTGGAAATATCACTTCTTCTACAATTTCCAATCTAACCTTGACTGGCGGCTTTGTTCTAAATCATGGCGGCGGGATTTTTTGCTATAATTCAAGCCCGAGTCTTATGAATGTGACGGTAAACGGTAATTCGGCTGGTTATAGTGGAGGTGGGATATATTGCGGCGATAATTCCAACCCGGCAATGACACATGTGACGGTAAGCGGTAATTCGACTCGTTATGGCGGCGGGATTTGTTGCGATGAGTCCTATCCGATTCTGACCGATGTGACGATAAGTGGCAATTCGGCTTCTTATTTTGGCGGTGGGATTTTTTGCGATGAGTCCAATCCGAATCTGGCCAATATGACGATAAGTGATAATTCGGCTCAACAGTGGGGTGGCGGGATTTTTTGTGCTACTGATTCCAGCCCAAATCTGACACAAGTGACGATAACTGGTAATTCGGCTTATCAGGGCGGTGGATTTTGCTGCGGGTATTCTTCCAGTTCATATGTAGTGAACTGTATCCTCTGGAATAATACACCGCAGGAAGTCTACTTTGTCAGTGTTCACCCCAGTTCCATCACAATTTCCTGCTGCGATGTCGAAGGCGGCGAAGCCGGTATTGAAACCAACGACAACGGCACCGTATACTGGCACGCGAACAATATCGACGCCGATCCGCTGTTCTGCGATCCTGGAAACGGTGACTACCGCCTGCAGCTCGACTCACCCTGCCGCACCGATGTCTGCGGATTCATGGGTTATACGGGGGAGACCTGTGACGGGGAAGGTGTCGAAGATCTGGTGACAGCGCCATCCAGATTCTACATGGCTGATGCGTACCCGAATCCCTTCAATCCTTCAACGACGATTGAATATAGCCTGCCGATACCAAGTGAAGTCACAATTTCCGTCTACAACATCAACGGCCAGCTGGTGGACGTGATACACGAAAGCTTCACTGCTGCAGGCCAATACACAGCTACTTGGTCCCCGAGGGACCTTTCTTCCGGTGTATACCTGGTCGAGTTACGCGCTGGTGCGTTCCGCGACGTGATGAAGGTGAGTTATGTGAAGTAGGGGGGAGTACAATGCGAAAATCGATCCTCAACACACTGCTAATAGCTGGTCTTGTAACCACTGGAATTGCTACCACGATCCACGTTCCCGGCGATCAACCTACTATCCAAGCTGGTATTGATACTTCTACTGATGGGGACACGGTGCTGGTACAGCCGGGAGTGTACCAGGAGAACATAGATTTTCTGGGTAAGGGAATATTTGTTAGCTCCTGTTTCATCATGAATGGTCAAAGCGCCTTCATTGATTCAACAATTATTACATCTGCTTCCGGATACGCTACAATAGGTTTCCACAGTGATGAAGATTCGACATCGATTCTGAGCGGATTCACTGTCACCGGAAGCCATAATGGTTATGGCGGTATCGATTGTTGTCAGGGATCACCCAGATTGGAGTACCTGAAGGTGATAGATAACAGCACTTCCAATCCCTGTGGGGGAGGTGGAATTACCATTCATTGGGCAGCACCCCAGTTATACAATATCCTCATCAGCGGGAATACATCACTGATGGGAGATGGTGGAGGTGGGATTGGCATGTTGGATAGCGATGCAACTCTGGAGAACTTGATAATAACAAATAACAGTGCACCTTGTTGAGCAGGAGGGATTTATCTCGGTGGATCCGGGATCATTTCAAATTCCATCATAGCAGGCAACACGAGTGGTGTGGGAGCAATTATTGCAATGGGAAGCTATTCCATAAGAAACTGCTTGGTGACAGATAATCTCGGAGACGGAAACGGGATTACTGTATGGAATACTGGCATTACTATTACAAATACGATTATCTGGGGGAACTCCGGCGGGCAGTTGTCCTATAATGACTCTGAAGGCTATGTGTCCTATTCATGTATTGAGGGCGGCTGGCCGGGAGTCGGGAACATAGACAACGATCCATTGTTTACCAATTCTGATAGCCTCGATTTCACACTTCTTTATAACTCCCCCTGCATCGACGCTGGCCATCCCGATCCCGATTATAACGATCCCGAGGATCCAGACAATCCGGGCTGGCCACTCTGGCCAGCGCAAGGAACACTTCGTAATGACATGGGTTGTTATGGCGGACCCGGAGCGCAAGTGCTCTGGGGAAGTCCGGAAGAGGTGATCTCGTTTCCGGCAGCATCAGTTCCACGTAGCTTCGAGCTTCACCAGAACTATCCCAACCCCTTCAACCCGTCCACATCAATCGAATACAGCCTGCCAATACCCAGCGAAGTGACGCTGTCCGTCTATAACATCAACGGCCAACTGGTCGACGTGATACACGAAGGCAGAGGTGGTCCCGAAAAAATGGACACTCGCTTAAGTGTTTTTCTGTAGATTAAA
>CAZUSV010000259.1:0-6402 GCA_964622645.1 uncultured Anaerolineales bacterium
GCAATGCCCTGCGCATGAGACCCGACCGCATCATCGTTGGCGAGGTGCGCGGCGCTGAGGCCTTCGATATGCTGCAAGCTATGAATACCGGTCACCCTGGCTCTCTGACCACCGTGCACGCCAATTCTCCTGACGATGCTATCCATCGCCTGGAGTCGATGATCTTGATGGCCAACCTGGAACTCCCCCAACCGGCCATCCGTGAGCAGATCGCCAGCGCCATCGATGTGGTCTTGCAGCAGGAACGCTTGCCGGGTGGCAGGCGCAAAGTAGTTTCCATCGCTGAGGTGGTTCGTGAAGAGGGTTCCAGTTGGGGAGAGCTTCAGGTCAAGGTCCAAGAGATCTTCCGCTTCGAGCGCCAGGGGGTCGATGCTGAGGGGCGTGCCCTGGGCGTTTATCAGACAACCGGGTACCAACCCCAAGGCCTGGATACCATCCGCAAAGCAGGCGTCTCTCTCAAGGCAGAACTGGATGAATAATCCATGTTACGCTGGTTAGGGCTGCTGGTTTATCTGCTGTTGCTGGCCTCGGCCTGGATATTCCGCCAGGCCCTGTTCGAGATGGTCCGCGAGCATTATCCCTTGATCAGCGGGCTCGTTGGGGGACTGGCGCTGTTCGTCTTGTTGGTTCCGTTCATCGAATTGGCACAAACTCGTGGCTATGCCCGCTTCTGGCGTGAGCGACTGGCAAAGCGGGAAGCCTTGCCCAAGCGGAGCTCCTTGTGGCAGCGCTCACACCGTCTCGAAGATAACCTGCTGAACCGCCTGCTTGCCCCGCTTTTCCGTACGCCGCTGGGAAGAGTCCTGATGAGCTATTGGAGTGATGCCGGTTTTGGCGCTCATCCCCTGATCTTGCTGACAGGTGTACTGTTTACCATCTTAGGGGGGTATCTGGTGGGATACCTCTCCACCCGCAGTGTGCTCTTAGGGGGCTTCGGGGCTTTTCTGGCCCTGATAGCTTTAGCTGTGTTGACCTACTCACGTGCCAGAATCCAGCGGCGTCGTTTTGGCGATCAATTCCCCGATGTGCTCGACCGTTTGGCAGACTCCCTTCAGGCTGGTTTCTCGTTACCCCAGGGGATCAACTTCGTTGTACCAAATCTTTTCGAGCCCAGCGCCTCGGAGATGGCCCAGGTGTCCGCTCAAATCGCCCTGGGTTTTACGGTCGACGAGGCCCTGAACGAGTTATACCAACGCCGCCCCAGCGAAGATGTGCGTCTCTTGGTAGAGGGCTTGACATTGCAGCGCCAGGTTGGGGGGGATATGCCCTCGATGATGCGGGAAATGGCCTCCTTTGTACGCGGGCGGGTGGAACTCGAGAAAGAAGTGCGTACATTGACCGCCCAGGGCCGCCTCTCTGCGATTGTGATCGCCCTCTTGGTGCCGGTATCCATTGGCGTGCTCTCGATGTTCCCAGGCTATATCGACGTGCTCTTCCAGACTACGGCCGGGAATCTGGTGTTGATCGTTGCCGGGATACTCGAATTGCTGGGCGCCGCTATCGTGGCGCGCCTGGTTAGGATTGAATACTAGAAATTACATAACTCGGCCGAACGGGGAGTCCCCCGAAAAAAGGGTGTGCGCAGGGGACACCCCCTGCGCACACCCTTTTTTCGGGAAAATCCGTTCCAGGGCTTAGCAGTTTAGAAATGATTATATTGGTCAACGGCATCATTGATTACTGAATTTGTGTTGGGAAGCCAAGTATCTATGAATAATTTCTTTCTATTCCTGTGTTCCTGGTTTCCTCATTAAATATGTTCATTACTCTTGCTCTTGCACTTACATTAGGCGCTTTCGTATTCGTATTGCTCTTGTCGCTGGATGCTCTCTTCGACCAACCTGCCAGAATGCGAATGCAGGGGATTTTCGACTTGCGTCCAGAACAGGAACCCAAATCTTTGGTTCAAATCGCCCGCAATGCTTTGAGGGCAGTGCGACCACCCGCGTTCCTGGATGCCTGGGTGAGCCAAAGAGAACTCTACTGGGCTGGCTTTCAACTCAATGTCCAGGAATACCAGGCACTTTGGTGGCTGCTGACACTCTTTGGGATTGGGATGGGTCTACTGATCATGGCCATGACAGGGTGGCGAGGTGTAGGCCTGGCTGTTGCTTTGTTGGTCATGTTAGGTGTGGCCGGGTTCCCTTTCTTATTTTTGCACTGGCGTGTGAGGCGGCGTGCCCGCGCCATTGCCAAGAGCCTGCCCGATTTCCTGGATCTGCTGACCTTTACCGTTCAAGCAGGTCTGGGGTTTACTCCGGCCTTGCAGCGGGTTAGCAAGGGCTATCCAGGTCCTTTGGGAGATGAACTCCGCCGGGTATTGGCCCAAATCGAGTTGGGTTTCTCGCGCGCTGAAGCCCTGGATGAGTTTGTCAGCCGCTCTCCTTCATCTGAGATCCAAAACTTCGTCGAAGCTGTAAAACTGACCGAACAGTTGGGCACTTCCCTGGCGCGCACGCTGCGCATTCAAGCTAACATCTTACGCCATACTCGCCGTCAGCAAGCCCAGGCCGCCGCCCAGACCGCGCCGATCCGCATCGTTCCGGCATTGGTTTTCTTCTTTTTGCCCAGCTTGCTGCTGATCTATCTGGCCCCGCCGATCATCAATTTCTTCATGCGCCGATGATAACGAAAACGGTTTCCAGGAATCGCCGTGGAAGTTGTCAGATTTTGGGGGATGGGGTGTGTTCCGCACGCCCCATCCCCCAAAATCTGGAGATTGTCACACGTACTCCTAGAGTAATCTGCGCACATCTGCGCCAATCCGCGTCCCAAAGATTCGCTCCCGCTCAAACTCTCGTCGAGTTCGCATTAGTGTTGCCGATCTTGCTGCTGCTCATGGTGGCGCTGATCGACTTTGGCGTGATCATGCACGCCCAGATCGTGGTCACCAATGCAGCCTGGGAGGGCGCCCGTGCCGGGGCGACGATTGTCAACCCCCAGGAAGGCGATAAGGAGATCATCGGTGCCATTCACCGGGCATCTTACGGACTGAATTTGGATAACCTTGAGATCGATATCGATCCCGAACAGGATGAAACGCCCCGCAATCAGCCCTTTCCAGCCCCGCGTGGAGAGGCATTGACCGTAATCGTTTCTTATCAACTTAAGCTCGCTTTTCCCAATATCTCTTTCCCTGTGTCGGGCAAGGCCGTAACCATGATGGAGTACCAAAACCCATGAGTTCGAAGCCGCGCGGCCAGATCCTGATTGTTGTGGCTATCTTGTTAATGGTGGTGCTGTTCTTCCTGGCTGTGGTCATCGATGGGGCGCGTCTGATGGTCGAGAAGCACGAATTAGACCGCGCCGCAGACGCAGCTGCCAGGGCTGGGTTAGTGGTGATTGGTGATCGCATGGTCACACAGGTGGTTGCAGCGCAAACCAAGGCAGCCCTGAATCGTTGTACGCCACTTCCAGAAAGCAACCCACTCACCCCCGAGGGATATGTCCCGCCTCCTACCTGCACACCCACTCCAATGCCCAGTGATTTTTACGCCTGGCTCAAAGATTACCACCGGGCCACGTTGGTTTCACCAGCCATGCAGACCTCGGTAGCGGGTCAGGTTCAGGCCTATGCAGACAACAACAACCTGGGATTATCCAACCCCAACATCATCGAATTTGAAGTGCTTTACCCGCATGAGTATCAGGCAAACCAGCGTGACCTGAATATCTTCGTTCGCATCCGCCGGCAGGTGTCAGTTTTGTTGGTTGGTTTATTGGGCATCGATCAGGCAGAGCTCTCTGGGGATACACAGCAAAGCATCCCCCAAAGGAAATGAGCAATGCTCGAAAGTAAGTCATCCCTTGTCGTAGCGCAGAATGTCATTCTGCGCTACGACACTCACTGTGATCTCACGATAAGGAATGGATATGTCGTTCACGAGATTTTTAGTTCGCTGTATGCCGCTATTGGGATTAACAGCTCTGATTGCGGCACTCGGCCATCGTCTGGGTAAATATATCCCTGTAGAGTTATGGCTGTTGCCTGCAATCACCGCCCTGATTCTGTTCCTCGCATTGCAAATCTTCAAGCAAGTGCCACGCTTGAATTTGGTGCTCTTATTGGGTTTGGCGTTATTGGCAGGAGCTGTGTTGAATTGGCTCGATCTTTCTGGAAGAACCTGGTTCGCATGGATTGCGTTGATTCTCGGACTGGCTCTATCCTTGGTCTGGGGTTATCTCTTGGGAATCCGTTTGGGGTGGTTTGGCATATTGTTGTTCCCAATTACGATTGCCTATCTGATTGGCTGGTTTTTGATATCCCTGCTCCCAGAATTTGCGCAGTTGTCCGTAGGCTGGGCAGTCGTGGGTTTGTTTGTGTTCTTGGGCTTAGCAATCCACACCGTAACAGAGGCGCGTTTTTCCGAAGCAGGCGACACGCCTGTTCCATTGGTAAGTGATTTGTTTATCGTGTACTTTAATTTATTTTGGATCGGTGCTTTAATCGAAGCAATGACCTTAACTACAAACAGCTAATATTAATATTTGCAGTCGGCACTTGCTTTTGTTTTTGATTGGATGATTGGGCTTATGCTGTAGGAATTCGACTGGCTAAAATCTTAGCACTGTTTCTTCTATGGACAATGCTAAGTTTTTAGGGTGGGTTATTTTACATTTTTGAGAATATGAAATCTGGATGGTCTCCCGCTTAAGTGTTGCTGTGAAATTCCACACATTAATTTACCGCTGAGTTTGCCGATGCTATGCACGCCTGCGGCGACGCAGAGAAATACAAATTTATGGAACAAAACTCTGTGATCTTTGCGTTCTCTGCGGTTATATCCGTCAGCAACACTTTACTGGGGTACTACCGAAATCTGCTAGTTGCTCTTAATCTCAAGAAAAACGACGCATTGATTATTATCGATAAAGGCATTTTTCTCCGCAACTTCCTTGATGGGGATATTGGCTACTAATTCCTCCATCTCATCGATGTCTCGATAATTCAATTCCCAATCCATAAAGGATTCCATATAACCCACATCCCGGATATTGCGAAGGAAATTACAGATAAGAATACTCCCTTTCGGGCGCAGTAATTGGAACATCTTTCTTACTAGATCTTTGGCGACTGAATCACTAAGGTAATCAAAAAGCCCTGCAGCATAGATGAAATCGAATTCTCCCGGATTGATTTTTCCTGTAATGATATCTTTGATATAGCCTTGCACGCACTGAACCCCATACTTCCCCAAATCTTGCTCCACAACACTGAGACTTTCCTTGTCAAAATCCAGAGCTACATAGGTGCCAATCTTCCCCTGTTTAAGGGCTTCTGATAGTTTTGCTTCACGTAAGTGACCACATGCCAGACAAAGAATACGGGGCGATTCTATCTCTTCCGCTATCTGATCGATCTTCTTGGCGATGATATCTTTGCGTTCTTTCACTGCTAGTGCAGCAGGAGCGGTACTTACATACTCATAAATTGCCTTTCCTTGGGCAGATAATCCCTTGATTTGGTCTTGGATGGCAGCGTCCCTGTAGATGTAGTCGATAATCACAGCGTCGCCAGCATATCCGCGTGGTTTTGAAAAGGCTCGTTCAGTGAAGGGATCTGAATGCAGTGTTGTTCTTATTGGATGTTCAATACATTGTTTTGAGCAAAAATTATGCCAATCTTCTGATGGTAAGAAATCGTGCAACTCTTTCAGGCTGATAAAGAGGTCATCCAATGCCCCTTTAATCTGTTTTGTTTGCTGAAGCTTTTCATTGACAGCGTTTAACAGATTTTCGCCTATTCTTAGTTTGTCTACCATGCTTGCCTCTTCAATCTTTCAGTTGAGTTTATTCTTTGGATTGTGCTTTCTTGAGAGGCTCTTTCAAAGGCCTCGAATCTATCAAAGTCACGCAATGTTGATAAGATAGCTGTTGGCTCTACCGTCAATTGCCATACCACTACGAAAGGCTGGAAATGAAATTGTATTGGCCTTGACACACTATTTTATCAGAAAACCATTTCATATAAATCACAGTATTTTTTGGCTCACTAAGCACATTCACTAAATATGATGGGTTGGTAGTGACCGCTGTGCGTCAGTCGTCCGCAAGAGTGCCGTACAAACCCTTCAGTTTTTGTGTGATTGTACATAGGAGCTACTCAAGGAATTCCCAGATACCCTAGAAAAAGTATTCCGAGTGTGATTTGCAGTGAGTATCGCGCAAAAGTGTCGGTGGCCTTAGCAAATACCTTCCGAGATTTGTCATTCCGATGAGCCCTGCGTTCTTTGCAGGGTGAAGAGGAATCCCTGATAAGTTAGGCCTGGGGGATTCCTTGGTCGCAAAAAGACGCTCCCGCGCAATGACAGCACTGCTGTGGAGAAGCGCTCAGAGCATTTTTTTTCGGGTCTCTAGGAACTCCCGTGGTAATGTCCAGATTTGGGGGTATGCGGCGTGCTC
>CAZUSV010000260.1:0-6383 GCA_964622645.1 uncultured Anaerolineales bacterium
CACGAAGGTGGGCATCACAACCTCGATATCTTGTTCCATCAGCCACTGAGCTACGTAATTGTTAGAAAATTCATTGTATTTGACATAAATCTCGCCAACGATACCCACTTTCGGATACTCCTGATCTTTGATACGAAGCGCATTGAAATCCGCCACGGCCTGATCGAGTGTTTCGAGAAGAGCGGATCTTTCAAGGGGAATTACCCCTTCAATGAAGAGACTCAAATATCGATCTACAACCCTCTGGGTTGCTCCTTTTTCCATCTCTCGAATTGCAGTGGAGTAATACATATTTGAAAGCGCATCCGTGAACATCATACCAAGTATGGCTTTAAACATATATTCCTTGATATCGAATTCGAAACCGGGCTGATCGTTGAGCAGCTGCAAGTTGGTGGATAAGGTCACTACAGGGACATTTTCAAACCCAGCAGCGATCAAGGCTTTCTTGATCATCGAAGGATAGCTGGAAGCCCGGCATTGTCCTCCCGTTTGGGAAAAACCAATCGCCGTTTTTGCGGGGTCATAATTCCCCGATTGAAGGGCCTTTATCAAATCGCCAATCGTGATGATCCCCGGATAGCAGATTTCGTTGTTGGTGTATTTCAAACCCACATCGACAGAATTGCGATCCGCAGGCGGAAGGGCCACGATTTTGTAACCCATATCGATAAACGGCCGCACAATTGGCGGTGAGCAAAAATCCGAAAAATCTGGGACGATCAATGTCCTGCTACGGTCCTCTCGTTGGAAAACTCGGGTCGTTTTTCTAGGCTTGTAAATATGTCCCCGTGATTTTGCATTTTGTCGGATGGCTTCCATCATCGACCGCAGCCTGAGCCTGGTAGAACCGGCACTTTCGATTTCGTCAATCCTTATTACCGTGGGATGTTTTCCATATTCGCTGAGAATGGTGCTGACTTCCTCCAGGACGAAGGGGTCTGGTCCGCAGCCAAAGGAGTTCAACTGGACCACTTCGATATGATCCTGCTGTCCTGCCCAACGGGCGGCATGATAATAGCGGTTGATGTATTCCCATTGGGTCATCACATACCGGTTCTCTAATGTCTGCCCTGACTCCAAGGGGATGGAATCTTCCGTGATGATATCCAATCCAAATCCCGTCAGAATGTCAGGGATTTTATGGTTGATCAGGGGATCGATATGGTATGGGCGTCCCATTAATAAGATAACCGGGCGGCCCTCGGATTTCGTCTGCTGCAGGAGGTGCGCGGCCCTGGCGCGTAGCTCTGTTTTGAATTGATACTGGGCTTCGATGGCCTTCGCAATAGCCCGACGGACGACTCTGGTGGGAACGCCCAGACTGGTGAGGTAGTTAGTACAGGCTTTTTTGAGTAGTTTCTTATCATCGAGGTTGATTGGTGGCATATCCAACGCGATGCAGTGCTTCCTTTGGGGATCGATCACGCTGCGGATCACATCCGCGTAACCGGAGACCACCGGACAGTTGTAGCTGTTGGCCGCATCGCTGAAATTGCTCTCTTCGTAAAAAACCATCGGGAAGAAGATGCGATCCACACCCGCCTCGATCAGATCGATGATATGCCCGCTAACCAGCTTGGCTGGGAAGCACAAGTTCTCCGACATAATATGGGCGGTCCCTTTTTGAAAGATATCGTTGCTTGAAGGTGCCGACAACTGCACTTTGATACCACATGCAACGAATAAGGTATTCCAAAAGGGAAAATTCTCGAACTGGTTGAGAACTCTGGGGATACCGATGGTCAACCTGGGGGTAGATTCTGGAGTCATCTCCCGGTCGAATAATAGATCATACTTGATTGCTGGCAGACTAATCCCCTGTCGCTCCGCCTTACCGCTGTTAGTAAACTTTTTCTCGCAGCGGTTGCCGGAGTAGAACACATTCCCATTGGGGAATTTCATTCGGGTAACTGCACATTTGTTTTCGCAACCCTGACAGCGGATCAGCCGCTTGGCATAATTCCCCACCGTTTCAAGGTTCTCAAACCCGATAAAGCTGCTTCTTCCATGCTCGTTACCAGTGTAAGCATCTCTGGCCGTCAGTGCAGCGCCATAAGCTCCCATCAACTCTGCCATATCCGGGCAAGTGACTGGTTTGCCCAACAGGTGTTCCATCGCTTTCTGGACAGCCGGGTTCCGGAAGGTTCCGCCCTGAACCACAATATGATCGCCTAGTTGATCGGTATTGGTAACTTTGAGCACCTTATGTAGGGCGTTCTTGATCACCGAGTAAGCCAACCCAGCCGAGATATCGCCAATCTCGGCATTTTCTCGCAGAGCCTGTTTGACGCGTGAGTTCATGAAAACCGTACAGCGAGTCCCCAGGTCACAGGGTGCCTCTGCCTGACATGCCAACTGAGCAAAATCGGCCACATCGTAGCCCATCGACTTGGCAAACGTCTCGATGAAGGAGCCGCATCCCGAAGAACAAGCCTCGTTGATCTCGATGTTTTGGATGAAGCCATCTCTGACGAAGATAGCTTTCATGTCCTGGCCGCCGATATCCAGAATGAAGGATACCCGCTCATCGAAGGCCGTAGCAGCTCTGAAGTGGGCCAGCGTCTCCACCATGCCATCGTCAAATCCATAAGCGGCCCGGATCAGATCTTCACCATAACCTGTCACAATACTCCTGCCGATATCAGGGAATTTACCTTGCTCTGCAAATCGCTGACGGATTTCACGCAGTCCTGCCAGGGTAGCCTGGATGGCATTGCCGCCGTTATTGCAGTAATAATCGAAAGCCACTCTGCCCTTAGAATCGATCAATACCAGTTTGGTGGTTGTGGATCCGGAATCCACCCCCAGAAAGAGCTTCTCGCCATTCAGATGCCCAATATCGATGTGGTCGATCCTCTGCTGGGTTCGAGCTGATTCCCAACCTCGGAGTTCAACCTGGTCTTCGAACAAAGCTGGCAGTCTGTTCTGGCTTGCGTCGAAATGATCCTGGGTAGTGTTCAGTTGATCGATGAGGCTGGAGAGTGTGAAAATCCTCCTGGCTGAACTGTCCCCCAGGGCTGCCCCCATGGCGGGGAGAAGTTGCGCGTTTTCCACATCCAGGACATCGCCCAGATCGACCTGCAAAACTTGCATAAAAGCATTTTTCAAGATTGGCAAAAATGTCAGGGGGCCGCCGCTAAATAAAATCAACGCGGCTGGATCGTAACCCCTCGAGAGGGTGGCTAAGGTCTGCAAGACCACGGCGTGGAATACCGAGGCGGCGATATCCTCTTTGGGGATGTCACGGCTGAGTAGATTCTGTAAATCTGTTTTGGCAAAGACTCCGCAGCGCGAAGCCATGGGATAGATCATGGTGTGCTGACTGGCCAGATCGTTCAATTCAGCAACCGGCACGTTCAACAAGGTTGCCATCTCATCGATGAATGCCCCCGTCCCACCAGCGCAGGAACCATTCATGCGGATGTCCGGCTTGCCTTCAGCATCGAAGAAAATCATCTTGGCATCTTCGCCCCCAATATCAATCAGCGTCTTCACACCTGGGTAAAGCTGGCTGACAACTTCGGCAGAAGCTACAACTTCCTGGATAAACGGGAGCCTAAATTTTTCGCTGATGCCCAATCCGGCAGAGCCAGTCACCAGCAGTTCAACCTCCACATCGCCGAGTGACTGGATAACTTCTTCGAGAATGGAATCCAGGGTCGCCAGGGTATCCGCATGATGCCGGCGATACGCGGAAAACAACACATCTGCATTTGAGTTCAATACCACCACTTTGGCAGTGGTTGAACCGATGTCAATCCCCATTCGAAACTGCGAATTACGTTTTTGTTCCATTATTTTGTATTCATTTTCTCAAAGATCAGTGTGTAATAGAAAAAATTTCCGATCTTCTCTTTTAAGCTGAAGCCGTTTGCCTGGACTTTGCGCGTGAGTGTAGCTGCCCGAGGATAATCTGGGTCCATAAATAATTCACTGAAGACCAACCTCCCAGAGGGTTTCAGTACCCGGTGGAATTCCTTCAAAGCCCGATGAATGTCGGGGATTTCATTGATCACGGTGATCATATAAACCAGGTCGAAGCTTTCATTCTCGAGGGGCAGCTCATAAGCATTGGCCACGCGCGCGTCGACATTGGTGACTCTTTCGGCATCGATCCGGGCCTGAACACGTTCGATCATCCGGTGTTCGATATCTATGGTAACCAGTTCTCCTTCAGATCCGAGGCGGCGGGCTGCTGCCATGGTATAGGTTCCATTTCCGGGACCAACTTCTAGCACCCGCATTCCTGGTTCGATGCCGTGGCGAAGGGCTGTTTCTTCCGGGGGTTGGATGCGCCGCCGCAAGGGGTTGTCGATGGCGTTTGCCATCCATTGGGGCATGGGGAATTTGTTGAAATGGCGCACGATCCGAATGATGGTGTGTAAAACAATCAGGAATAAGGGAACCCCAAGGCAAATTGCTATAATCTTTCCAGTCATTATTTTTCCTCACTTATTTCCAGAATTCCGTGTAAGTAGATATCCACAAAATGATGCATGGCATTTTCGCTAAACTCAGGGGGAGCAATATCCGTAATTATCAGCTCAGTAATGTAATAGGAAAAAAACAAGCCAATAAATGCACGGATCAAGATCGGTTCGGGGATAGATCGTATTTTGTCTGGTGCCTGTTTGATTTTGTTGAGAATTTGCATACCCCGAGGCAGTAGTTCAGCAAATAGTTCTCGTGTGTGAACATTCTTGAACTCGACGATCTCAATAAACAATAAGTTTAGAAATTGGGGTCGTTTGGCAATGGCGACTTGCATTAGTTCAGCAGCATTGTGAAGTAATGCTTCTGCGGTAAACCCTTGTGCCGTCTCAATGGTCGGCAAAACTTCGTGGTAGGGGTGATACGTAAGGAACACATCGCGAAAAATATCTTCCTTACTGCAAAAATGATTGTAGATTCCTCCCAGGGCAATGCCAGCTCTTTGAGCGATCTGACGCACCGAGGTGCCGTGATAGCCTTGAGAGATGATCAAATCATGAGCCGCATTGATGATCGCCGCGCGGGTGAGTTCACCTTTGGTCATTTCTTCGGGGGACATGGATCTCCTTTTACATTGCAAGTGAACGAACGTTCGTTTTTATAATAACAAAAATTTCCACCAGAGTCAAGCGCTCAAAATGAAACATCGGAAATCTCCGAGATTTCCGATGTTTGCTTCCAATATGGGATTTATGCTTTATGCTTCATATAATAGGTCTGTCTTTGCCGCCATGATGAAATCGTTGCGATGCAACCCCTTAACGAAATGCGTCCACCAGGTAACCTTGACGCGGCCCCACTCGGTCAACAACGCCGGGTGGTGGTCTTCTGCTTCGGCAATTTCCCCCACCTGATTAGTAAAGGCCAGCGCTTCAACGAAGTTCTTGAATTTAAAGACGCGCTCCAGTCTCTTGATATCCTGAAGTTCAACCACTTCCCATTCGGGGAGAATAGACTGCAACTCCTTGATCTCATGATCAGACAAGGGAGGTTGCCCCTTACGATAAGGTTCGGTGTGTAGCTCAGCAAGGGAGCGCATAGGTATATTCCTTTAGAGTTGGGAAATCTGTCTCAGGAAGCTGAAAACGGAGACGCCCAGCTTGGCGCCCTCGCCGGGAGTCATCTTGATGCCCCCTTCCTCTTCGGCACGTTGGATCAGTAAATAGGCGGTGCCTAAGCCAGTCAGGGCGCCAATAATGGCCCCAATGACTAATACTTTGGTCTTCCAATTATTATCAGCTGGAGATTGTTCATATGTAGTTGTCATAATTCTTGCGATCCTTCGTCAGGGACAACAGCTTGTATTTTTCGAGAAGTGAGCCCACGCTTGAGGGTCTGCCAACCAGCACGGGCACTTTTCAGGCGCAAGGACGGTTCAACAGCTTTATCCGCTGCCTTCTGAACGCTATCCTGGAGGCGGTAAAAAACGCCTTGTAGGATGAAAAATTTCGCTGGCAAAAACCTCAGGAAACGGTACATCCCATAAACCAGGCCGACCAACACAGCCAAAAGGATGAAGGCCATCAGCATGGTTGGGATGATCAAGAAGATCAGCGAGGTGTCGGCTGCCTGGCTGACATTCCCCCCTCCAGAAGCCACCACGATAACCCAAACAGCTAATCCCAGGATAGCGATCCCCCCCAGGATCATCGGGAAGGCGATCTGCCAGAAAGTCTGCTTGCGGTGGGCTTGTTTCGTGATGGGGTTACGTGGGGCTGGTTGTTCCTGCATAATGTGTGTATTGTAGCATAATTTGCTCAACAATGATCTGGACATACTTGCAAAGAGTGTAGCGCAAAAATGTCGCTAAGGTATAGAAAAAAAGGGTCTCCAGGAATCGCCGGGGTAGATCCCAGATTTGGGGGTATGGGGGGGGGGGGGGGCCCCCC
>CAZUSV010000261.1:0-6318 GCA_964622645.1 uncultured Anaerolineales bacterium
TGGATTAAGACCAATGGCCTGGCAGCGACATCTTCCGGCGTCAGGAAAAAGTACGCCGCGGCGGCTAACACGGCCAGAAGGCAGCTGAGCACTCCGACGATTGCCACGATGGCTGGTAACCTGCGTTGGAGAGCAGAGGGTTGTTTTTTGAGTGTGTTCATGGTATCGCCTCTTCACCCTGACTAATTTAAGTTCACTGCGAACTGGGAAAATGCGGACCAGTCGCTAATATTGCCGGCGTTATCTTCGGCACGTACAGCCCAGTGGTAGACGATCCCGCAATCAACCGGTACATCGACCTGCGTATTGCTTGAGGTATAGCCCCCAGCCGATTGCCAGTTTCCCGGTGAAATCTCCTTTTCCAGCTTGATGTAGTAGGTGGCAATGCCGCTGTCGTCGCTGACGGCTGACCAGGAAAGAGTCACCGTAGCGGTGCAGGCAAGCACGGCACCATTGGCCGGGCTCTGAGGTGCTGGCACTGGCGGCGGGGTCGTATCGGGCGGCGGAGAGGTGGGAGTAAACGTGAGTGTGAGTGTTGGTGTGGGTGTATCCGTAGGGGGCAGAGGCGGGGCAGCAACGATGGGGATATCACACTCATTCGAACTCAGCTCTACCAACTCAGCCCATATCCAGCAATTTCCTGAGCCGCCGGGGCGTTCGATCACCCACCAGGAACTCTCGTTATTCCGGCCGACAACGGTGGATGAATTCCCCTGGCTGAGTGAACCGGTGATATCGTACGCTGAACCTGGACCCGCTCGACAGTTAGAATTCTTTAGGGCAGTTGCCTGGGGAGGACACAGCGCTTGTGGAGGCATCTCTGTGGGTGTTGCAGTTAGTGTTGGGGTATCGGAAATGACGGGTGTGACAGAAGGGGTCTCGGAAATCTCAGGCGTGTTGGTCGCCGTGGGAGGTTCTTCTGGCAATTCGGGGGCTGCCACCTCGGCAATCGCTTCACTAGCTACGTTCACAGAAATTGTGGCAGGGTTGCCTGTATCCCCATTGATATCATAGGCCCGAACCTGAAGGGAATAGGTGCCAGGTTGGGTGGGCAACCATTCCTGGCCGAATTCACTGAAAGCCGCACCTGCTTCCGCTGGGGCAGCGCGCTGGTAGGCTTCCCCATTCACATAGAGCACGATTTCAGCGATCCCTTCCCGAGCGTAGGCATGGGAGACGACTGTGATGAGTGACCCTACGGGGATCGTTGCCCCACCCCGCGGGGAGTCGATCCATGCTCTCGGCCCGGAACTGCTCTCTCGAACACAAGAGGTTGTTAAGCCTATGATGATGAACAGGATCATGATGAGAAATCGTTTACGCATTACGGAATGAGTTTTCATTTTATTTGCTCCTGTTTTCGATCTTCGACAGCATATTGATTTAGAGCTTAGAGCAGGGAACTTCTGGTTACCCTTCTGCCGCTCCTATTGGTCTGCCCGTCGCTGGCTCAATGCAAGCATGGGTGACTTGATCACACCCAAGGCGATCCAGCGGCTGATCAGTCACAGCAAGACTACATATAATCTTACATTAAATTACGTTAATGTTCTACTTAAATTATATTAATGTTGGCTCTCTAGGAATCACTGAGGTAGCTCCCAGATTTGGGGGTATGGGGCGGGGGGGGGCCCCCCCCAACCCCCCAAAAAGGGCCATAACACCGGGAATTATTCTCGAGGCCCTTTGGGCGGTAGCGTTAGGGTTGAATACTCCAGACATGCACTACTGGTTTGGCGCCATCAGCAAAGCGCTCTAATACGTATAAGAACCCATTCTCCCTATCGTAGGCCATCTCGCCAATCCGATAGCGGCGCTGATCACCTAATCCTAGATTGGCTTGGTCCCATTCTGGGGGATCCAGGTAGAGGTATTCGTCGATATCCAAAACCGCGAATGGCTGGGGTTGGTGAGCTTCCAAATCGCCAGACAAGACGGCGGCGAAATCCTGCGGATTATAAAAAAGGACCTGGGCGTCGAAGCGGGAACTCCACCAGCCCTTGCTCTCTTCCAGATAGCCTTCACAGGGGCTGCTTACTTCCTCGGCGCAGGGCGTGCCATCGGCGTTGAAGCAGACCGCACCTTCGAGGGGATCAATTGCCGGACAGGGCATCCCGTCTCCATTGGGGCTGGCGTAGCCGTACCACCAGTAATCGCCGCCACCCTTGCTGCCCACAATGATCACAGCGGTCTTGTCTCCAGAAGTCAGCCAGGCGCCTCCTTCCCATTCATCGGCGTCATGGTAGTCCCTCAGAGTGTTTGCCTCAGGGTCATCCCACATGGCATAGCGTAAAAGGGTCAGTGAGGTCAGTCGACTGCCTGGGTCGGGAGGATTTCCTTCACCCCAGGGGGCGATTGCGAACAAGGTCGGTCCCTTGCCTGACCAGCCGCCATCGCGGTAACGGCCGCTGGCCAACTGCGCACCGTCCAGGTAGGTGTTCGCCCACGCAGGGTCGATCTGGAACATATACCCGTTGACACTGTAAGGCGACTCATCTCCTACCCACCAGGCACCCTGAGTGTTGGGATTTGCTAGATCGAGATCGCACCAGGCATGGGTTGGCGCATCCGAAGGAGAGCCTTCGTCATGGTGATGCGTGCCCCATGATAGGTATAGTTTAGGGGATGACTGTTCGCCCATTTGGGGGAGCACTTCTATTCCCACGCGCGGCATCTCTTCGAAGCCATTGAACAGGCCCCCGCTCACATCTTGAAACTCCTGCAAAGTTGTGGCGATGGGCAATTGTTCTATATCACGCGTGATAAGAGGTGCCGGGATGCTAACCTCCGATACGTAATTCCAGACATCATGGCCGCTGCCAAACAACGAACCAAGGAAGCCATCGACCTCGCCACCGGGATCTCCGTTCGGGTTGAATGCCAATGCCTGCCCGCCGTATTCCCAGGTGGTCGCTTCATTCCCCCCATCTGGGAGCCGGAATGCGCCCAGATAGGTCAGATCTTCGGGTAGGATGAGATTCGAGGGTAGATCTTGCCATGTAGCAGAGCTTGCAGTTGGGGCGGTGGCCGCTTCCTGTGGAACTGCGACCGCGGCGGGCTCTGCTGTGGGCAGGGATTCTTCGATAATTTGGTTCGGCAGGTTGCACGCCAATAAGCTGAGAATGATAAATATTCCCCATAGGCTGAGTCGAAATTGTGCTTGCATTGTCTTCTCCTTGAATGCTTATGGTAAAGCCGGTACAGCTGCTCTCAGTAATGATGTCATTCCCAGTCTACTCTTCGGCCGATCCGGGTTCAGCGGGGCAGGGGTCGGTGTCGTCACCGATTTAGAAGCTAAACTTCTTCGTGAAGCACCCCTGTAGAGGGGCAGAGAAGTTTAGCTTCTTGATGGAATAAATTTCCAAATGACTCCTAAGGTTCTGAATCTAGTATTTCTACTTGAACGATCAGGTCCATGTAGCCAAGGGAATCGGAGATGGTGTATGTCCCGCCGGTTGCGCCAGGGGGAAGCGGCGGCAAGGTGTGATCGCCATTGAAAAGCCAATACCAGGTGCCATCCGGATCGCTTTCGGTGAGGGTGGCACCAAACGTCAAGTAATCTTCTGGGCCGATGGGAAAATCGACGAAGTTACTGGTTGGACAATGGATCAGGGAGCGTTGGTGGCTGTTGGCTGAATACGCCTCGATCGGTAAACTATTGCAGGCATCTATCAGCGATTGGACGGAATGAATTCGATTATCATGCAGGCAAACACCCGCCAGAAAATCCAACCAGTTGGCCAAGTAGCCGGTATCCATGCGAAGATAAGTTCCGCTGACCCGCAGCCCGCCATAAATCGGGCCTAGACTGGTACTGGTGGCGCAATACTCAAATCCTAAATCGTTGGGCAATTCATGGGTGTGCAATTCTAAGAACGTCACTCGGGCAGTGAGCGGGCAGGGATCGCCTTCCAGGCGCCAGACATTGCTGCGGGGTGATTGGCGCTCTTCGTGTAGGCCGCCGCGTATATCGGTAGCCGTCACCTGGATCTCGCGCACTTCACCACAGGCTGGTAGGAAATCTTCGATTTCTACAGAATTGCTGCTTTTGTCGACAAAGCGAGTGCGGGCGCCATCGATGTAGACAGCATAACCGCTGATCTCATCCAGAACGCCATTCCAGGCCCAAACCAGGCGTTCACGTCCCAGCCAGTTATATTGGGTGTGGATGAGTGGGGCTGGGATGACGGCATTTTCGCAAGAGGGGGAGCACAGCCGGTAAGTGACCTGGAATGAGTGACCGGGGTCGCCGTAGTTTGATTCATCCACGATGATATGGCCATCCCAGGGAGGCGAATGTGTGCTGACAAACATACCCAAATTGAAGGGATTCCCGGCGGCATCTTCGGCCAAACACTGGCCGTTTATCGTGATCGAATCCCTCAGGAAGATGGGGATCGGCGGGACCCCGTGGCTGCCAGGCCCCATATAGTCGGCGATATCCCAGCGCCGTGCTCCCATGGCATCGAAAGGTCCGTATTGATCATAAAAGTGATCGTTAACCCCAGCATAGCACCAGACCGAGTCATAATCTCCGCTGACTTCAAGTTCCAGAGCCTGAAGTTCGACCATCACCGGAATCTGGATTTCGCCGATGAACATCTCAGGGATTTCGTACACTAGATCGCCAAGCCCTGGGAATGGCGCTGGCGAGATCTCATCCGTAACCGGTGGCGGGCAGTAGCCATCCTCGGCCTCCCCATATTCAAGGGGGCAGGGATCATCGGCATCTGGCGCGCCGTCACCATCGCTGTCGGGTCCGGCAGGCGCGGGCACAACGGGGTGCAGGTCGCCATCGTCGACGACACCGTCTCCGTCCGTATCCGGGCAGCCGCGGTTCTCGGGTAGACCGGGTTCCGCCGGGCACAAGTCTTCACGATCGCGCACGCCATCGCTGTCGGCATCCGGGCAACCCCAGGTGGCCTCGACGCCGTATTCGTGGGGGCACATGTCATCTTCATCCAGGAAGCCATCGCCATCAGAATCGCCGGGGGTGGGGCAACCTTCGTGTTCAACCCAGCCCGCTTCACCGGGGCAGGCATCCGCGGAGTCGGCTACGCCATCGCGGTCGGAATCCGGACAGCCCTCTGTTCCTGCAAGACCCAGTTCATCGGGACAGGCATCCGCTTCATTGAGCGTGCCGTCACCATCCCGATCGCCATCAGTGCTGGATGGACAACCCTCTGTTTCGATGATTCCGTGTTCGTCAGGGCAGGCATCATTGGCATCCGGCACACTGTCCCCATCGCGATCGGGGCAGCCATCTGCTGCAGAAGTTCCGGGCACATCCGGACAGATATCCAATTCGTCGGCAACACCATCGATATCCCGGTCTGAGAATTCATTTACCTGGATATCGATAGATGCCTGACCGCGCTCACCATGGCTGTTGAAAGCCCGTATGGTCAGCGTGTAAGCCCCGCTACTTTGTGGCTGCCAGGTTGTCAGTATGGGGAAGGGAGTGATACCGTTAGGTAGGTTGCTAGCTTCTGCTTCGAGAAGTTGATTGTTTACCCATAGTTCGATACGGGTGATTCTGTTTTTATCTCGGGCAATGGCCTGGACGGTGACGCGCTGCCCGGTTTCCAGTTCATCACCATTGAGAGGTGAGTTGATCAGCACCAACGGCCTGGAAGCGGCCTGCGCCTGTTTCAGGTTGAAATATGCGGCCAAAACCACTACCCCGAGAATTGCACTCAGGCATCCCATGGTACCAAAAAGAGGTACGATTCTTCTGCGCCAGGCGCTGATTGGCATTTGGTTGCGGGATGAATATCGTCTGTTCATGGTCTACCTCCTGCTAAGATATGTTGACGCCAAATTGAGAGAATCCAGACCAGTTGCTGATATTGCCGGCACCATCCTCGGCGCGCACCGACCAACGGTACATAATGCCGCAGTCAACCGGCACATCGACCTGGTTAGTGCTGGAAGTGAAACCACCAGCCGATTGCCAGTTTCCAGGTGAAATCTCCTTCTCCAGCTTGATATAGTAGGTGGCGATGCCGCTGGGATCATCGACAGCCGACCAGGTCAGGGTTACTGAAGCGGTGCAGGAAAGCACCGCGCCATTGCCCGGGCTCTGAGGCGCTGGAACCGGCGGAGGGGTTGTGTCGGCGGGCGGCGGAGATGTAGGCGTGAATGTAGGTGTGGGCGTAAATGTAGGTGTAGGTGGTGGGAGTGTGGGCGTATCTGTGGCTGGCAATGGGGGCGCCGCCAGGACAGGTATATCACAGGTGTTGGTGCTCAATTGCACCGGATCGCTCCATACCCAGCAAGTGCCAGAACCGCCTGGGCGCTCGATCACCCACCAGGAAC
>CAZUSV010000262.1:0-6239 GCA_964622645.1 uncultured Anaerolineales bacterium
GGGTTCCCTTGCGGGGGGCGCTGGGGGGGGGGCGGGGGGCGCGCCCCCCCCCCCCCCCACCCCCCCAAAATCTGGGAGCTACCCCGGCGACTCCTAGAGAGACTATTAAACCACATAAAAACTTCCAGATGTTGTGGTATCATGGGGCGAATTTTCGAAAGCCACGAAAACATCTCAATGGAGAATAGTGATCATGGTTATCATTCATGACCGATTGGCAAATACAGTTTTGTTGTATGTGTTGCTCATGTCCCTGTGGGGATTTTGGCGTTTCTTTCGCAAGCAAGGCATGGATAGCGGCTATTGGGGCGCAGTGGTGATTGCCGAAGTGCTCATCTTGATCCAAGGCGCATTGGGTCTAGTCATGCGTTTCAGCGGCATCCTGCCTGCCCGGGGCTGGACTCACATTCTCTATGGCGTTGTGGCAGCTATCGCTTTGCCTGCGGTCTATATTTTCACCAAGGGGAGCGAGGGGCGCCGCGATATGCTTATTTACGCCTCAGCATTCTTGTTTCTGATTGGGATTTCTATCCGGGCAATGGCTACGGGTGGATAATAAAGAGTGTTTTTTGAGATACTTTAGTGGGTCCACTATCGTTCGGCGGGACAGCAACCCCTAAAAACCCGGTATTTTTGTGTTTGATCCCTTAAATCAGCGTATCCCATGCCTGAAGTGAGTTATTACCCAAAGTTGTCTCGGAAAAACAGGGTTTTTTCAATGTAGTCTTTTATGTAAGCGTGTGATTAGTGATAAACAAAAATATTGAAAGGATGATGATGTGAAAATACTTACTGATTGTGCAGCTGATCTGCCCTGGGAGGAAGTCGATGCCCTGGGTGTGACAGTTGCCCCCCTATATATTCAATTCCCTGAAGGGGAAACCAACTCCGCGGATATCACTCCCGATGAGTTTTATGACCGTCTGCAAAAGATGTCCCCGAATATTCCTACCACCGCCCAGCCGGCTCCAGGCATTTTCGAGAATCTATATCGCAAATTGGCCGAGGCTGGAGACGATATCCTCTCTATCCACATTTCTTCTGGCCTGAGCGGGACGATCCAATCAGCCCGTTTGGGTGCTCAACAGGTCGCAGATGCCGCGGTAACGGTCTTTGATAGCATGACCCTCTCTGGAGCGCAGCGCTTCCAGGTGCTGGCTGCTGCCCTGGCCAACAAAGCTGGCTGGGCGAAAGAAGCCATCCTCGAGCGGTTAGAGCGCCTGCAGGAAAATACTGAGGTCATCTACACGCTGGATACGCTGGAATACCTGGCCCATGGGGGCAGAATCGGCCGGGTGCAGGCGCTGGCGAGTTCGTTGTTGAATATCAAACCGGTTATCCGTGTCGATCGCACAGATGGCCAGTACAGTACCGTCAACAAAGGGCGCACCCTGAAGAAAACCATGACCATGATGGTTGATCACCTGGCCGAGATGTATCAGGCTGATTCCCCGTTATGGGTATCCGTGATGCATGGTCAGATGGCTGATAGAGCAGAAGAGTTCGCCGAGATGCTAAAGCAGCGCCTGGATATCGCCAAACTGGAAACTCTACGCATTTCCCCAGTTTTGGGTGTACATACTGGCCCAGGCATCGTGGGTGCTACAGTTGTCCCTATGCGCCTGATGGCTGAATTTGCTTAACGGATCAGGTGGGGTGCACCTGCCGAAGGTTCACCCCACCTGATCAATGGGGAGGGCAATATGGTTTATACAAAACGAACAGCTCACTTGAAACCCGAGGGGGCTTATCAAGTTTTGGCGCGCGCCCAGGAGCTCGAAGCGCAAGGGCGTGAGATCATCCATTTAGAGATCGGGCAGCCGGATTTCGAGACTTATCCTAACATCCGTCAGGCGGGCGTGGATGCCATCGAGGGGGGCATGACGCGCTATACCCCTCCAGCCGGAATGCCTTCTTTGAGGGCGGTGATTGCCGAGCAGGCTGGGGCGCGGTTAAGTGCAAAAATCGATCCAGAGCAGGTCGTGGTCAGCCCAGGGGCTAAACCCAATCTCTTCTTCCCAACCCTGGCTCTGGTTGAGGAGGGTGATGAAGTCATCTATCCCAACCCGGGATTTCCAACCTATGAGGCCATGATCGGCGTTGCCGGGGGTGTTCCGGTACCGGTGTCCCTGCGGGAAGAGAACAGTTTTTCTTTTGATTTGGATATCTTCGACGATCTGGTCAATGAGAAGACCAGGTTGATCATTCTCAACTCGCCCAGCAATCCTACTGGCGGGGTTATCCCCAGCGCGGATTTGGAGCATATCGCAGAGGCTGCACAACGCTATGATGCCTGGGTGCTCTCGGATGAGATCTACACTCGCATTGTCTACGACGGGTTGGAAGTGCCTTCGATCTATTCGCTGCCAGGCATGGCAGAACGCACGATCATTATGGATGGATTCTCGAAGACCTATGCCATGACGGGTTGGCGCTTGGGTTACGGAATCATGCCTCGGGAGCTGGCCAAACGCGTGGGTCTGTTGCTCACCCATTCGGTAGGCTGCACAGCCCACTTCACTCAGTTCGCGGGAGTCGAAGCGTTGACTGGCCCTCAAGATCAGGTCGAACTCGTAGTCGCAGAATATCAACATCGACGTGATGTGATCGTGGGTGATTTGAATGCACTCCCCGGCGTCAGTTGTCAGAATCCCCAGGGCGCTTTCTACGTCTTCCCCAATATTAAATCGGTGGGTATGACTTCAGTAGAGTTGGCCAACTACTTTCTCGATGAAGCCGGTGTGGCGTTGCTGCCTGGCTCTTCTTTTGGGTCAGGTGGGGAGGGGTATTTGCGTCTCTCATATGCAAATTCGGTGGAGAACATTCAATTGGCATTGGCGCGTATGCATGAAGCCTTGAACAGGTTATCTTGATGCGCCGTACTGCGAAACTATGGAGCAAATTAATGGTTTTAATCCTTGAGTCCACTGTAAAAAGGTCAATTTCACCGCAGAGACGCTGAGATCGCGGAGATTTCTAAGGAATTATATGAGAAATTCGAAGAAATATTTGCAATTTGATTATATTTTTACATCTCTCTTTCAAATTTTTGCTCTGCGTACTCTGTGTCTCTGCGGTTATTTATTTTTTTTCAGTAGACTCATCCTTTGAAGAAGGAGATGCTATGGAATATCGACGCCTGGGAAGGGCGGGTGTGCAGGTTTCTGTGATTGGGCTGGGCACCAACCGATTTGGCTCAGATGCTGTTCCGCAAGGTAAAGTAAATTCGATTATCGATGCTGCCTTGGATGTGGGCATCAATTTCATCGACAGCGCCGATGTTTATACCAAGGGAGAGTCTGAACGAACCCTGGGGGAAGCATTGAGGGGACGCTGGGATAGAGTTGTCCTGGCGACAAAATTCTATTTTCCCATGGGTGAAGGCCCTAATGCAAGAGGCAACTCCCGCCATCATATTATGAACGCTGTAGAGGCCAGCCTGGGACGCTTGCATAGCGACCATATCGATTTGTATTACGTGCATCGTTGGGATAAAGGTACTCCTATCGAAGAGACCTTGAGCGCCCTGGATGATCTCATCCGCCAGGGTAAAGTGCGCTATCTAGGGGCTTCGAACTTCGCCTCCTGGCAGTTGGCCCATGCCAATCTTCTGGCTGATGTGAGCGGCTGGACTCCCTTTGTAGCCTTGCAGTCCCATTATCATATGCTGGAGCGCAGGGTTGAGGCCGAAGTCCGTCCTTATTGTGAAGCGCATGGCGTTGGTTTCGTGCCGTATTTCCCCCTGGCAGGTGGCTTCCTGACCGGAAAATACGAGCGCGGGCAGGGTGCTCCGGTAGGCTCAAGAGGTGAATCCAGCCAGTATGTGCAGAAGTACATGACGGATGCAAACTATGATACGCTCGAGAAACTCGAAGCCTGGGCTGCTGATCATGACCGGACTTTGTACGAGGTAGCGGAGGCCTGGCTGATGGCGCAGCCCTCGGTCTGTTCAGTGATCTCCGGGGCGACCAAAGTAGAGCATGTTCTCAATAATGCCAAAGCGGCCGACTGGTCTTTGAGTGATAGTGAATTGGGTGAAATTGAGGTGATTCTCAATAGCGAACACCCCTAATTTTCAGGCTTTTTTGTCTGTAAGTAAGTGTCTAAAAAGTTACTATAATCCACATAGGAGGAATCATGTCACCCATAGCCATCGTTACCGATACTGATTGTAGTCTGCCCTTTGAGCTCTCCGATAAGCACAATATCCGGCAGGTCCCTATCAATATCCTGTTTGGGGAGCAGACCTTGAGAACGGAGATCGATATCAATGATGTGCAGCTTTTCGAGCGCATCGACCGTGAAGGGGCTTTGCCGACCACTTCGGCACCCTCGCCAGGACAGTTTGCCGAGGCCTACCAGGCTGCCTTCGAGGCTGGTGCAGATGAGGTGATCTGCTTCACTGTCAGCGGCGAGGTTAGTGCGACTTTTGACGCCGCGGTCAATGCCAAAGAGTTAGTGCCAGATAAAACTATTACTGTGGTTGACTCTCGTAGTCTTAGTCTTGGCCAGGGTTTTGTGGCTTTAGAAGCTGCGGAGTTGGCACAAGCCGGCAAAGGTCGGGAAGAAATCATCGCTGCCACCCAGGCTATGGAAGCACGCTCGCATTTCTTTGCGGCCTTGTCGACTTTGAAATATCTGGCTATGAGCGGCCGCGTCGGGCATCTGGCCGCAGGGATGGCGAACCTGCTCAATATCAAACCCATACTGACCATCCGGGATGGCAAGCTGGATATGCTGGAGAGAATCCGTACGAAAAGCAAAGCCTGGGCGCGCTTGTTAGCGTTGACTGCCGAAGCGATTGGCGAAAAGCCAGTCGAGCGTATGGGCATCGTGCATGTGGCGGCCGTCGAGCAGGCGAAGCAGTTCGAAACCTTATTACGAGAAAATGTATCCTGCCCGGATGAGATCCTGATTGCTGACCTGACGGCTGGTTTGGCGGTTCACTCCGGGGCGGGGATGGTGGGTGTGGGGCTTGTATTGGAGGCGTAACCGTTAGTTAGACAAGTCACATTCGTGAGAACTTCCAAAAATAAGGGCTGGTGGGGGTGCGCCGCACCCCGACCAGCCCTTATTTTTGGCCTTATCGCCCGGGAGAATTTCTGGGCGTTTTTTGTTGCCTATCTACACTGCTTATGCTATGATGAGTTCGTACCAACGAAGGAGAGATGATCATGAAAGAAAATCGCGGGGAAGAGTGCCGGGGATGCCGGGGCAAGGGAGCCTGTCGAAAGCCAACATCAAATATCAAAATTCAAGGAGATCGAGCATGAAACTGACGAAACTCTGGGTTACGAAAGGAAAACCGACGCTATCTTTTGAGCTGTTTCCAGCTCGTACCGAAAAAGCGGCTGCCAACCTGGAAAAAGCCATTGATAAGCTGGCGGCTCTTGAACCAGATTTTGTTTCAGTAACCTTTGGGGCAGGGGGTTCGACGCGCGCAGGATCGTATCAATTGGCAGAGAAGTTGAAGAATGAGAAGGGATTGGATGTTTTGACGTACTTCGCCTGTTACGGGTTGGGACCCGATGAGATCACCAGCGTTCTGGACGATTATCAGGCTTTGGGCATCGAAAATGTTCTGGCGGTGCGTGGCGATGAACCACGCGAGGGTGATTTTGAGCCCCATCCCGAGAGCCTGCCGCATGCGACGGATCTGGTGTCCTTCATCAGGCCGAAGTATGACTTCTGTTTGGGTGTGGCGGCCTATCCCGAAGGTCACATTGATGCTGAGAGTAAGGCCAAGGATATAGAATACCTGAAGATGAAAGTCGACCTTGGGGCGGAGTATATTATCACCAATTATTGTTATGACAACGATTTCTTCTTCGATTTCCTCGAGCGCAGTCGAGCGGCAGGCATCGAAGTGCCCATACTGCCTGGGGTAATGCCCATCTTCAGTGTCAAGATGATGGAGATGCTGGCGGGTCTTTGTGGGGCTACCATCACGGAGGAGATTAGATCTGGAATCGCAGCTTTACCCGAGGGGGATACGGAAGCTTTGGCAGATTTTGGGATCGATTTTGCAGCGCGGCAGTGCGCCGAATTGCTTGAAGCAGGCGTGCCGGGCCTTCATATCTACACCATGGATCGCAGCAAAGCGTCGGTAGGGATTGTCACCCGCCTTAGAGATAAGGGTTTGTTGTAAACTAAACTCTGGCCCCCAGCAAAAACACCCTGCAATTGCAGGGTGTTTTTGCTGGGGGCCAGGGATTCGAACCCCGACTGACGGTTCCAGA
>CAZUSV010000263.1:0-6233 GCA_964622645.1 uncultured Anaerolineales bacterium
GGGGGAGTTTTCTAAAGATTCCCCCCAAGGTTGGGGGGCTAGGGGGGCAACTGCGTAACTCCTGATAATGTTTGATGAGTTTCGTATCTACTGGTCTTTTTCCCAATAGATGAGGAAGTTTCCATACCTTTTTTGCAAGACGAAATTCTCAGCAAAGAAGGCACTCAATTGGGGGAAGTCAGCAAGTCTCAGGTCGGTGTGGAACCAAGATGCTTCTTCGAAAACGATGATTCGAACCTGGTTCCTCTCTAGTTCAGCAACAATCCAGGCATCGAGCGTCGGGTCATACTCTTTTGGATATGTGAGCCCACCGTGGAACCAGAGCAATGGTTGGGGTGATGGTACATCTAGGGCTCCATATAGGATTGTGAAATCAGGGAAAACAAAGAAATTCTCTCTCTGAGCCTCCAGGTAGTTGATCAGTTGATTGACATCCTCAGCCGTAATGGGATTGCCAATGCGCGTAGGTTCGGCCCATTTGATAGCGGATAGTCTCCCTGCTTCAAGGTGGTAGGGGAATGTAGATTGACTGAAAATCCCGTGAACTTGCCTTGAGACTGATACATCGATCCCTAACCACATGACCGCAACCATCATGATGAGCAGGATAATTACAAAAGAGAGATTTATGATTTTGGATTTCAGAATGGCACTGCTGTTTGCGTCAATCTTCTTTTTGTGAGGTAGCAGTACGCCTAGTCCGATTGCCGCGATGAGCCCGATAAAAGGAACCGAATTTTCTGGCTGATTATTGGAGGTCATCAAGAAGATGTTCTGGTAGATGAATAATGCCGGGGCTAAGATAACAGCCAATAAAAGACCTTGGTGAGAATTTTCACGACTAAGGAATGTTCTTCTATTGAGCACAAGGGCGATAATTGCAACCAGTGAGGACAATACGGACAGGGAGGCGATGATTCCGGGCCCACTCCCTAGAAAGATTGCTTGCATCCAACCCGAGAAGCTTCCTGGTAAGCGGTCTGCTCCTACCTCTTGAGCAGGAATTTCAAGGAAGTGCTTGAAGAACAAAGCTGTATCGGACTTGAAATACAACCACAGGCTGAAGGATGCCAACCCCATGAACCAGCCTGATGAAAATATGATGAAGTCAATTATCCCCTTGAAGACATTTCTAAGGTTCGTAAACAGGAACAGTAGCAAGTAAATGGGTACGATGAATGCACCCGCATTTTGCTTGCTGATGAATGCACCAAATGAAATAAAACCAGAAAGGATTAAAAGGGCTTTCTTCCACCTCATGGATATTCTATTTTCCAACAATCCAAGTACGACTCCCAAGAGAGCGAGTATTGAGAAGAAATAAGCAGTTTGGTCAGGCCAGGGAGTGCCAAATGGCGGATAGAACCAGATGGCTGTGAGTATGCCACCAAGGTAGGCGACCACTTTCTGTCGAGCAAACAGGATGCGAAGTAAGTAATAGCTGACCCCGGTAACGATCATATTGACAATTGCCGCCCCGAAAATGTAACTGGCATAGCTGAGCCCAAATAATTTGAAAATCCATCCCTGAGCCCAGAAGGTCAGTGGCCCGAACGGGATCAGGAAATCTTTATAGGGTACTTGCCCAGTCATGATCCGGTAGCTGCCATCGAATACAATTGCTTGATCGAAAGCGAAAAAGCCTCTCTCACCTGCAAAGAAGGTCAATTGATAGGCGAAAAAAAGGATCAATAGCAAAATCGAGATCTCGAATGCATTTCGCAAGTGACGACTTTTTAAATTCATGCTCCCTTTTCTCTGTAAGTGATCCTATACGATCCAGTGTATACACATTTCTCCGCACCCATGGAACTGGATGTTACCATGGTATGCCCCAGAGACCATAGCGAAAATAAGGGCCTCTAGGAATTCCCGTGTTAATGTCCCGATTTGGGGATACCCCCCAAATCGGGGAGTTACCCAGCGATTCTTGGAGAGCCAAAAACA
Organism: uncultured Anaerolineales bacterium; assembly: GCA_964622645.1. Classification (GTDB taxonomy): domain Bacteria; phylum Chloroflexota; class Anaerolineae; order Anaerolineales; family UBA11858; genus NIOZ-UU35. The sequence goes on from CAZUSV010000263.1 coordinate 1,948, forward strand.
AAACTCCCTGGAGAACCAGGGAGTTCGTGTTGCAGTATTTCAGTTGTGTGGCAAGTGCAGCAGATTATGTACCTTATCAATTCCCAGATGGAGCGGCAACAAACTCGATCTCGAGCAATACCTCCTCGTCTACCTCAGCAACTTGTTGTACTTCTGGGATGGTTATGTTGTAGTCTGCGTGGGCCACGATGGTTGAAGCATAGCCTTCCAGGCGCGTCTCGGAGACTGGGGTTACGTTTGCTTCGAATGTGACCTGGTTGGTGACATCCTTTATGCTTAGGTCGCCATTAATCATGAACGTGGCTGCCTCGCCAAAACTGACGCTTTCAGGCAAACCTGTGATCGATGTGGGGGTGAAAGTGATGTATTCATACTGGCTGGTTTCCAGGATAAACCTTTGAATAGCCCCGTTGCGGAAACTGTTATCAGTGGTCAATGTATCAGCATTGATCTGAATCACTCCTACCTGAGAATTGGCTGGGTTCTCGAAATCAACTTGAAATTCACCCTTGACCTGATCGGTTACTCCTACCACTGTTTTAGGGTTGCCGCGTAGCAATTCGCCCAGTGAAAAGCGCGCTTCTGACTCAGCCTGAACGATAACGAAGGCAACCGCACCCATTACCTCGTCGCCGGATTCTGAGTCTGCTTCTGATGACTCCGTCGATGAGGCATCGCCAGGCTCGGCATCGGCAGGCTCGCTATCACTTTGGTCGGTATCAACAGCTTCAGCAGCTTCTGCCTCAACCTGGCTGGTATCAGTCGCAGGGCTAGACGCTTCGGACTCTTGGGGTGTGCAAGCCACCGCAATTGCGGTCATTAATAACAGTATTCCAATACCAAGTAGTGCTTTTTTTGACATTTTTTCTCCTATTTCCTTTAAATTCGCAGATGGTGGGGTACAGACCATGCGATACCTCGTTCCATCCGCTTCGCGTAGCATGCCCTCGCTGCCCGAAGGGCTATCTTCGATGTGCGCGCCGATGGCGGCGGTACTGCGATGGAACGCTTTGTCGCTAACTATCTCACCATTACAAAACCAGGCTTTAGATTATCTGGATGCCGGTTATCTTACCTGGATTTCTAACCATGAAAAAAGCCTGGCAGAATGAGCCAGGCTTCGTGAAGTCGGTTGTAGGCGATGAAAGCAGAGTTCATTATTTTACATTGACCTGGGTGGTCATCTGGTTGTTGCCCTCGTCGATTTCATCGATTACTCCGCTCGCATCCGCAAGAGCTTTGGCGGTGTACGTTCCTGAATTGTCATAGGCGGTGCATGCACCTGAGGTTTTATTGCAAGTATACTCTAGCGTTTTGGTAGTTTTAGCAGCAAGTGAGCCTACATTCCAGGAAGTTTTGGTGTTGGCGTCATCATTGGTTTGGTCTGACCACCACTCAACCACGAATGCTCCAGAGTCCACATCACCGATGTTTTCAACTGTAACCCGCACTGTGAAATCATTAGTTCTATCTGGGACTGGATCGAAAGACATGCTTATGATTCTCAGATCTGGTTTCCCCGACCCAGGTGTGCTGGTTGGGCCGGTGGCTGTGACTGTGGGGGTCATCGTCATTGTTGCTGTCGTAGCCTCACCGGTCACAACGATCTCTACGTAGAACGGATCGCCAAAGGCAACTCCATCAGCGTTTACCATTTTCCACCAACCGGTGTAGGTGCCTGGGGCTGATGGGGCGGTCAGTTCAATGGTTATGTCCATTGTTGCGCCAGGATCGATGGTTTTAGTGGCGCTTGCATCGAGGTGCCCGAATAAATGCGGGCTGACACCGCTCATTTGGGCGTTGCTGGTGAAGACCAGGCCATAGGCTGATGTCCAGGCACAGGTGCCACTGTTCCTCAGTTGCCAGGTTTTTGTGAAGACCGTCCCAGGAGCAAATTGCGTACCGTCAGGGACGGTTACATCAGTGACGAACGTAGAATTGTCGCACCCTACTTGCCCGCCTGTATTGCCTGCCCCCGAGTCAATGACTTGTATGGTCGGGCTGTTGGTGAGGCTGGGGCTGGGTGTGAAAGTTGCGGTGGCAGTTGCTGTGGCCGTGGCAGTGCTTGTACTTGTTGCTTGCGGCGTAAGGGAGAGCGCAGCTTCCACGGTTTGGACAACCGCGGTGAGTAGTTCCTCCGCTGAAATCTCTTCATCTCCGCTGGAGAACAGGTCACATCCAGCAAGCATGATCATGCAGATACTGAACAATAGGAGTGCTTTTTTTATGTTCATTGGACAACTCGCTTTTTTGTTGGATTCGGTAAATTTTATACATTTTAACCGATAACACAGCAAAACCCCAAAAATGTTTATTTCGATTATGGTTATTGGGCTTGTGAAGCAAGCCCTATAGCCATAATCGACCACCTTTCACGGTATTCTTATATCGGTTTGTTACTCAGTTCTTACGGCCACGACAACAGTTCGCTGGTCGAATGATTCTTTAGCAGGATCGTAATCCTTGCATGTGATCAACGTCAGCCAGGCATAATGTTTATCTTTCTCTAAGATGTTCACATCGTTTGGGCTGGCATAGAAAACCTCGCGAACCTCGTAGATGTATCTATGCCCATCTAAATGGACAACGATCTTATCACCCCAATTCAGGGACTCAATTTCCGCGAAAGGTCCGCTTGAACCATCTGGTAAATTGATATGCCCCGCGATGACGGAATTACCGAGATGGGTTGGGTACGTGGTGCCTTCGAGATGTCCCACTTGGTTCGTGAGCCATTGAACGTTCCAGCTATTTTCATGACGTGGTATTCTGACAACCTGGGAAGATACCCCGATTTCAGGGATTTCCAAATGCAGTGAGTCCAAATAAGAAGCTTTTGGCGACTGGACCAGAGCAGGGCTGGTTGCAGTACTCGCGGGGAATCCTGTTTCCGGGAGGACACCCTCTTCGATCGAATAGATATGAATGGTTCCTGCTTTGGATGAGGTTCCCGGCTCACCGACAACGATCAACTGCCCATTGATGGCGATGCTGCTGCCGAAGTTACTATCACTATAAGGTGTTGCAGAAAAGATCTGAGTTTGAGTTTCCCAACCGTCTTCATTCCGTTCGAATGTATGCGCAGATCCAACACGCAGCATGTTGTAGTAATCTTGCCCAGTAGCCCCAACAATGATCGAATTTCCGCTAGTGGTAACCGATTCGCCGAAGTTATCGAATGCGCTAGCATTTGCTAGAACAAGTTTCGAATCTTGCAGCCAGGTGGTAGCTCTCTTTCGATACACATAGGCTGCGCCTGCATTGGTAATCTGTCCTGCGCCCAAGTCGGGATCAGCAAAGGGCGCACCTACCACTACGATTTCATCTTCGATGGACACAGATGCGCCAAAGTTATCTCCCGATTGATCATCATCTGGTTCGATTTTGCTTTCCTGTATCCAAGTGCTGCCGATGCGGTAGAAAATGAATGCTGCCCCGACCTTGTCATCGGATGGGGCGCCGACAACTACCCTGGGACCATCGATATCCAGAGAGGCGCCAAAATTATCATTCGCTTCTGGGTCAGGGGACATAATACTTTGTGATTGGTACCATTGAGTCCTGGAGCGGTAGTATGTATACACTTTGCCAGCGTCGGAAGTGTTGCCAAGGTCTTTGCCGCTAGCCCCAACAACAATGCGTTCTCCAGCAATTGCAACTGAATTACCAAAGTAATCTGCTTCAACGCCATCTTCAGGTTCGATCTTGGCTTGCTGTTGCCATTGATCTCCGCTGCGAGTATAGATATATACAGCACCCATCTCTGGAGCGTCATCCCCGTTTTCGTCGATGCTATCGTTGCCTACAGCACCGACCACAATCGTATCGCCGTCTATGGCAACCGCGCTCCCAAACAGGTCACCCGCCTTAGGGGTGCTGGGGGACAAGCGAGCCTGTTGAACCCAGTTATTCCCTTCTTTGATATACACATAAGCCGCACCAGAATAGGATTGAGGCTCTTTGCCTAAAGGAACGCTATCGTAACGCGCTCCTACGACCAAGGTGTCACCCGAAACTGCAACAGCATTCCCAAATTCAGCACCGGGATTGCTGGGCGATGGATCAAGCCAGGCCCGGTGTACCGCGCCATAAAGCTTCAACCCGCTTCCAGCGATGGCAGGGTTGGGAAAAAAGAGCGTAAGCACCAGGAGAAAGGTGAGACAACTCCAGATGACGGTTTTGACTCGCAATGATTTTTGCATAACACTGTGCCAATGATTTTTGTATATTTTACTAGCTACCTGACAGTTTCATAAAAAGGGATTGATTGACATGGCAAATCCAAG
>CAZUSV010000264.1:0-6158 GCA_964622645.1 uncultured Anaerolineales bacterium
CCGCACGCCCCATACCCCCAAATCTGGGAGCTACCCCGGCGATTCCTAGAGAGCCACGTTTTTATCGAACACCTATTCGGTAAAAGTATAGCACAGGAACAAATCATCCACGATTGAATTACAATTGCAAGATAGGTCGAAGTATTGCAACACCTCGACCTCTTTGATTTGCATTTCATTGCCTGGTTGCAGCTCTATTCAACCAGAAGTAGACAAAGATCAAACAAGAATTAAAGTGTCTTCTACCTCCTGTTTTACTCCACCAGATCTACCGACTTCTGGCCGGTGATATAGGCGGCACAATTGGAGACATCCAAGGCGTTGCCGTTCAATTTTACCTGGGCCCCCCATAAACAACCATCCACCGTGTTACTGGCATTTCCGGACATTTGAAGCTGACCATTTGGAGAATAAACGATGCCCTTCCAAATATGGTTGTTGCCGCTGTAAGAAACAGCGTCATCAGTACACCCTTTCCCGTTGGCAAATACCAGCAGGTTATTGATGTATGGGCTCAAAGTATGGTGATTGCCATTGAAAATAATCTTGCCATCAGGATTGCCCACAACAAAGGTACAGGCGTTACAGGTTTGGTGCTGGCCGCTAAGGACAATCTCATTTTCCGCATAATAGATCCCATCGGGAATTGTGTAGTTATTGCTGGAAAAATCCCATTTATCTGCTGAATAATGATAGTTGGGGTCGCCGGAGTAAATTCCCCCAGGTTTATAATCGTCGAGATTAAATGCTGCCAAAGGCCAATTATAAACTGTATCGTTATCCGTTGGACCAGAAGCAAACCAATTGGGCATATTGGTTTCGACATCGGTCCCCTTGTATGTGACATCGCCAAAGGTGTTGGCATTGCCGCTTAGTTTCCAGTTTTTGTTGCTGTGAACCGAGCCTAAGAGATTATTGCTATTCCCCGAGACCATCACGGGAGACTCGCCACAAGTTGGTGATCCCCCGTATACAACGAAAGGCATGGGAGGAAAGCCTTCGCCACCCGTGCTCGATTCCCCACAATGCGCCACGGCGCGTCCCTGGACCTGAATTGGTCCTTTATAGAACAGCTGCACAAAGTTGCCCGAAAGGTATGAATCGATGATCACTTCTACGTAGTCAGCGTCCATGGCGTGGGGGCCATGGGCAGGCGGGTAATAAATGGTGACGTCATTGCTGACACCATCGTTGTCAAATCCATTTTGAGCGGCAATCGTCGTGGCCGATCCCACGATGTCAGCTTCTTCTTCGCATAGGGTCAAAACGGCAGCCAGAGCGCTGTTATCGGCCGCATTCTGTACACTGCGCCGTTCGACATAGATGATCCCCCCATCGATCGCCAGGGCTGCAAATGCGAGCAAGCCAACAATGCTAAACACCAATATAACGATGATCTGACCAGACTCGCTATTATTAATCTTTTCCATCGGTTTTGCCTCCGGCATCAACATTGGGTTGGCATTTCACTCCCGGGTTCCAGCTCTACTCAGCCTGAAACAGAGAAAGAGAAAAAAGAATTTAAGTGTTTTTGCCTCCTTTGTTTATATCTATCCGAAAATTCGCTTGAACCGGTCTCCCGACCGTGTTCGGCTCGGTCACGCCACAGGCGGGCCTGCGGCCGACCGGCCTTAGTTATTTTCGGATAGATTCTTACTCCATCAGAGATAGCGACTTCTGACCGGTGATATAAGCCCCACAATTGCCAACATAGATTTCATTGGCGTTGAATTTGACTCGCGCCCCCCACAAACAGCCATCCACAGATGTATTGTCACTCCCCGACATTTCTATCTCGCCATGGGGAGCATAGATAATACCCCGCCAGGTATGCTGGTTCCCGGAAAATTTAGCAGAGGCAGAGGAACAGCCATCATTCTTGTTGCTGATGATCAGCACATTGTTGATATAAGGAGACAGGTCATGATTATTACCGCTCAGATCGACTTCGTCCTCAGCAACCAAGGTAACGTTTCCATTGACATTAGCGTCACTCAGGGTAATTTTTCCGGTGGCATAATAGATGCCATTCAACGAACCTGAAAGGTCTTTATCACCACTATAAGAGTGGTAATTGGGATCGGAAGAATAGGCGCCACCCGGCCGATAGGCAGCCACATCAAGGGGCGCGGCGGTCAGAGGCCACTCATAGGATGTATCGATATCCTGGGGGGGACCACCATTAAACACATTGGCGCTTTCGGTTTGGATATTGCTGCCTGCGTAGGTAATTGTTTCATCAAAATAGTTGTTTGTACCACTCAACTTCCAATCATTATTACTGTGCACCGGCCCATCGACTGTATTAAGATTTCCCGAGAACTCTATGGAGGCGGAGCCGCAAGAGTGTGAGCCTCCATATACAGCGTAAGGCAGGGGAGGAAAGCCTTCCTCACCCGTAGACGAGGTCCCACAATACGCCACGGCGCGCCCCTGGACGTTGAGCGGCCCACTATAAATCAGCTGGACGAAGTTGCCCGACAGATATGAATCGATGACCACTTCTACGTAGTCAGCATCCATGGCGTGGGGTCCATTGGCAGGTGGGTAATACACGGTGACGTCATTGCTAACACCATTGCCGTCATACCCATTTTGAGAGGCTACTGACGAAGCAGGTCCCACGATGTCAGCTTCTTCTTCGCATAAGGCCAGAACTGCAGCCAGGGCGCTATTATCAGCCGCATTCTGTACTCTGCGCCGTTCGACATAGATGATCCCGCCATCGATGGCCAGGGCTGCAAAAGCGAGCAAGCCGACAATACTCAATACCAATATAACGATGGCCTGACCAGATTCGCTACTTTTACTCTTTTTCATTGCTCATTGCCTCCGGCGTCAACATTGGGGCCGCAGAATTGTGGCCTGGGCATTCACATCGATGGGGATGGTCTGAGAACCGATGATCGTGCCAAGAAATGGGGTGGCCAGGGCAAAGTCGTACGAGACCGTAACCTGGACGGAGTTGCCAGCGCAGCTGGCACCAATGGTATTGATGGTCACTTGAACTGCGCTGGTATCCGACAAATCCACCGGGCGATCTGCATAACTTCTGACCCGGTTTTCGATCCCGGATGTGTCGACTGGATTCAACGCGCCATAGATCGTGCCTTCCTCGGCCGCATCGTTCAACTCGATGAATACGAACATAAGCCGGCCAAGATCGATCACGCCCGCCAATAAGATCAAGAAAAATACGATCGAGAGGGCGAACTCGACCATACTTTGCCCTGTTTCTGTTTTCCTACTTGTTAGCTTGTGCATGTCGAACTACTTATCCTTCCGCGTAACCGATCCCAATAATTTTCAATACGAATCACTGACCGAACACCAGGTTGCATCATCATTGAATTCCAGATCGATCGGGTACCCGCCCGAAGCGTTGCCCGAAAACTTAAACTCGATCGTAGTCGTAGCGCCAGCGGCAATCTGGCGCAGGGCATCACCACCCGTAAAATTACCGTCACCTGGACTAGGGACTAGGGTGGGCTGTTCGATGTCTTTTTGGGAAACGATCACATTGCCATTCATGATGACACTGTCAAGCGATTGACCGCCAGTTTCATCCCAAGAAACAGAGAGTTCTGTCAATAAGATCGTGTAATCAGCGGTATTGGTGATCTGCCAGGTGACCGTGGAACCCGCCAGACTGGGTTCGCCGAGCACAAAGGAACAGGCATCATCATCGCGGATGGTCAGCCTAAACCTATAATCTGGATACGGCGCTCTTACGGCATTGGTAGGTGTTTGCATTGTGACCACCACGGACTCATCGTACTCTGGGTCGGTCTCTACATTAACTGTGATGGAAATCTCGGCAGAAGTATCGCCTGCGGGGATGGTCACCCAACCGATTGGGGTCATGAGATAATCTTGATGCGAACCCATGAAAGCAGTGCCACCTAGAGAATAAGGTATGATGACCTCTTTTCCAGAGGCAGCATCTAGTAGAGCTTCAAACGTTACAGTGCCCAGGCTATCTTCATCACCTTCATGCAAAATTGGGCTAAAGGATGCTATCGGTGGGGGATCATTATCAGGAATTGTTACAGTATGCACATCGGGGGTACCCTTAACACCTAATGAGGGTTCACCCATGGTGATGATCACGGTTTCATCATCTTCATCTAAGGGATCGTCAATCGGAGAAACGGTGATCTCTGCATAGGTACTCCCTATCGGGATGGTCACTGGGGAGTCGGTGATGGTATAGTCTACATTATACGTAGCCGTTCCATCCAGGGTGAAAGGCACCGTGATTTCGATATTATAGGCATGGCTCAACTGCACCCTGACAGTATAGTTATCCACAGGATCAAGATAAACTGTTGGGGGTGGAGCGACCTCCCTGATGGTGGCGGTATGGATAGTCAATGCGCCCTGGGTGGCATTGGTGGGTACGCCCATGGTCACCTGCACGGTTTCATCCGGCTCATACACAGCATCCTCATTGACAGTGATGACGATATCCACCGATGTTGTCCCCGGGGGAAGGCTCACCGGGCTGGGGGTGATTGTATAATCGGCAAGCACACCCTCGGTGGCTGTGCCGCCAAGCGTGAAGGGTACCGATATGTCTTTCAATGATTGGATATCCAATTGGACCTTTACGACCATCGCGCCGATATCCTCGGGGCCAACCTGGCTGGCGATATCGAAAGAAGCGACCGGTGGGGGGTCATCATCCAGGATTGTGGCCGTATGCACATCAGGGCTGCCCAAAGTGGCGTTGGTGGGTGCGCCCAGGGCAATAATGACGGTTTTATCATCCTCATCAAAGGCGTCATCAATCATAGTAATGGTGATATCCCTGGATGTGGTCCCAGCCGGGAAACTCAGCGGGCTGCCAGTGATGGTGTATTCAGTCCCCTCCGCCGCGGTTCCACTGAGGCTAAAGGGCACGCTGATATCTTTGCCAGAAACGTTGTCCAGTTCAACTGTGACCGTCATCGTGCCCGCGGCTTCGTTGGCAGATTGACTATCAACGGTGAAAGCTACCAATGGGGGATCGTCATTGTCGACGATCGTAACCAAGGCATCTGGTGAGCCTTTTCTGGCATTCGTGGGGATCGCCATGAGCACTTCGATGGTTTCATCGTATTCATCCATGATGTCATCATTGATGGGGATCGTAATATACGCTGATGTATTTCCAGGGGCGATGGTTACCGGGCTGGCGGTTATGCTGTAATCGGTGCCTCCACCAATCGCGGTACCGCCAGTTGCGAAAGGTACAGTGACTGTTTTTGTAGTCGTCTGGCTGAGCCGCACTTCGATGGTCACTGTTCCAACATCCTCGGAGACCGTTTGCTCGGCCGGAACAAAAAAGGCAACCGGGTCCAACGTCCCCCCCGAGCTGGAGGAGATGCCCAGATCAATTTCTTTCAAGATTGTGCGCGCAGCGACGGAGGACACCTCAAAACTGGGCAGGTTTACAAGAGGTAGTATCGACTCGAAGTCTGTGGATAGCTGGACAACAACACGGTCAAGACCCCCCGTGATATCATCAGGCGAGGAAGGAGGACAAGTAGTAAACGCTCCTGCGCCGGGACCATGATCATAGCTAATGGTTATATCACCATCTGAGATTCCTGCAATTGAGCCCAGTCGTTTGGCAGCGCCACGAATCCCGGCACAATCCATATACTGAACAGTGCCCGACCCTTCACCAATGGCTGCACCATAGCGAGCTGCCTCCCGGCTTGCTACAGTTATTGCTGAGTAAATAAACATCAACCGCCCAAACTCAATTACCCCAAAAATGAGCAACAATAAAACTGGCAATATCAGGGCAAACTCCACCATGCCCTGAGCCCTTATACCGCGCGTATTCTGGGAGCGGAGTCCCTTGTGGCCAGATATTTTTTCCATAGCGATAAGCCTCACAATAGTTGTCACAACGTCAGTTCTGGCAGGCGCTTCCTACTTAATAGACTACATTGAGTATATACCAAGGTCAATAGGTCTGGGGTATCGGAATGGATTACAGTTCTGTTAGGCAAATGGGTATGGATCATTGCTTTCTAGTGGCAAAAAATGCAATAGGAATTCCCTTGGCAATGTCAAGATTTGGGGGGCCGGGGGGGGGGGGGGGGGGGGGGGGCCGGGGCCCCCCCCCCGCGCCCCCCGGGCGCCGCCACGGGCAGGGGCGAGCATTT
>CAZUSV010000265.1:0-6052 GCA_964622645.1 uncultured Anaerolineales bacterium
AGCAAATACAGATTTGGTGTTTGCGAGCGAAAAAATAGGTTCACCAGCATTAATTCCAAAAAGATATGGTGATTTAGGGTTATTCTCGCATCATCTTTACAAAATTGAGATAACGGAACAGTCAGTATTTTCAAATATTTTTTTAAATCAGCTTCTATGCCATCCAAGATTTAGGAAGCAGGTTGCAAATTGGGCTAGTGGTACAACTGTAACAATGCTTCCTCAAGATGGTTTGAACAAGCAAAATGTAGTGGTACCACCCAAAGCCGTGGTTTTAAAATTTGATAGGATCATTCAACCGATGCGATCACAAATCGAAATCAATGAAGAAGAAATCCATACTTTAGCGCAAACCCGCGACTATCTGCTCCCCAAACTACTCTCAGGAGAACTCGAAGTCAAACCATAACCTTACCTGCGAATTGCTGCCTCGGGAGGGTGTATGCCTCGCAATCCAAACGAATCCGATTTCGAAATTGCCACCATCCAGCGTCTGGAACGGTTAGGCTATAACCATCTGTATGGCGGCGAACTGCGCGAGCGCGATGATTTTCCACTCCAGGCCGTGGTACTCTCTGATGTCCTGCGCGCCCACCTCAAATCCAGGTATGGGCATCTCCCCTCTGAAGCCCTGGATTTAGCCCTCCAAATAGCCTCCGATCCCCAGGGTATCGACCCCCTCCATCGCAATCTCAATTTCCACCAAATCCTGACGCGCGGTTTCGAACTGCCCTACACCGATCCTGAGGGCCAGGACCGCATCGAGCATATTTATCTGATCGATTGGGATCATCCCACCGAGAACGATTTCCAAGTTATCAGCCAGTTGCCCATCTCCGGTCACAATGACCGCCGCCCCGACTTGATCGTGGCCGTCAACGGCCTGCCCCTGGTAGTTTTCGAACTCAAAAGCCCCTACGATGAATACGCCGATGTGGCGGGGGCCTTCAACCAGCTCCAGCATTACAAGGCCGATATCCCCCAACTCTTCGATTTCAACGCCTTTTGCGTGCTCTCCGACAACCTGACCACCCTGCACGGCGTCCACAGCACAATCATGGAATGGTTCGCCCCCTGGAAATCCATCGATGGCCGCACCACCACGCCCGGCCCGGTTGGCACAATGCGCGCCCTGATTGAAGGGCTGTTCCCCAAAGACCGCCTGCTGGAATACATCCGCCAGTTCATCGTCTTCGAAGTGGTCAACGATGTGATCACCAAAAAAGCTGCCAAATATCACCAGTATTTCGGCGTGCGGTTTGCCGCGAATGAAGCCCTGCGCGCCACCGCTCTCGAGGGCGACCGGCGGATTGGCGTTATCTGGCATACCCAGGGTTCGGGCAAATCGCTCTCGATGATCTTTTTCGTGGGATTGTTGGGCCGCAAGATGGATAACCCCCTCTTCCTGGTGGAAGTGGACCGCACTGATTTGGATGAACAATTGACCGATGCCTTTCAGGCGGCTGCCTCGCTATTGGGGACTGTCGACCAGGCTGCGGATGTACCCGACCTGAGAAAGAAGCTGCGCACGCGAGGGGGCGGGGTGGTCCTGTCGACGATCGAGAAATTCCGACTTTTAGAGGGCGAAACCGAACACCCCGAGCTCAACGAGCGCCGTGATATCGTTGTTATTGCCGATGAAGCCCACCGCACCCAATACGGCCTGCTGGAAGGATATGCCTACCACCTCCGGAAGGCATTACCACACGCCTCCTTCATCGGCTTTACCGGTACCCCCATCGAAGAAAGCGACCGTAGTATTACGTCCGTCTTTGGGGAAACAATCCACACCTACGATCTCATCCAGGCCAAAGATGATAAAGCCGTGGTCGCCATTTATTACGAGTCGCGGCTGGTGCCCTTGGAAAACGTCAATCCCGATATCGACCAGGATGTCGATGAGATCACCGAAACCGAAGAACAAGCCGGGGTGGTAAACGAGAAATGGACCACCATTGAAAAAGCCGCCGGAACCAAAGAGCGCATGGAAGTAATTGCCCACAATATCCTGACGCACTTCGAAGAGCGTACCGAAACCATCTTTGGCAAAGCCCTGATCGTGGGGATGAGCCGCCGCAACTGTGTGGCCCTCTACGATGCCATCATCGCCTTGCGTCCCGATTGGCACGACACAGATCCCGATAAAGGCTTGATCAAAGTGGTGATGACGGGCAATATCTCCAAAGACCCCGTCGAGTGGAACGAAAACGGCCATATCACCACTAAACGGATCCGCAAGAAAATTAAAGCCCGTATGAAAGACCCCGATGATCCCCTTAAGATGGTTATCGTGCGCGATATGTGGCTCACTGGCACCGATATTGAATGCCTGCACACCATGTATGTCGATAAGCCCATGAAGGGCCTCAGCCTGATGCAGGCCATCACGCGCGTCAATCGCGTCTTCCGGGATAAACCCGGTGGCCTGGTGGTCGACTATATCGGCATCGGCGGCCATCTCAAAGCAGCTACCCGCACCTTCACCAGTGGGGGCACTGCACCCCCAGCTGAAGAAATTGATAAATCTGCCGAACCCGCCTTCTCCACCCAGTTAGAAGCCGTGCGGGAACTTGGCCCAGCTGGTGTTTCTGTGGAAGGTTGGCGTGAACTGGAGCCCGTGGATAAGGAAGATCTGTTCAGCCTGTTCTACGGCACCTTACTCGAAACCGATGAAATCCGAGATGATTTCCTTCAAGCTGAAAAACGTTTGTCATCAGCTTATAGTTTAGTCAAACATCTAGATGGTCCCCGGGCCTGTGCCGATGAAGTCGCCTTCTACCAACTGGTCCGTAAAGGCCTGAAGAAAACCATCCCTGGCAGTAAATTGCCCCGCGACCGCGAACAGGCTGTCCACGATCTGCTGGATGAATCCATCGCAAGCGGTGAAGCCGTGGATATCTACGCAGCCGCCGGGATCCCCAAGCCCGATATTTCCATTATAGATGAAGATTTCCTGGAAGAATTTACCTGGCAGCGAGATGAGAACCTGCGCGTCCGCCTGCTCAACAAGCTGCTGGCCGATGAAATCCAACTCCGCCGCCGCAAAAATTTGCAGAAATACACATCCTTCCACACTAAATTAGATAAAGCATTGGCGCGTTACCATGCCAATTCCCTGACCTCCGCCGAAATTATCCAGATCATGATCGAGATCCGCCAGGCCATGACCGAGGATGATGCCCGTAAAGAAGAACTTGGTCTCAGCGACGAAGAGCTAGCCTTCTACGATGCCATCGCCTGGCTAGGCGCCAGCCCGGATGAACTTTACAAAGAACCCTTCCTGGCCGATCTGGTCAAAGAAATCACCCAGGCCATCAAACGTAATCTCAAAGTCGATTGGACCAGACCCCACCGCGAAGATGTGCAATCCGCAGTCCGCGCTGCGGTCAAGATGGTGCTTCGCCGCAAGAAAGTCAAACGCGAGCAGTTTGATCGTATTTTGGAAAGCATCTATAAGCAGGCTGTGGCGTTGTATGAAGAATGGCCGGTGGGGGTGGGTGAATAGTTAATGAATGAGAATAATCATGGCAGATGATTCAACCAAGTCCATACATACTGATGGTGGAGCTTCAGTTGAAGGAAACGTCAATACCCAGGGTGGCAGCTTTATTGGTCGCGATAAAGTTGAAGTAAATATATACCCACATTTCGAAGCATCTCCCAAACAATTACGTCGTTCGTTTGATCATTTGATTGAAGACAAACTACATGGGTTTGTAGGCAGGCAGTTTGTGTTCGAAGCTCTAGACAATTTTATAAATACACATGATTCAGGTTACTTTATTATCCGTGGAGTTTGTGGTATTGGTAAATCAGCATTACTGGCGAAGCTAATTAATAATCGTGGTTATATACATCACTTTAACATTGCATCCCAGAACATTCGTAGCGCCAAAGCGTTTCTAGAAAATGCGTGTGCTCAGATTATTGCTCGCTATGGACTAAAGCATACCGAAATTCCACATCGAGCCGTAGAAGATAGTGGCTTTTTAATTGAATGCCTTAATGAGGCTACAGCCAATCAAAATAATCGCCCCATTGTTTTAGTTATAGATGCATTAGATGAAGCAGATCGACTTGGTTTAACAGCAACTACTAATCTTTTTTATCTCCCAACATCACTTCCAAAAGGTGTTTACTTTGTACTAACTACTCGTGATGTTCATTATAATCATCTAAGTTTTATAGATCGGCAAACACTTGATTTAGAAGCAAATTCGGCTGGGAATTTGCAGGATATCAGTGAGTATATTGAAACCTTTTCTCAGCGAAAGCTGATGTTAGAACGTATCTCAAATTGGGGAATAAATCAGGCCCAATTTGTTGCTGGATTACGCAAGAAAAGCCAGGGGAATTTTATGTATTTACGTTATGTACTACCAGCGATTGAGAATGGGAAATTTATCCATGGCACCTTGGATGAACTACCCGATGGTCTAATGGCATACTATGAGCGCCACTGGCGAAAAATGAGTGAAGGTAATAAAGAAGAATTTTTCACGGTAACTGAGCCGATTGTAAGTATTCTTGGAGTTGTACAGGAACCTGTGACAATTCGGCAGATCGCATCCTGGTTGAAAATTGATGAAAAATATGTGAGGATTAGTGTTCAAAAATGGTGGGAGTTCCTAGAAAAAGATACACATAATGGTGAAAAACGTTATCGGATCTACCATGCCAGCTTTCAAGATTTCTTAAAAGATCAGGTGGATTTGGTGAGATATGATGAAATTATTAGTGAGTACTACCTGACTTTGGCAGGATTGGGTGGTAATCATACTTCATGAGCGAGAAATAATACGGGAAAATAAGTGAATAGAGAAAATCCTTTTGCAGCTTTTGATGGTTATGGCTTCAGGCACTTGATCATTCACTTGATAAAAGCCGGTAAGTTGGATAAAGCTCTGAATGCGTTATGTATAAATTGGAATTGCTCAAACGCATGGTATTCTGCCCATGAGAGTAAGGGGGATACTCAAGGATTTTTAGATGATATAAGTCGTGTTTGGGATGGCAGCAGGAATGTAAATGCGCAAGCAATTGAAGATGGCGATAGTGCACCCTGTATAGGCAACGAAATTATTTGTGCTCTGATGCAGTCTAGCGTCAATAGTATAGCTGGAAATATGCCTAGTAAACTTCCAGCATTGCTAGTGGAAAGCGGTATTTGGACGGTAACACAAGGGCTATCTGTCATACGAAATATGGGGAGAGGTTACCAACGTGCAAATTCACTATTAGCTTTGGTTCCCCACATACCTAATGAGTTATATTCAGCGGCCTTGGATATTGCAAGGGAGATTAGGGATGAAGATGCGAGGTTTTATGCTTTAGGAAATATGCGATCTTTGTTCATTAATGATGAGTTTGATGATTTTATAGCTGACACCCTAAACAGTGTGAGAAAAAATAAGGACCCAGTTTATCGCGCCTGGATAATTATAGATCTAGCTCCCCATCTTCCAGAACATCAGGTTGCAACTGCCTTAGCCGATATTCTGGAAACGGGCATAGCAAGAAATTGCGAAAATATAATTGATGAATTGGCACCACATATTTCAAAAAATATGTTGGCTAACCTTTATGGTATTACTAGAAATATTGGCGATACTAGTGATCGGGTAGCAATACTTGCTAATTTTGCTCCCCATTTATCAAGAGATTTACAAAGGCAAATAGTGGGAGAAGTGTTATCAACCTTGGAAGAATCAGAACTCGAAAACAGAAGTGCAAAAATCCTAGGCACAATAGCCCCAATATTGGCGGGAGAAGATATTAATAAGGCAAAGAAAATCGCATGGAATATTAAAGATTCAGAAGATCGCATTAGTGCTTTAGCCTATCTATCACATCACTTATCTTCCTCAGAGTGTCGGGAGGTGCTTGAACAGATCTTAGATAATAAAAGCCTTCATGAACACATCCTTTCTACCCGTATCAACGCTATCACTTGTCTAGCTCCCAACATTGAATCAAATAAACGCCAAGACGTATTATCTAGAGCACTGAAAATCGCATTAGAGAGAAGGGATTTTCATGGTCTTTTGAATTT
>CAZUSV010000266.1:0-6050 GCA_964622645.1 uncultured Anaerolineales bacterium
AAATCCCCCATCGAGCGCGGCAAAGGTTCGAGTTCCTGATGAGAATCGCCACTTTTTTTGCCGAAGATTATTCACTCATTGAAGAAAGTTGCTAATTTATAAGGAGGTGGCCTGTAAGCAATAAAGTATATCGAGACAAAGCACATCCTAAAAAAACCAAAACGATCCGGAGGTTTGAAATGAAAACTACGCAGAGAATAATGCTTATTTTGAGCATCTCATTGGTCATGATGTTTGTCTTAGCCGCATTCGCACCGGCGGGTAACATCATGCAAGAAGAAGTAACCATTACCTATTGGCACACCATGAGTGATGCGGAGACCGAGCAATTCGAGAAGGTCGTGGCCGCGTTTGAAACTGCCAACCCTGGCATCAAAGTCGAGACCACCCGCTATGCCTACGATGATTTCAAGACAGCCATCCTGACTGGTTTGGCTGGAGGCTCAGCACCCGACACAGCTCGCATGGATATCGCCTGGGTTTCCGAGTTCGCCGACCAGGACGCGCTGATGCAGTTGGATGGTGTGATGCCTGACTTCGAAGAGATCGCCGCTGCAACCTTCCCTGGCCCACTTTCGACCAACTTCTGGGATGGTCACTACTATGGCCTACCGCAGAACACCAACACCCAGGTGCTGCTGTGGAACAAGGAAGTTTTCGAGGCTGGTGGTTACACAGAACCGCCTGCCACAATGGAAGAGTTCGCCGAAGTTGCCTGTGCCCTGACAGAGGGTGAAACCCAATACGGATATGCCCTGGGAGGCACCTATTTTTGGGCGCCTGCGCCGGTGTTCTATGCCATGGGCGGTATGGTCGTGGATGAAGAGATCACCACTGCCGAAGGCTACGTAAACGGTCCCGAGAGCTTGGCAACCTTCACGTTGCTCAAAGCCCTGTTCGACCAGGGCTGCATCTCCCCCAACCTGTTAGGCGGCGGCATCGGCACTGCCGATGGACACGCCACCGGTTTGTATGCCATGATCATCGATGGCCCCTGGATGGTGGACATCTACAAGGGCAATTATCCCGACTTCGAGGTCAATTTTGCCCCCATCCCCACAGGGCCAGAGGATACGACCAGTTCTGTGGTAGGGGGCGAGGATGTAGTCATCTTCGCCGATTCACCCAACGCTGAAGCAGCCATGACGTGGGCAGCCTTCTTACTGAGTGAAGAATCCCAGAAAATGATGGCCGAAGTGGGCGTGATCCCCACGCTATCCAGCCTGATTGGTGATGAAGCCATGCCAGAATACTTCGATGTCTTCTTGAAGCAACTCGAGACCGCTCAAGCCCGTGTGCCGCATCCCGCCTGGGGCGACATGGACGGGGCCATCAACAACGCCTTCCAGCGCATGCTGCGCGGCGACCAGACCGTTCAGGAGGCCCTCGATCAGGCTGCTGTTGAAATCGACGCCCTGCTGAATCCGTAGACGAATTACAATAAATGTAAGAGTCGGATTCAAGCTTAACACGCTGCCCCCCTACCCCCCCAACATTGGGGGGAACTATCTCCCCCAGAATGGGGGGGTAGGGGGGCTTTTTCGGAACACCCCGGCCACCCCCATTTTTCGGGAAAACCCATCCCATGCGCACTCGCACGAAACGTAACCTCACCCAAATCTTGACGGCAATGTTATTCATCCTGCCGGGGTTGCTGCTCTTCATCACCTTCATGGTCGGGCCGATGCTGTATTCTTTTCGCATCAGCTTCTACGATTGGAAGATCGTCGACCCGGCTCAATCGGAATGGGTTGGGATGGCTAACTACACCAGGGCGTTGAGCAACCCCATCTTCCGTAGGGCGGTTCTCAATACCATGGCCTACGCCGTGGTGACGGTGACAGGCCAGATGGTAATCGGTTTGATCGTGGCCACACTGTTGAACCAGGATATCCGTGCCCGGGCTTTCTTCCGGGTGGTGTACTACCTGCCCGTGATCACCTCTTGGGTGATCGTCAGCCTGCTTTTCGAGTATATGTTCAGCGGCCAGGCTGGCTTGATCAACTACATGCTGCGCGATGTGCTGCACATCATCCCTAATAACATCCTGTGGTTGGCCGACCCGGTGTTGGCATTTGTCCCCGTACATCTTTTAGGGATCTGGAAAGGCGTCGGCTGGACGGCGATCATCTTTCTGGCTGGCCTGCAGGCCATCCCGGGACACCTGTATGAGGCCGCCGAGGTCGATGGCGCCAATGCCTTGAATCGCTTCACCCGTATTACTTTACCGTTATTGCGACCAACGACTGTTTTCGTTCTGGTGGCTTTGACCATTGGCGCGCTGAACGCCTATATCTCCAATTTGCTGATCACCAACGGCGGCGACCCCCTCGATCTGACCCATTTCATTCTGACGCTGATGTATGAAGCTACTTTCACGCGCCTGGATTTTGGCTATGGTTCCGCCATCAGCTATTTGCTGACCACCATCGTATTCGTGATCAGCGTCGTCCAGATGCGCCTCCTTCGTCAGGAAGTGGAGATCTAGATGAGCAACAAGAAAAGCCGCACCCTTTCGAAGGCGATTACTTACGCCTTATTGCTGGGTGGAATCGTGGTTGTCCTGATCCCCTTCTGGTATATGCTGGTCACTTCATTTAAGCCGCAAGCGTATATCTTCGAGATGCCGCCCCGTCTTTGGCCTAATGAGATCACCTTGAAGAATTACACCGAGGCCTTAGGGAAGGACCTCTTTGGGCTGTATTTCCTGAACAGTCTGATTGTCGCCGTGAGCAGCACCGCAGCCACGGTAGTTGTCTCTGCGATGTTAGCTTATGCTTTTGCACGCCTGAAATTCCCTGGCCGCGAGGTCTTATTCTACATATTCCTACTGGGGATGATGATCCCCCCGGTCATGCTGATCATCCCCCAATTCATCATCGCCAAGCAGTTGGATTTGCTCGATAGATTCCTGGGATTAATAGTGGTCTATGTGACCATGAATCTATCCATGCAGACCTTTCTATTACGGGGGTTCTTCGAGGGCATCCCGCGAGATTTGGAAGAGGCAGCCCTGATCGATGGCGCCAGCCAGTGGAAGATATTCTGGCGGGTGGTGATGCCGCTGTCGCGGTCGGGCATCGCTGTGGTGACCATCTTTACCTTCCTTTATAGTTGGGGCGAGTTCCCTTGGGCGCATGTTGCCATCAAAGAGACTACCCGCAGGACATTGCCTATCGCCATCGCCCTTTTCCAAAGACAGCATCTCACCGAGTGGGGACAGGTGTTCGCGGCTTCGATCGTGGCCCTGGTGCCGGTGGTTCTTGTCTTCACCGTCTTTCAACGCTATTTCATCCGCGGCATTGCCACCACCGGCCTGAAGGGTTGAACCATGAAGCTGGTTGATTTATACTCTCTTAAAGGAACCTTTGAACCGAATGAGACTGTTCAACTGCAACTCAAATTGCATGTTGATGAGCCTGCCGAAGCGATAGCCCAGTTGAGGTTTTGGCACCTCGCTGACGAGGTGGGGGTGATGTCCCAATCCCTAAACCTAGAATCTGGTAAGCAGACCCGCGCCTTCGAGTGGCAGCCTCCTTTGGATGCACCTCGCGGCTATGGGGTGGTGTGTACGCTGCTCGATAGCTCAAGCCAGATCATTGACGAGATTGCCTCGGCCTTCGATGTGCTCCCGGATTGGACGGCTTTCCCCCGCTATGGCTTTCTGACCGATTTCACGGCTGGGCGGGACGATATCGCAAGCACGCTCGAATCCCTGGTGCGCTTCCACATCAATGGGCTACAGTTCTACGACTGGCAGTACCGTCACGATCAGTTGCTGCCGCCCACCGAGGAGTATATCGACCCCCTGGATCGGCATCTCTCCCTTCGGACCGTGCGTGATTTCATCGCCGAAGCCCACAAGTACGGCATGGCAGCAATGCTCTACCTGGCTGTCTATGCCGCTTCTTTGGAATTCTGGAGCGACCACCCTGACTGGGCAATCTATGATGAAGAGGGCCAGCCTATGGATTTCATGGATTTCTTGGGGTTAATGGATCCCACCCCGGAGGGCCCATGGATCCGCCACTTACTGAAGGAATGCGAAAGGGTGCTGGCAGCGCTGCCCTTTGATGGTCTGCATGTCGATCAATATGGAGATCCCAAACAGGGCTTCAACGTAGAGGGTGAATCCCTAGACATCCCCTCTGCATTCAAGGATTTTATCAGCGCCCTCAAAGACGCCTACCCCGATGACGCAGTTGTCTTCAATGCGGTCGATAATTGGCCCATCGAGGCGCTGGCAACTTCTCGGCAGGATTTTACCTATATCGAAGTCTGGCCTCCCAAGACCAGCTATCTCGATTTGCCCGAAATTGTATTAGGTGCGCGCCAGCTTTCCGGGGGGAAGCCGGTTGTGATCGCTCTCTACATACCAGCGGATCGTCTGGCCAATATTCGCCTGGTGGATGCGCTGATCTACTCCTGTGGCGGCTCGCGCATCGAACTCGGTGAGCATACCCGCCTGTTGAGCGATCCCTATTTCCCTGAGCACCAGGCTCTTTCCCCAGAGCTTGAGCAAGTATTGCGGGCATATCACGATTTCGCTGTCCGCTATGGCGATCTCCTGGGCCCCAGCGCTGCAGATCGGCACGATTGGCCGGTTGACGCGCCCCCAGGGGTTTGGACGATTGCCCGCCAAAATGCAAACTGGCTGACGGTAAGTCTTGTCAATCTAAAGGGGGTGGATGACCCAAGCTGGGATCAGGCTCATCCAGAACCAGCTTCAATGGAGAGAATTAGTGTGGAAATCACTTTGATAGAGCCAGCTCAAAAGGTTTATTGGGCCAGCCCTGACAGTGAAGCGCTCCATCTACAACCGACCACCTGGCAGCAAGAACATGACATCTTGAAGGTTCTTATACCCAACCTGGAATATTGGGGGATTATCGTCATCGAGATGGCAAAATAGGAGATTGCTAATCCATGAGCGACCTGTATCAACGCAGCATCGAAAACATCCTGGAGAATCAAAGTCCCAGTGGCGCTTATCCAGCCTGCCCAAATTTCCCCACCTACCGCTACAGCTGGTACCGCGATGGTGCTTTTATCGCCTATGCCATGAATCTCGTAGGAGAGCATCACAGCGCAGAGAAGTTCCACGATTGGGCAGCAACGAATGTGATCAAACGCGCTGATGTCGTAGAGCGCGCTGTCGGCAGGGTTGATTTGGGAAAATCCCTGAAACCTGAGGACATCTTGCATACGCGCTACAGCCTCAGTGGGGATGATGCGGATGAAGACTGGCCCAATTTCCAGCTAGATGGCTTTGGCACCTGGTTATGGGCGCTCGGTGAGCATCAGCGATTAGCCCAAACTGCCGTTAATGAAGAATGGCTCAATGCGGCGGATTTAGTGGCTGATTATCTTGCCGCGCTATGGAAGCGCCCTTGTTTCGATTGTTGGGAGGAGTTTCCCAAGCAAATCCACCCTCACAGCCTGGCCGCGATCTACGCCGGTTTGCAGGCTCACATCCAGTTGAGTGGAACAGATCATCAACGGGCGTTGGAAGATATTCGCCAATTCTTATTGGATCGTGCGGTATTGAATGGGCATTTTGTGAAATTCATCGGCTCCAACGTTGTCGATGCCAGCCTGTTAGGGTTGGCTGTGCCCTATAATGTATTCCTACCTACTGACCCCCTCATGAAAGCCACAGTGGTTGAAATTGAAACGAAATTACGGCGTGGTGGAGGGGTTCATCGCTATGCTGAAGACACCTATTATGGCGGCGGCGAATGGGTCTTGTTGACCGCCTGGTTGGGTTGGTACTATGCCAAGGATGGCGAAATGAGTAAGGCGCGGATGTTGAAACAGTGGGTGGAGATGCAGGCAGATCAGCACGGGGATTTAGCTGAACAGATTCCTGCTACCTTGAATGATGACTCATTCTATCAACCCTGGGTGCAGCGTTGGGGAGAGATCGCCAAACCGCTCTTATGGTCCCATGCCAAGTATTTGATCTTGTCTGAAGCAATTGGGCAGGCGGCTCTCTAGGAATCGCCGGGGTAGCTCCCAGATTTGGGGGTATGCGGCGTGCGGAGCACGCC
>CAZUSV010000267.1:0-5999 GCA_964622645.1 uncultured Anaerolineales bacterium
AAGGCAGCCTCCACGGCGTACTCATCCCAGGGGTTGATCACTAAGGGAGCATCCCCCCAAGAGACTTGCCCATCTTCCACCACAACTTGTGCTGCGGTATCGGGCACTTGCTTAACACATACGACGATTTTCAAAGCAACCTCCTATGGTTCAGAAACTTGATTAGTCGAATAATCATTAACACAACACGCTATCGAACGCATAATACGTGATTCATATATCGGATTCTCTTGACTCTTTCAAGTGTGACTCGTCACACTTGTTGGTTACGTGTTGCACATTCAGTCATTTATAGCCCCAACATCTCGCAGATAACGTTCTAAACGAGTTATGAATTGTTCTGCGTCAGAAACTATCTTGTTAGCGGATTGTATTGTAAGTGGATTGGCCTGGAGGTCATAGTCTTGCTGTTCGCGTGCCCTTCGAGCATCGCGATAAATGCGACTGTACTCCGTCTCTATGATCCCAGGCTTTATATATTTTTCAGCGAAGGCAGATTGAACACCAGAATGGCGTTTACGTTCTATATCCACCCATAATAGTGCTGCTGATGCAACATGAAAGATCGTGTAATAAGCACGATTAATTGCGGCTCGCAAATGTCCTTGCTTCACAAGGTCATGAGCGGTGGTCATATCGTCTCTTGCTTTTTCTAAGAGGATAGCAATATAAACTCGCTTGGTTGTGACCTCCATAGAGTAATGCCATCTCTTTCGATTTCTCTAAACAGAAGCAGTCCATGCTTGCGCATTTTCTCAAACCCGGATTCATCCTTGATTATCATCGTAGTGACAACACCATATTCTAGTTCAATCATCCAAGTAAGTTCCCCAATCTTGAGCCAGTGGTCCCAATATTCATCACCTTGCATACGCACAACAATTAATAAATCCAAATCCGATTCTTCATCGAAATCTCCACGCGCTTTGGAACCAAACAAAACTACACCTAACAAATCATCATGATAGTGCAAGTGCAAACTTGTTACGATTGCATCTAATGCATCTCGCTCGTGGGATGCTAGATGAACTAATCTGTCGTCAATTCCTTTGACAAAAACCATTAATGTACACCCAGTTAAATTTGAAATCCTTATCCCTAATAATATACCATGTCTTTCATTCCATTTGCCATACATCAGCATCGTACGGGGGCATTTCCATGCGCAAGGGCTTATCGCGCCGGTTCCCCAAGGCGTAGCTGGCCTGGATCAGGTGCTGGATTTCATTGCTGCCCTCGTAGATCACCGCGCCGCGGGCGTTGCGCATATAGCGTTCGACATCGTACTCATCGCTGAATCCATAGGCGCCATGGACTTGGATGGCCTCGTTGGCGGCTTCGAAGGATTTTTCTGTTGAATACCATTTTGCAGCTGATGTTGCGCGGGTATTGCGCTCGCCCGCATTCTTCATCCAACCAGCCTTCAAGTACAGCAAACGAGAGGCATCATAATCCAGGGCCATGCGAGCGATCTTGGCCTGCACCAGTTGGTGTTCTGCAATCGGTACGCCAAACGACCTGCGTTCATTGGCATAAGCCACGCTAGCCTCCAGCGAGGCGCGGATCAGGCCGGTGGCTCCGGCAGCCACGGTGTAGCGGCCACTATCGAAGGCCGACATGGTGACCTTGAAACCCTCGCCCTCATCTCCGATCATATTGGAAAGGGGTACGCGTACATCTTGAAGGTTGATCCAACCTGTGGACCCGGCACGCACGCCCAACTTGCCATGAATATCCCCTACGGTCACGCCGGGACTCTTCAGGTCAACGAGGAAGGCAGTCAAACCCTGATGATTCACCTCTGTATCGGGGATCGTGCGCACCGTCACCATCGCATAATCGGCCTTGGTGGCCAGGGATATCCACATCTTCTCACCGTTCATAATGAAATCATCCCCATCACGTTTGCCAGTGGCCTGGATAGCCCCAAAGTCTGACCCCGCGCCGGGTTCGGTAAACGCGCCCGCACCAATCTTCTCACCGCGCGCCAGCGGGACCAGGAATTTCTCTTTCTGCTGCTCTGAACCCCACTGCAAAATGGTCATACTGCACAAACCCGTGTGTACCGACATGATCACTCGCAGGGTGGTATCCACAGCCTCCAGCTCCTCACAAGCCAGACCTAGGGAAACGTAATCCATGCCCTGCCCACCATATTTGACTGGGATGCAGATTCCCAGAATGCCTAACTCAGCCATGCGCGGCAGCACAAAAGGCGCCATTTCCTGCGCCCGGTCATACTCCTTGATCACCGGGGCGACTTCCTTTTGGGCGAAATCTCGCACCATTTTTTGCACCATGCGGTGCTCTTCCGTCAAAGCAAAATCCATTATCGAAATCTCCTGTTTTGGTAGAGTGCGCCCAATTATAATCCAATCCATCTCCAAAAACGTGGGGTAACTTAGGGTCTCTAGGAATTCCCGTGGTAATGTCCAGATTTGGGGGGTATGGGGCGTGAGGAGCACGCCCCATACCCCCCAAATCTGGGAGCTACCCCGGCGATTCCTAGAGCCCCTGAACTTAAAGGGGGGAAACATGGGGTATAATTCCGACGCAATTTATCGCCAAAATAGACTAAATATGTACAAATTTGACCCATGTCCTGAATGCTGATCGTTCGACCGATTGGGTGGAATACTATGACTACAAACAATTTCCCCGCTTTACAGCAGACCGAATTACAAGCAAGCCTGGCCACACTGCGAAGCTATGCCCTGATCCTGGGCAAAATTCGTCGGGCCTTATCGCCACGACAAAAACATTGGAGCCATGTCAGTTTGCGTGCCACGGCTACAGGTTTGACCACAACGCCTATTCCTGGAGGGCAAATTACATTTGAATTATTGATGGATCTGGCCAGCCACAAAATCGCCCTCACAACCAGTCATGGTGAACATTGGCATAAACCCCTGCGGGGACAATCCGCCAAAACATTCTTCGATGAGGTCCTAACAGCCCTGGCCGCAATCGGGATCCACCCTGAATTCGATCCTGGCTTTTCTGTTGGCGATGACGAAGGCGATTATGATGCTGCCAGCGTTGGTCAATACTGGCAGGCCTTCTCGCAAATTGATGCCATCTTTAAGCATTTCAGAGCAGGCTTGCGCCAAGAAACCAGCCCGGTGCAGTTCTGGCCCCATCACGTCGACCTGGCTATGCTTTGGTTTTCTGGCCGCCTTGTGCCAGGGGTCGATCCGGATGACGAAGAGAGTGCCGCTGAGCAGATGAACTTTGGTTTTGCGCCCGGTGATGAAGGTGTCCCAGAGCCCTATTTCTATATCACGGCGTACCCTTTGCCCGACGGATTGGTCGACACCCCTTTGCCAGATAATGCCCGCTGGCACACAGAAGGTTTCACCGGCGCTGTCCTGCCATACCAGGCCTTGGTCACGGCCGATGAACCAGCAGAGAAACTGCTTGACTTCTTGCGGACCGCTCAACAGGCTGGGGCTAAGCTGATGCTGAATTCCTAAAAATACAGAATGGAATAATATCAATGATAAGCTTAGGGAGAGCCGATTTTGGCCGTTTTGAAATCGCTGCTCGTAAAGAATGGCTGGTAACCAACGGCCTGGGAGGCTATGCTTCTGGCACAATCAGCGGGGCCAACACCCGCCGTTATCATGGCTTACTGGTGGCTGCAAGGCAGCCACCCCTCGGACGAACTGTGCTGGTCGCCAAGGTCGACACGACGGTGCAATATGGAGGCAAAACCTATCCTCTTTTCGCCAATGAGTTTGCAGATGAAATTGTCGATCCACACGGCTATCAGCACATCGAGAGTTTTTCTTTAGAAGAACTGATCCCCGTATGGGTTTACGCGCTGGCCGATGCTCGTCTGGAGCAGCGTGTATGGATGGTCCATGGATATAACACGACATACCTCACCTACAAGCTAGCTCAGGCTACTGACCCACTCTCTCTGGAGATGCGGCCATTTTGCACCTATCGTGACTTTCACAGTCATCAGCGTGGTGAGCAAAGCCTGGATGTTGAACCCGTCGAAAATGGTTTTGAGATCAAGGCCGTCGATGGCGCGCAACCTTATCGAGTTGTTTCTGATCAGGGAGGTTTTCGAATGCAGACTGCCTGGTACCGGGACTTCAAACATCGCCTGGAAAGCTACCGGGGGCTGGACGATTTAGAGGACCTCTTCACCCCGGGCTATTTCCAGGCAACCCTCGAGCCGGGCGAAACACTCACACTGGTCTGTTCGACGGAAATGAGCGCGCCGATTGAGGGAATTGCAGCCCTGGAGCAAGAACGCCAACGGCAGGCGGACCTGGTAAAAGAAATATCTCCAGATGAGCCAGACTGGATTCGCCATTTGACCCTGGCTGCCGACCAATTCATTGTGCAACGCACAAGTAAGCATGAAAATCCAGGCAAAGATAGCAATAGCGGTTCTACGGTCATCGCCGGCTACCCCTGGTTTGGCGACTGGGGCCGCGATACCATGATTGCGCTTCCTGGTTTGACCTTATCCACTGGGCGGCCCCAAGTAGCGGCCAGCATCTTGCGCACCTTCGCCCAGTTTGTAAGTCAGGGTATGCTGCCGAACCGCTTTCCCGACGCTGACGAGGAGCCGGAGTACAACACGGTGGATGCCACTCTGTGGTATTTTCATGCCATACATCAGCATTTCCTATACGCCGCTGACTCATCTCTGGTGAAGGAACTCTACCCAACTCTGGCTGGCATAATTGACTGGCACCAGCGTGGCACGCGCTACAACATTCACGTCGACCCCGATGATGGCCTGCTTTTTGCTGGGGAACAAGGGGTGCAGCTCACGTGGATGGATGCCAAAGTAGGTGATTGGGTCGTAACACCTCGCATTGGGAAGCCCGTGGAGGTCAACGCGCTCTGGCACAATGCCTTGCGCGTTATGGCTGATCTATCGGGCCGTTTGGGAAAATCAAAAGTCGCCCAAACCTATCGTGAGCAGGCTGAGTCTGTGGCAGAAAATTTCAGGAGACGCTTCTGGTTCCAAGAAGGCGGTTATCTTTTTGATGTGATTGATGGGCCTGAAATCAAACAGGACCCTAGCCTGCGCCCAAACCAGATTTTCGCCGTCTCTCTGCCGTCCAAAATATTGAATGACGCCCAGGCGCAAGCTGTGGTCGATATCTGCGCCCGGCACCTCTGGGTTTCGTACGGCCTGCGTAGTTTGGCGGCCGGAGATCCAGCCTACACAGGTCATTACGGCGGCAAACCGCTGCAACGTGACGGGGCTTATCATCAAGGCACTGTTTGGGGTTGGCTGCTGGGCCCCTTTGCAACGGCTCACTACCGAGTTTATGGCGATGCGGGCCTGGCACGCTCCATTTTAGCCCCAATGAGACACCATCTCAGCGATGCAGGCATGGGTTCTATCAGTGAAATTTTCGACGGGGATCCACCACACACCCCGCGGGGTTGTTACGCCCAGGCCTGGAGCGTATCCGAAATACTCCAGGCCTGGCAGGAGATTCCCTGAACCAGTATGAACAACATGAATAGCAATAACTAGGAGCCAATTTATGGCTAATAAGTCATCGAAAGCTACTGATCGTCCTATTCCAAAAATTCAGACAAATTTGGAAATATCACTAGAACAAGGTGAAGAACTACTCAAAACATTGCAGATTCGGTTTGAGAAAAACATGAACCGCCACAAAGGTCTGAAATGGCCCAAAATACAAGCTAAACTGGAAGCTCATCCTGAAAAACTGTCATCACTAAACGCAATGGAAAGCACTGGCGGTGAACCAGATGTTGTTGGTTATGATCAAAAGACGGGCGAATACATTTTTTATGATTGTTCAGCGGAAAGCCCTAAAGGCCGCAGAAGCGTCTGTTACGACGGAGAAGGGCAGGAAGAAAGAGAAAAGAAAGGTGTTCACCCAGCCGGTAATGCGATTGATCTCGCAGCCGCCATGGGTATCGAGCTTTTGAATGAAGACCAATATCGAGAGTTGCAGAAACTTGGAGAATTTGATACCAAGACCTCGAGCTGG
>CAZUSV010000268.1:0-5921 GCA_964622645.1 uncultured Anaerolineales bacterium
ACCTCTCTTCTTTGGCTTTTTTCAGTGGACCCATTCGTGCAATTCGAGCCATTCGCTCATATTCGTGATTTTTGTCCGTTTGCCCATTTGTTCAAGCTGCTCTTGACCAATATAAAAACCTGGTAAATGATATATCTTTGGGAGGTC
The DNA here is from genome assembly GCA_964622645.1 of uncultured Anaerolineales bacterium. GTDB lineage: Bacteria > Chloroflexota > Anaerolineae > Anaerolineales > UBA11858 > NIOZ-UU35. Next base: position 148 of record CAZUSV010000268.1, read on the forward strand.
TTTCCGGTTTATCAACCTGGTTTTAGATTAGAAATTCTCTAAGTGCGCGTCTAAAAATAACTTCCCGATCAAGAAGCTAAACTTCTCAGAGAAGTTTAGCTTCTTGATGGAATTTATTTACAAACGTCTCCTAAGTCGCGAAGTCAGACCCGAGGAGATAATTCTCCAATCCCTTGATAGTGCTCTCACGATCAGATAGGAGCATACCAGTAACATCTCGAATTGACACCATGCCTAAAAAGGTGTCATTTTCAATCACAGGGAGATGCCGAATGTGGTACTGGTTCATCAACGCCATACATTGATCCATTGAAGTGTCCAAGTTTACCGTCATCATTTGCCGGGTCATGACCTCGCGCACGAGGGTATCGGTCGCAGCTAACCCCTTTAATTCACATTTGCGTGTGTAATCCCGTTCGGTAAAAATGCCGACAACCCTTTCTTTTTCGACAACCATCACAGAACCAATGTTAGCTTCAGACATCACTTCAAGTGCCCGTAGTACCGTGGCAGTACCCGCCAAAATATAGTTCTCCCGGTTGCCTTTTTGCTCAATTACTTGTTTTACAGTTGCCATAGGTGAACCTCCTGTAATTATCTATTCTTTTACATACGGCAGGCCCAGGGCTTCGGGCTTAGCCGCACCCCAGCGAGTCCTGAACCACTTCATCGACATGCTGAAGAGGACAATCAGCGTGATGGCGAAGGGCACTGTCCGCCAGACATAGCGCGAGAACAATCCTGGCAGTACCAACTGCGGGTTGAGAGACAACTGCCAAAGAGTGCCGAACAGCAATGAGCCAGCCAGCATTATAAAGGGATTCCACATCGAGAAGAATACCAAAGCCAGGGCAATGAATCCCCACCCCATTAGGAAGTTGTAGTTCCAGACTGGATTATAGTTCAGAGCATAGACTGCACCAGCAAAACCCATCAGCATCCCCCCGGTAATCGAGCACCAGTAGCGCGTTCTGGCGACATTGACACCTGAAACCTCTGCTACGGAGGGGTTCTCTCCTACCGAGCGAATCTGCAACCCCAGGCTGGTCTTAGAAAGCACAAACCAGGTGATAATGACCAGCACCACGCCAACATAGAAGAACGGTGAAACTCCCAAGATTGTCGGGATCCGATCCATGCCCAGCGGCCCGGTGTAAGGGTTGCCAATATAAGTGGTCAACCCAAACCCCATGATCCAGATGCCCATGCCGCTAACAACCTGGTCGCCCCCTAGGGATATGGAGAAGAATCCATGAAGAAGACCTAACAGTGCCCCTATGGCAATACCCACTAAAAATCCTAGCAGATAACTACCAGTGACCTGAGCGGTGATGAACCCTAAGGTTGCACCAAAGAGCATCACCCCCTCCACACCCACATTGATCACGCCTGAACGTTGGCCAATCAACTCGCCGATGGCGGCAATCGTAAATATCGTCGATGCATCCAGACTTCGAATAAAGAACTCATTCATCTGGAGTCTCCTTACGTGTGTTCACCAAAACAATCTGATTTCGGTAAAAGAATTGAAATGCGACCAGCGTGATCATGAGTACACCCAAGAGGGCATAATCGATCCCGAAGCCAAGTTTCATTTTGCCCTGCACAAACCGACCGCCATTGGTCAGGCCCCCAAAGAGGAACGCAACGGGAATGGCGGCGATCGGATTCCCTTGAGAGATCAGACCACAGATAATGCCATAAAATGCCAGATCGCCTTGGAAGTTATACGAACGGGCGATTTTATAAACACCAGGAACCGCAGCAAAATAGTGATACCCGGCCAATCCCGCAAGAGCAGCCCCTAGAACGAAAACCAAGACCGAGATTTTGACGCCACTGATCCCTGCATATTCCGCTGCAGTCGGATTCTGGCCATAGGCTCTGATCTGGTAGCCCAGTTTTGTTTTGGCAAAAACCCAATACAGCAACACCGCAAAGCCAAGGGCTAAGATCAGCGTAAAAGGCACATCTTTATACAAAGGGGCATACAAGGATTTGGCTAATTCGAAACTTTCACCACGGCCTCCAGGGTTCATGAATAATCCGCCGTCTTTGATCATGAAGGAAACCAACCAAAACATGATGAAGTTCAACATCATGGTGACCACGATCTCGTTGACGTTATACTTTCCTTTCAGATAGCCGGCAATTGCGCCGATCACAATGGCACCAATTGCCGAAGCGACTACCATCAATGGAATAATCAATTCACCGGGATATTCAGCAGATTTCGCTCCCTTGACGCCAAAGGCATACAATACCGCAAAGGCGCTCAAAGCCCCGGCGTAGAGCTGGCCGGTCATACCAATATTCCACAATCCAGCACGAATGGGGATGATAAAGGCACACGTGCAAAGCAAAAGGAATATGAATCTATTGATCGTCAAGGGCAAACCAAATTCGTTAAAGAAGGCATAATCAAAGATTTCTATGTATGCCTCCATTGGGTTGGCATCTGCCTGTATAAAAACGAGACTGAACAGGAGCAGCGCGAAAACCAATGCCAGGATCGAAATGATGGCTGCCTGCCATCCAGTCAGTTTCTCTCGCTTTTTGAAGGTCAGTTGGTAATCACCAATTTTCATGACCCGCCTCCCTCGATCTCCAACCCTGCCATCATAGCACCCACATCTTCTCTTTCGGCGTGCTCACCGGGTAGTATGCCCATGATTTTGCCTTCGTAAATGGGCGCAACCCAATCGCTCATCGATAAGACCTCATCCAAATCTTCTGAAATGAGAATAACGGCTGCCTTTTCTTGTTTGGTTTCCATCAGTTTATTGCGCACAAACTCAGTGGCACCAACATCTAATCCCTGGGAAGGGAGATCAGCGATCACTAACCTTGGTTTACGCGAAAGAACCCGTCCAAGAATTACTTTTTGGAGGTTACCCCCCGATAGGCTTTTGGCCGTCGTTTCAGGACCAGGTGTTGCAACATTGAATTCCTCGATAACTTCATTGGTAAGGTCACGCATCTTTTTGTAATCCAATGTCACACCCTTGGAGTAATTTTGATCGAAGTAGTAATTCATCATCAGGTTTTCAATTAGGGAGAATCCTCCAATTGAGCCGACATCGATGCGGTCTGCAGGGATGTAGCCAATGCCAGCCCGCCACCTCTCCAATGCCGATGCCTGGGTAATATCACGACCATCAAGGGTAAGCGTACCCGCTTGTTCTTTGCGAAGGCCAGCAATCACCTCTACCAACTCGCGCTGCCCGTTCCCAGAAATCCCTGCAATGCCAAAAATTTCACCTTCGTGGACCGTAAAAGACATGCCATCGATAGCAGTGACGCCTTTGTCACTGAGAGCAGAGAGGTTCTCCACTTCTAAGATCGGCTCTCCTCGGACGACTTTTTTACGCTCAACACGGAAAATAACATCCCGGCCAACCATCTCTCTGGCCAGACTCTTCTCAGTTGTCTCCGCTGTCATCATACGGCTGACGACCTTACCGCGCCGCAGGACTGTCACCCGGTCACTGATCGCCAAGACAATCGGCAATTTGTGCGTAATAAAGGGCACAATGGCCAGATCCTGGCCGGACATGGTCTTGATAGACTCCATCAACGCTTCTGTCTCAATCGGAGTCAACGCAGAGGTTGGCTCATCTAAGATGAGCACCTTTGCCCCGCGGTAAAGCGCCTTGAGGATCTCCACCAATTGCTTTTCGCCTTCGGAAATCTGCCAGACCTTTGCCCTGAGATCGATCTTGAAACCATATCTCTCACTGAGCTCTGTGATCTCGTCTTCAGCCCGCTTCAGGTTCAAGATCCTGCCAGCCCTGGGATGACCTAGGATGATATTTTCGATTACTGTATGCGCGGGAACCAGTTTGCGATGCTGGTGCACCATACCAATCCCCAGGTCGATAGCATCCAAAGGTGAACTAAATTTGACGCTGTTTCCACTCACATAGAGATCCCCCTCATCAGGCTGGTACAACCCGAAGAGGATATTCATCAGGGTTGTTTTGCCAGCACCATTTTCTCCTAAAATGGCATGGACTTCTCCGGCTTTGATCTCAAAATCGATATTGTCGTTGGCGACCACCCCTGGGAATCGCTTGGTAATACCTTTGGCTTCTAATACAGTATCGCCGTGGTTTACATTGTTTTCGAGCATATTGAGACCCATTTCACTCTATGATTGTGTAATCGATCCTAAAATTTTGGTCTGTGGGAAGATCATCAAACCTAGTTACTTTATTACAAGAGAATCGCCTCTTTAGGTTCCATAAATAATCAGATATCATTCCATAAGAATGAGGCTCCCACCTCTGGGTTTTGCCCCAAAGAACGGGAGCCTCACATTGGTACAGCTAACTCACTTGCATGTGATCTATAGAGAAAGTTATAAACCTTATTCTAAGATCTGCATGCCTTCGAGATCGAAGTTGAACTGGAAGAGCAGGAATTCGACGGTGGGTTCAACGTCCGCGGCCTTGACTTCAGTTCCAGCATCAGGTACTGGCAGACCTTCCAGTTCCAGGCCGGTGCCATTGCTGACAAAGGCATGGGCTGTGAATGGATCCCAATCGCCAGCCATCATCTCGTCTCGGCGCTGTTCGACAAGATCGACAATCTCTTGAGGCACCACAGCCAGAGCAGCAGGGCTGATGGCATCCACGCCGACCTTGCCGTCGTTCATGATGTCGACGGTAAGTTCTTCGGTGCCATCTGCCAGGGTCATGGTGGATTCCATGCCCAGGTAGAGGACTGTTGGAGGAGCTTCACCAGCCATCACAGCTTTGATGATCTCATTGTAGAGAACTTCCCAGCGGGTGTCGAAGGAGATCGCCACAGTATCAGTATCACCCCAGCCATATTCGCCAACGATATCCATATCCTTACCAACGAACCAGATACTCTTTTCGATAGCGACATCCAAGGGTGAACCGGAGTCGGTCTGGTGGGTGATGACATCGACATTGTACTGATCCACCAGGGTAGCAGCAATATCGCGCTCTTCTTGAGGCAGGTACCAGTCACCAGCATACTTGACGTATACAGTGACATCCTTGCCAAGCAGCTCAGCGGCATCCTGCACACCCAGATAGAAACCAGCCGTGCGACGGATCACCTGGACGGAGGGGAAGGCAGAGACAACACCAATTGCGCCTGACTCAGTCAGCGCGCCAGCTACAAGACCCTCAAGATACAGGGCTTGATATTGACGAGGGAAAACTCGCAGGAAGTTGTCTTTTGTTGTAGGGTCGCTTGCGATGATGGAAACAAAGTTTACATCCGGATGCTTTTCTGCAATATCTGCAAGGGGCATACCCATGAATTCAGCGTTGCCAACCACGATATCTGCACCGTCATCGGCAATCATTTCTTCCGCAAAGGGAACACTGACATCAGGCATGACTTCCTCGCGATAGACGTAGGTCACACCAGGATATTTCTCTGCCAACCGTTCGCCTGCGCGATGGTGTGCGCCAGACCAGGTGGTGCCTTCGATTATGCTGAAGTGCTCGATTGCCAGGGTCAATTCGCCCTCTTCTGCTCCCGGTGCTGCCGGACCACAGGCAGTCAGCGTTAATGCCACGACTACCAGAAGGAAGAAACCAGCAATCATACGAAATTTTTTCATTATTTCTCTCCTAATCTTACTTGATATTGTTGGGAGGACAACAATGTTGTCCTCCCAAGTGTGTATCATTTCAGTGATGCAATTGCCACGAGGGCTGTATATTTTCTGCTGAATTGATCGGTCTAGAAGTCCTCGACGGAAACACCAGCAGCATCCAGCACCTGGCGGAAGG
>CAZUSV010000269.1:0-5832 GCA_964622645.1 uncultured Anaerolineales bacterium
AACCATCTATTATCTGAAACTGCTACTATTTCAAAATAGTCTTCAGCATCAGCAAAGGTACCTATTGTATTACTGCTTGAGTTTAATACATCTGAACCTGCACAAGTTACTGTTACATTATTACCACCATCAGTCTCTAATAAGACTGTATATCTTTTACCTAGACTATCTGCAGCCTCAGGTAAGGTGATTGCTATTGCATTACTTGTTGTATCACATACTACTACATTATGATTTAAATCTAATGTTAGTGTAGTTGATGTCAGAGCAGTTACAGACCCTCGTCTAATATATACTATCATATTGTTCCACTCACCACTTGTGAGGGAATCTCCACTTCCTTTATTTGCATACCATGTCATTTTTATTTATTCTCCTAACTATATTCTATTTTCACTTTTGTTACAGCACATCCAAACTCATTTGGAAAAGATAATGGAAATGTGCTTTCTGTATCTGAACCAGCAACCATCTTGAAATGGATACCTTGTGTACCACTATTTGTAAATGTGTGAGTAGTTCCATTTGTAACTTCTTCCCAATTTGAACCACCATTACCACTTAAATAAAGAGTTAAGTTATCTTTATTTGTACCTGTTAATGTCATCTTAGCACCTGTATAAGATACTCCATTCTTTGCTATAACTTTTGATTGTACTATTTCTCCGTCTGTATCGAAGTCTACTTTGTAATTGGTTGTATCCCAATCTGCTGTTGTATCATCTGAATCCTCAAATGTATCATTCCTAAATATCTCATAAAAGGTATCATTTGGATTCACAACTGAGTGCCATATCCATTCTATATCACTTGAACCTAACCTTGATGTACCTAATATTGCAGCCCCTGGATGTCCAAGTATAAATGCATCTTGTATCGGCCCCCATTCTGCTGAACCCCATATACCAAATGTTGTACTTCCCCAAATCATTCCATCTGGAGAACCATAGTAGTCTTGTCCATAGATACCATGTGTAGCATGTCCATAGATAGCATTATTACCAGAGATACTTCTTCTTTTAACTATCAGAGGGCCTTGTCTTACTTTGATTCTTTCTTTCTTTACTTTTACTACAGTATATTCATCTGGAGATGCTCCTATCTCATCTCTAGTTTGTTGTACTCCTTCACTGTATATCATAATTATTCTCCAGACTCAAAAATAAAACTTGTAATGAATGCAAGTTCTAATGTATTATTCTTATCTATAAGGGTATGTACTGTCCTATGTAATATTTCATCTGTACTGAAATGAGTAACATACTCTTTAAATGTATTCCCATTTGCTGTTGTTGAATCTATATCATGTTGAACTGTTATCATCTTATCTGTTGAGGTTTTACTTGTTAAGGTTAGTTCAGTATCTGCTATTGGAGAGATACAATCTGTATCTGAAATTGTAGGTAAAGTACCATCACTTCCATTCTCACCACTTGATAACCCACTACTAACTAAATCCCTTGTTTTATTTAATCCTTCATCTACTATCATTTTATTCTTGCTCTTCTGCCTCCTCTTCTAACTTTAATGTAGTTCTCCATCCATTCTTATCTATGTTATGTGTAACTTCATTAATTCTCATATTCTTATTCTTTATTCCTAATCTTCCACTATTAAATCTTACTAAGTCTGATGGAGTTAAGTTCTCTCCAATTATTGCTACATCTAATTTCCAAGTAGGATTTAAACTTCCTTCAATTATAGCTCTTGCTCTTGCCTTTCCTCTCTTCTGAGCTATCTCTCTGAAGTTAGTATTATATTCTGAATCACTACTTACCTCTCTTTGTGAATCATCCCATACTGGTGTAACTGGATAAGAGCCTGGATAACTGTAATATATACTATCTCCTTGAGTACTCTTAGTTATGTTTCCTGCATTCTCATCATCTCTTTTCATATGTTCTGCAATCTTAACAAAAGGTCTATAACTTGATTTAAGAGATAAACTTGTACTTGTTCTATCTAACTCATATCCTAATATCTGTGCTCCATTCATATCTATTCCAGCTCTAAAGATTATAAAGTTAACAATATCATATACTGCTAATTTACCTTTAGTTTCTATTATCTTATGTCCTTGAGTATCTGGACTAACTGCTGAGGTTGTACCTTCAGTAAACCATAACTCAGGTGTTGTATGTGGATAAAACCAATGAAATCTATTCCTTTCATCAATGTAGTATCTCATAGCTCTTCTTACTGATAATGTAGCTGTTGGGTCTTCATCATCTGCTTCATCAACTGTATTACAATATTCTACCTGACTAAGTTCACTTAGCCATTCATATGCAGGTTTATAAGCTTTAGCCATACCTACAAAAGGAAAGTTAGCATTATTTGAATCTGGAAATAAATCTGTATCTGTATCAGGAGTACCTAAATCAGGTCTCTTATGTTGTATGAAAGCATCATTAATCTCATAACTCTCTCCACTTACAAATATATCTTTAGTTAATGTTAATTGAGTTTCACTATCTACACTCTTAACTGTAGCCCAAATCCTATCTGTTGAATTGAATACATTGTCACTTCTCTTCACTCCAAGTGATTCAAATGACCCACTAGTATCAATTAACTTATGAGCACTAGTTGTAGTAGAGGTTCCACTTGTTTTAATCTGTTGATTACCTTCTCCACCTTTGAACATTCTAGCATCTATCTCCCAAGGTCCACCTTCTCCTCTAGATGGTGGCATGTTTCCATACATATCAAATAATTGAGATTCTGGAAATGGTGAGTTATCTGTGGTATTTCTTATTATATTTTGAACAATTTCTGGTGCTGTCCATCCCTCTCCATTAGGAGATTGGTCTGAATCAGACAAGAAACTGAATGCCCATACTCTATTTAATAAACTATATGTTCTATCTACTGCCTTTATACCTAATCTAGTATTCTTATTATCAGATACAACATCTATATCTTTTATTTCAGCAGTCATTAATAAGTCTGCAGAGGTAGCTGATTCATCTAAGTCTTCATTATTACTATCTACTTTTGCATATATTTTGATTATATCATCTTCTTGGAATTTCAAATCTCCTTCAGAATCAACATGACTAAGTCCTCCTTTTTCATTTGAATAGGCATTCTTTAACTTGATAGTCATAGAGTTACTCTTGGGTTTTGCTCCTCTCTTTACTTGGATAGATTCAACATCTGTTAATTCTACTCCTTCCCCAACTCCTGATTGGTACCATATTACCTTTGTTTTTAATACTGCCATTATTCTTCTTGAAATGTTAATGATATTTCGAAATTAGGAGTGTTTGCTGTATCAGCAACTGCTATCTTCTTAAATCTACCTTCAAGATATGGTGTTCCTGCTGTTAATTCTTTTCCACTTCCTTGGAATACTCCTGAAGTATTAGCTGCTCCAACTAATTCTACTATTGTTTTCTTATCATCACTTGTATCACTAGGATACATAAGTTTTATTCCTGCTGTACTTTCTAATCTTAATAGTTCGTACATCATACTATTATCAAATCCTGCTGTTGCATCATCTTTTGATACTATACACTTTAAAGTATATACTGGATTCTCACTACTTACATAGTTTAACTCTGTAAGTGAAGTTGAACCAGGTATAGGATTAGTTTCTATGTTTGCTCCACTTTGTTGTTTTATTGACTTTACCTTTAAGGTGAAAGTACTTACTGAACTTGAACCATCATATCCTGCCCTATCGGCAGCATCTGCTTGAGTTCCTATCCTGTCTCTACTGTACCACCCTGAATCTAATATTTTAATTTCCATTTTAACTTTGTGGTGCTCCTCCTGTTAGGAATCCCTCCTCTTCTAATTGTGCAATTACTGCAGTGGTAATATTCTGTTGTGCCTCTGGACTTAATCCCTCTACCTCTAAATCAAAGTTTAGTGTAGGCGAATATACGGATTGCATAGCCTCTGGGATAAATCCTTCTCCTCCTTCAAAATCAGGGGGTGAAAAACCTCCTTCTCCAATCAATGCTCCACCCATCAATGAAGCTATTCCTCCTTCAGTTTCAATTGCTTGACCTACAGAACTTATCATATTATCTACAGCTTCTTGTCCAAATATCTGAACCATTTGTTCATTTACATTTTTAGTTACCCAATCTGTAAATCCTTCTCCTTCTGGAATTGCAGGGATATATGCTCCCATATTAATCTTTTGAGTAGTTCCAGATACCATTAATCTCATCCAAGTTGGGAGACTATCAAAGGCATCTGTTACCTTTTTAATTAAATTATGTATTGTTCCAGATATCTTATCCATCACGGTAGCAACTCCATATCCTAAACCAAAGAATGCTTGTAATAATCCTGCTATCAGTACCATCCATACATTCTTCCAACTTCCACTTGCATCGGCTATATTCTTAGATATATAGGCAAGAAGGATTACAAATAGTACTGCAAGAACTTGGAGTCCCCTTGTACCTGCCATGAAAGTATTAAACTTTCCCCAGGTTGTACTCATCCAAACTGTTAATGCCTTCCATTTTGCACCCATCCAAAGTGTAAAAGGTCCCCACAAGTTAGCCATTCCTCCTAATCCTAATCCAAAAAATAATATAAATTGTCCAAATTGCATAAGTAATGTTCCTATAACATAAGCAAGAACTAAAAACCCTATTATAATTTTACCTAATATTGGATGATTTTGTACAAATTCAGAAAATGCATTTGCAGCATTCACTAGCCAATTCACTAAATTTTCAAATAACTCACTTTGACCTAATGCATCAAATATAGAAAACTTAAGAAATTCAAAAGCTCCTTTTAGTTTATTAGTTTGCTCATTGAATTTAGTTCCCTCGCCCATAATAGTATTATATGTATTCATTAAGGATTTAAGCATATTACCAGCGAACCTTTGAAGTGCCATACCTCCAAATAAGAAGGACATTCCCATAGAAAGCATATTTCCTCTTACTTCTCTACTTGCCCCTGATGCCTCATTATTCATATGATTGATTTCTTTACTTACTTTCTTGAGATTTTTTTCAGTTCTTTTAATCCCCTGTTCTCTCATACTCAAAAGTATTTCTTGTTTGTATTGTCCACTAGTAACCATATTATCTTCTAAACCTCTTTTTTGATTTATTCATTTCTTTTTGTTCTCTTTCTTTTAGTTCTACTAAGTAATCTAATTGAGAATAAAATTTGAGCAATGGATAGTCTTCACCTATCATTATTCCTAATTCTTTTTCAAGATAGAACATTGCTCTTGATAAGTTTTCTTCCATCTCATCATCTTTTATTCTATTTTTTATTCTTTTTCTGAACTCTACTCTTTTTTGAGCAGGACTTAATTTGCTTTTTTTTGAGCATCGCTTTCCATCTTATTAATCTGGTCAGGTGTTGCCCATTTAAATTTAATCATCATCTCCTTGAATAAATCCATTAAATTAAATTCAACATATTCTTCAAGTTCTGTTTTCTCTTCATTAGTTTGTGGAGGGGTATCTCTTTCAATAATCTTTATTAGAAGGCTATATACTCCTGAAAGAAAATTATCTTCATCTTTCTTCTTCATGATATTCATCAACTCTAAATTATCTCCTTTTCTTGGTCTAACCTTCAAATCAGCTCCACCAATCTTTAACTCCCAAATTCCTAATGCTTCTCCATATTTTCCCATTCTAATCATTTCCTCCAAAAGTTTTAACTTTTGTTTCTTCTTCTATTTCTTCCTCTTCTTCTTGAGGTTGTTCTTTTAAATCGTCTATCTTATATTCTATCTCTTCTATTTTCTTCCAAATTGCATTTAATGAATCCATATAGTTTGTTGCTTTGTGGTCATTAATACATTTTAACCAATGACAATCTCCAAATTCCTCAATG
>CAZUSV010000270.1:0-5774 GCA_964622645.1 uncultured Anaerolineales bacterium
GGGGGGTTGGGGGGGCGTCCTTCGAGAAATAGCTTTCCATCTGCGTAACTCCTGAAAGTTTTAAGATGTCATTGCAAGGAGTCGCTTTCCCTCTGCGCGCCGGTCGAAGACCCGCCTACGGCGTTGCGGGCGACGAAGCAATCTCCAGCTCTGCGAGGAGATTGCCACACTCCACTGCGCGGAGTTTACAATGAGTGTAGCGAATGTGTTCGCAATGACACATGAAACGCGATTTTAAGAAAGCCCTACATATTTCATCAAAGTTACTACGATAAAATCCAGGGCAATCGCACATGGATTTTATCTCTAAAAAATCTTTCAGGGTCAGTAGCCCAACCGCGTTGGGCGGGCTTGGCAAGTTGTGTTTAGCCTGATTCGACCGCCAACGCGGTTGGCTCGCCACCCAAAAGGTTGTTTTGTGCCTTCTCATCCTAGCGCTATTTCTAAATGCGATTGCCCTGCGATAAAATCAAGGCGGGGTTTTCATCGTCATTCAGGATTGTCAATAATGCGCGCGCTTCCTCTAAATCAGGTGTCTCGAACCCTTCGCTGAACCAATCATAAACCTCGACCAGCCGGGTATAAGCTGCATGCTTTCGCCCAAGTTTTGCCCATAAGCGGCTCAGACTGATTGTTGCGCGTAGCTCCCAGGCTTTGGCGTGCTGGAGCTGCGCCACCGCAATTGCCTGCTGGAAACACTCTTCAGCCAGTTGATATGCCTCCTGGTTATTGGATCCTAGTTCTTCATCCTTTAGTATCAATTCCCCCTTGAGCCGATACAATTCCGCTTGGAAGTATCGTTCCAGGCTGGACTCAGAAGCTTCCAGACCTTCTTGGATGGCCTGTAAACCTTTGGTGATTTGACCATTCAAACTGTACCCTTCTGCAAGCATACCAAGGTATTGAGCATAATGTCGTGATGCACCAGATTCACGCCACTCGTCGAGACCATCCTCCATCATCTGGAGACCTTCGATCTCTCGCCCAATTTGGGTAAGCACCCATCCACGGGAGATCATTTCACCCGGCTGGAACAGTCTCAATTGGTCTTTTGACGAGCGTTGAATAGACTCCTGATTCCACCTCTCCATTGTGTCCACATCACCAAGCAACTGGTTAAACAGAACACCCGCAATCCCGATAGCAAACCCCAGTACGACCGAATGGTCCATTGCCGTCGCTGCAGCCAAAGAATGCTTGCTTTCTTGGATTGCCTGGTCAGGATACCCCAGCAGCCACAATACCCAGGCCAGGCGTGCCCGGCTGGAAATGCCGGGATCATTCCCAAATAAAAACGCGCACCAGGGATATGATTCAGGTTGATAATATTCATTCACTCTTTCTAAATGCGCCAGAGAAGCTTTGAACTCACCCCGATAACTTAATTCCGCCCCGAGAGTCCAGTGAGATAGTGCAGTCAGTAGTTGATCCGATGGTGAAGAATCATTCAGGATCAACTCCGCACGCTGTAGGGCAAGCTCTCGTTCTTCAATTGTTTTGTGCGTAATGCGTAAGAAATAAAGCGCCGGTAATATTGGGTTATCATCACTGGCTTGATCACAAAGGTAGCGCACTCGAGCACCCAGTTGAATCAATTCAGGATCCGAATAACCCCGCAGCGCCTGGAGAGGCGCATAAAGGGCCAACGATAATTTAATCTCTTTCTGGAGCCGCTCCGAGTTCTCCGGCAAAGTCTGCAGCAAATCGAGACCGGCGTGGAAATGCTGGATCGCTTCGGTGTGAGCCCCTAATTGGACAGCCTGATTGCCTGCATCAAGTAAGTAATCACAGGCTCGTAGGTACAACCCGGCCTCCTGAAAATGACGTGCTAACTGTTGCGCAAACTTAACCGTCATATCTGGCGAAACGTCATAAAATGCTTCCAGGGTCAATCCTGCCTTTTCATGTAAACGCATCCTTTTGGCCTGACCGAGTCCCTTATAAATGAAAATTTGGAAAAACAGATGCCGGAATCGACATTCGGATAATCGTTGACCTTGAAATCTACGCGTACCTATCTCCAAAAGCAAAGCATGGTCGTGTATCAAGTTATCGATGATCTCCTGAACAAGTGGAACCTGCCACCCTAGCAAACTAGCGACTACTTCGCATGCAAATTCTTCCCCAATCACGCTTGCAGCGGCTAAGACTTCACAGTCCCGGTCATCCAGGCGAGCCAGATGCATTTCAAGCACAGCTTCCACACGTGCAGGTAAGGATTCCCAATCTAGATTTGGATGATCTACCCAATGGCCATCATCATCCAGCAGCAACTGTCCTCGTATTTGTAGGTCGCGAAATAGTTCTACAACAAATAGCGGCTGACCACCTGTGTGTTTTGTTAGATCCTTGCTGAAGTCCGGGCTGAAACGGTTTGGATATGCATCCAGGTAAGACTGGACAAATGATTCATTCTGAGAAGAATCCAGGCTGATCCAGATATTTCCGAACTGGCGCTTGAATTCGAGCAAGACGGCTTCGAGATCTGACTGAAACTCTTCTGCATGACTGGATAGATCGACAGGTCGATAAGTACAGACTACCAGAATCCGGTTCTTGACAAGGTGCGGCACCAGATAACTAAGCAGACTCACTGAAGAAGGATCAATCCATTGCAGATCTTCCAGGATGATCAGTAAAGGATGGTTTGTGGACAAAGAAGCCATGAAATCCAGATATTGGTGCAATATCAGGTTTTGTTCACCCCCAGGGGAATTATCTGGGAGTCGAGAGAGGTATAGGCTAAGCTCCTCTCGCAGCCCGGCCGCTTCGACCCGGCTGACCAAATTCTGGAGCGATAGCAGCGTTCCAACAAGAGCAGGAGCACACCGTTCCAATGTCCTTATAACCAAGGGCAAGTCATTCCATAGCTTAATTGCATGCCTGCGAGAAATGACCCCGGTCGACCAATGGGTTTCAACATCCCCGGTAAGCATATCCAGGGCTTCGCGCCAGGGGCCATAGGGGTTGCCGACCCCGGTATACAAATGGCAATTCCCCATGACAACGAGCAGGTCGGGGTGGGTCGCCTGCGCCCGTCGCGAAAATTCGCCCACCAGGGCCGTTTTACCACTGCCAACCTCACCCGTGACGAAGATCACGCCACCTTGCTTTTGGAGCATCTGGGATAAATAGCCATCCAATTGGACCAACTCTCGTTCTCGCCCGACAAAGATTTCTCGTGAGCGTTCGATAGGTTCTTGGTGAGCATCGAGATAAGCTGGCAAAACAGAAACCCGATTAACGCTTGATGGAAATCCAGGCGTCTCATTGGATTGGATTTGTCGGAAGAGCGCGCTCATCTCTGCAGAAGGGTCAACCGCCAACTCACCTTCGAGAGTTCGGGCATAGGATTGATAAAGAGCCAGCGCTGCATTACGCTGGCCAGTTAGGGCTAACAAACGCATCAGACTCAAATGGGCAGCCTCTTCCAATGGATCCAGGGCGATGAGCCACCGTGCATGCTGGATGGCATTTTCGTACCCCCCCAGGGAAGTGAGTTGCTTTATGCGGGCGTGCAGAGCCGCCCGAATCTGGTGCTGATAGATCTGACGTCGCTCTGCCAACCAGACTTCGTAGCCCCGAGCTTCTGAAAGGTAAAAGCCTTCCAAAAAATCCCCCTGAAAATATCGAAGCGCGTCTTCGAACCTCCCCTCAGCGATCTCAGCATCGAATGCCAAGGCGTCACACCAACAGGGGGCTTCGGGATTAATCGCGATGGTTTGGCGATCGATCTTCAGATAGGGGCTGATGAGCTTGCGAAGATTGGCAATAACCACACGCAAGTTCGACATTGCCTGGGCTTGTGAGCGTTGTTCCCAAAGCATTTCTGCTAATTTTTCCCTGGGTTGGGGAATCCGCCCAAGGCTCAGGTAAACCAACAATGCCTTAGCTTTCTTCGAGTGAAAGCCCAAGAGCGGTTTCCCGCCCAAATGGATGACCACTCCCCCAAAAGTAAAGATTTCCAGAAGATCCATAGTATCTCAGCCGATCAGCCTGGTATCAACCTGCCTGCATCTAGATTATAACGAATTCCATATCCGGAAACGCTACCTATCATCATTGATAACCCAATCAATGATCCAAACAGCGCTTCGGAACGATTTGGAAGCGTTCTCAGAACGCACAACTGGCATAGTCGGGGAAAAGAAATCAAGGAGGCAGAGATGGCATACGCAAAAGCGAGTCCAAATGAATTTCTGGTTGTTGGGCGAGGAGGCAAACTGATCAACAAGGGTACTGCTATCCAGACATTTGTGATGCCGGGAGCGGTGCATGTGACCCTACCGAGCATCAAACAAGAGGCCACTTTCGAGCTGACACACGAGAGTAAAGATGGCATCCCATTGCGTTTCAAAGGCATCGTAATATACCGGATCACGGATCCTGTCGCGGCAGCACATCAATTTGATTTTACGCGCCAGGACCAAGCAAGCCGAATGCGCAAGGGGACCGATCGAATGAGTGAACTGATTGGCTTCATATGCATGGGAGAGCTACGCTCGGTTGTCTCGCATATGACGATGCAAGAATGTATCGAGCAGCGCAAAACAACCCTTACGCAGGTCATCGAAAATGCACTGAAACAGATCGTCGAGGGAGATCATCATTCTGATAGTCCACCTACTTCCACATGGGGTATTGCACTCGAAGTCGTACAGGTATCGCAGGTTTTCATCGTAGATGATCAACTCCGACGGCAACTTGAGGCCGGCACACGCAATGAAATCTTGGTCAACAGCGAGAAATCTGACATCCGTTCCCAAGAAGAAATCAAACTGACGCAGATTCTCTCCGAGCGCCGTTTAGAACAAGAGCGATTAGAAGCCGAGAAAGACGATCTGCACCGCAAAGAAGAACTGGAACAGGCGAAGATGGCGTATCAGAGACGTATGCAACAAGAGTCGCTGGCAACACATCAAAACCAGCTCAATGTGGCGCGTGAGAAGTTCAGCTTGCAGCAAGAAGCCGAAAGGGAAAAAGTCGAGCTCGAAGCGCCTGTAAAAATGTTGCGGGCGCAAAAACAGCGCAGGGTTCTCGAAGAAGAACTCAAAATGCAAAAACTTGCCTCTCAGGTCAAAGAACTGGCAGTCGAAACCGAGATCATGCTCGAAGCATCAAAGCAGCGCCTCAAGGCTGAGATCTTACCCATCGAGCAGTTACCACAAATTGTCGCCGCGGCTTCGCAAATCTTCCAGGGAACGAATTTGTCCGTTTACGGTGGTGATGGGCAATTATTTGCTCTGATCGCTCCTCTGGCAGACCTACTTGGCCGCGCCCTGAAACCGCCAGCTTCAGATGCGCGTCAGGCGGGTGAAAGATGAGCAAATTCGTTTCTGCAGGGTTTACAGCCAATAATCAACTGATCGAAGAACTCGCCCACAAGTACGCTTTCCACCCCTGGCAGGTGAGGCTCTTCGATATGCAGCGATCTTCCTTGAGGCTGGTCAACCCACCAGACGTCTTGTTGCCTGATGAGCTAAAAGTGCACTTCCAGTACGCTACTTTGACCCTGCAAGCCAATGGTTTTACCTTCACCGCCAGCGAGACATCGCCGAACGGCCATGGTGAACAGCAAATCTCTTCACCTTATTCAGTCGAGGTACGGCCGTATTTAGATGAGAAATACAACCTGCACTTGAATTATAACCATCAACCTGTCGATGATTTCCAATCTTTGCGCCTGGTTGAAATCATGGGAAAACCGTCCGTTTACTATTTCCGGCTATCCACTTAAGGCGGGACAGCAGCGGTAGCCAAAGGATCGTGGCTGA
>CAZUSV010000271.1:0-5706 GCA_964622645.1 uncultured Anaerolineales bacterium
TTCTCACCATAACCCCTAAATTTGGGGGGGTACTGGGTTGCCCCTAAACCCCGTACCCCCCCTATTTTCGGAAGTTCTGGCGTAGTTGACATTGTCGAAGTATATACTTGTCTTGCTAATTTATAGCACATCCTTTCGAATGGGACGCGCCGGACGCTCGCCAGGCCTTCTGGCGGCAACATTACGGACAAATTCTTTGATGACCGAAACAGGGATGGCAATGCTCTGGTCGCCGCCCATAATCATGGCGTTGATACCCAGGATTTCGCCCCTGGCACTAACCAGCGGCCCACCAGAATTGCCTGGTGCCAGCGGCACATCGGTGCGCAGCACAGGAAAATTATTCCCGTCCCTGGTTTGAGCCACTAGCAGGGCGCTGACGATACCCCGGGTTACCGTATTCCTCTGTCCCCAGGGATGCCCGAAGGCAAAGGCCATCTCACCAACACGCGTCGGTAGGGAAGCAGGTTCAAGCGGAGTTAATTTCGAAGCCCTGATGGACAAGAGGGCCAGGTCCACCTCGGGATCGCGCGCCAGCAGACGAGCCTCGTATGTTCGATCATCATGCAGTTTCACCTGGGGGGAACGTCGCCCGACAACGTGGTTGTTCGTCAAGATCAGACCGTCTGCACTCCAAATGACGCCCGCACCCGCTCCCCTGCGCCGGCCATGCACAACGACCAGTGCAGGCAAAACGTCCTGGATAAGCTGTTCCAAGGATTGTGTAAGATTGCCGTTGAGATCCATTTTAGCGCTCCCCAATGACGACATTCATCTTGCGCGGCTGACCGCCACGCAGCACTTCCAGAGGCGCAGACTCCCCAATAACGTCTCCGGTGAGTAAGGCCAAGAGTTCATCGTGATCGGCGACAGGCGCACCGTTCACGCCAACGAGGATATCGCCAATCATCAAGCCACCTCTGGCCGCGGGGCTGTTGGTTTCCACGCTCACCAGCAACAGACCCAAATCCTGTTCTCGCGGCATCAGTTCCCTGGCCTTCAAAGGGATTTCCACTGCCTGGCTGCGGATGCCGAGATAACCGTGGCGGATACGACCATGCTCCGCCAGGATTCTGGCGGTGTTCCAGGCAATGTCGGCAGGAATGGTAATGGATGCGCCGCGTACCAGGCCTGAGGTATTGAGGCCGAGAACCGAAGCGTCGGCGGCTACCAGCGGACCTCCGGAGAAGCCAGGGTAGGGAATGCTGTCAGTGTGCATGTAGCGCAGGATCGTGCCCCCACGCCGGGTGTTTAATGGCCCGGAAATGGCGCTGACCGCACCGAGGCTGGCCTGGAGGCCCTCCGACGTAGGGCGGCCCAAAGCCAAGGCAATCTGCCCGACCCGTGCCGGGGTAGGGGTCAGGATAGCAGGTGTCGCAGAAACGCCCGCCAATCTGAGCAGGGCAAGATCAGAGCTGGAATCACGTCCAGCAACCGTTGCAGCCCCCTCGCTGCCATCAGGGAGCACGACGCTGATATCCTTGTCTCGCTCGATGACGTGATTAGCGGTCAGGATCAAATCGTCCGTGTAGATAACGCCGCTGGCCGGCAGGCGCCTGCGGGCATTGACCAGCACTGTGGATTTGCCGGCTTGTTCCGCAGCATCTGCCAGCGCATCCGAAAGTTCTACCAGTAAGTTTTTACTCATCATGATCTCCTACAACTTACGCATGCGAAGTAGCCCGAAGAATATTCGGAATTCTACTTGGTAACTGCGTAAGTCATACTCCTTTTAGACCAGTATATCGCCAACCTTCAAGGAGCGTATCACCGAAAGGTCTAGTACGTACCTGGAAAAATGGGTAGGAGGAAGGGCCGGACTTCAGCAATCCATGGCTCAGACTATTGCCCCTGGACCACTAAGATGGGGTAGAAGCAATCAGCGGTTTTTCCAATCCATGCGCTTCGAGTAAGGCTTCGTCTTGCATCAGTGTTGTTGTTGGACCATCGGCGACGATAACCCCCTCGTCCATGATGACCATACGCGGGAACAACTCCTCTACCATGTGCAGGTCGTGGGTCGAGATCAGCATGGTGATCGGTAGATCACGTAAGAATTGGATCAACGAGCGGCGGGCGCGCGGGTCGAGACCGGCGGAGGGTTCGTCCAGGACCAATATCTGCGGGTGCATGGCCAGCACGGTGGCGATAGCTATGCGTTTCTTCTGGCCCATACTGAGATGGTGGGATAGACGCTCGCCAAAATCGCTCATCTGCACTGCCGCCAGGGCTTCTTCCACCCGGCGACAGACTTCATCTTCAGGTAAGCCCATGTGCAAGGGGCCGAAGGCGACATCGTCGAAAACCGTCGGGGAGAAGAGTTGATCATCAGGGTTCTGGAAAACCACCCCCACCAGGGCGCGGATCACCGGGATGTGTTCATCGCTGAGAGGAAGTCCCCCAACGGCCAGACCACCCTGGCCACGTAGTATCCCGTTGAGGTGCAGCATCAAGGTCGATTTTCCAGCCCCGTTAGGCCCCACCAAGGCCACCTTTTCCCCCTCACAAAGATTCAGGCTGACGCCTCGCAGGGCAATGTGACCGTCTGGATAGGCGAAGTGCAAATCCTGAATTTGAAGAACGTCACCTTCGCATTCGGGGATCTCGATATCAAAGGTAGATTGATGTTTTACAGGCATTAGCTATCGTCTAAGAATTTGATTAGACCCCTAGACCCCAGGGGTTTTCTAAACCCCTGGGGTCTAGGGGTCTAATCAAATGGTATTCTTTGGATGTATCTTTAACGAATCCATCCCACAAGTTGGATTAAGAACAAGGCAAAAACCGCAAGCAGCAAAATCAACCAATCACGCCGCTGCATGGCATGCGGGTTGAGGGTGCGCAAGTGACCGGTATAGCCACGCGCCAGCATGGCGTTGTAGATGCGGTCAGAGCGTTCGTAGCTGCGGGTGAATAACTGACCAGCCATACTGCCGGTGACTTTGGCGCGCCAGGCCAGCTTCCCGCCACGCTTGCGGCCGGGCAAACCAGCGCTGCGAGCCTGGCGGGCGCGCATCAAGCGCAAGGCTTCATCGGTCAGCACGAATAGATAACGATACAGGAAGGCGATGATGGTGGTCAACACCCGCGGCAGGCGCAGGTGCTCGAAGGCATGGATCAGGTCGGGGAATGGGGTGGTGGCCACCAGCAAGATGGCCATTTGTACCGAGAGCCAGGAACGAGCCAGGATGCTGAAAAAGCGGATCACCCCAAAATCTGTCGGCATGAGGCTGATGAAGCCTAAATCCCATTCGACCAAGGGGTCGCCCAAAGGAGAGAAGATGGCCGTGATGGCAACCAGCACAAACGGCAGAATGATGAAAGAGCGTTTCAAGGTATAGCTCAGCCCCAGACGTGAGAGGTCGTTGGCCAACAGCAAAACCAGCCAGGCCACGCCGAATGCCAGCCAACTGCCATCCGGTAAAACCGCATTCGACAAGATGTAGGCCACCGTTACGACCACCTTGACGCGCGGATCCAGCCGGTGGATCAGGCTATCGTGAAAATGGTAGTGATCAAAAGCGTTGATATGCATGGGGTTCAGTTGTCAGTGGTCAGTAGCGAGTGAGTTATAAACTGGATACTGGTTACTGGATACTGGTTACTGGTTACTGGCTACTGGCTACTGTCTTTCTACGCAGGTTGCGGCCGATCAGGACCAGCAAGCCCAGCAACACCAGGGCGCCGACGACTCCGGCAAGAATAGTGGAAAGCGCGGTCTCTCCTAAGAATGAGATCGTGTAATCGGGCAGGATTTCGAAGGGTGAACTCTGGCCGCTTTCTAGAAAGCCCAGGTTTTCAGCGACACGTTCCAGGCCGTCGGGGTCGCCAGAGGCCAAAGGGGAGATCAGCACTGCCAGCAAGGAAATTACGATCCCGGCCACGATCCAGCCGCGCCCGCCGCCAGAAGCTGTCTGTTCTGCACTGAAGAGGTCGGGGCGAGTCCTCTCGATGAACCCTAAGGCTGCCATGGTGATGAGGGCCTCACCAAAGCCGATCAGGGCGTGCACCCCTAGCATGGCTGGGACAACAATCTCCAAGCGAGTAGTCCCGCTCAACCAGAGTTGCAGGGAGGTCAACAGCGCAGAGGCCATAGTCGCCATCCAGGCACCGATGCCTGCTACAGCCAGACGAATACCTCTCTTGCGCCCGATCACCGTGCGGTACAGGCCAAAACCGATCATTGCTGTAAGGATGCCCATATTGAAGATATTGGCGCCCATCACCAACAGGCCACCATCCTGGAAGAGCAGGGCCTGCACAGTGACAACAGCTGTCATCACCAGGATCCCGGCCCAGGGTCCCAGCACAATTGCTGCCAAAGCCCCACCCAAGAAGTGACCCGAGGTTCCACCAGCCACAGGAAAATTGAGCATCTGGGCTGCAAAGATGAAGGCTGCCATGATACCCATCAAAGGCACTTGTTTTTCGCCCAGGGATTTATTGGTCTTAGAGCTGGCCAACCATACCATCACTATGGTCACGACCCAAAAGACGAGTGATACAACCAGGTTCAAGAAACCATCAGGGATGTGAAGTAGAGCGGGTGAGAATAACATCGTCGAACTCCAAAAATAACACAGTCGCTTTCCATAAACAAAATTTTGTACACGGATATAACGGATTCGCACGGATTATTAATTATTTTTTATCCGTATCATCCGTGGGTCCACTGAAAAAAGCCAAAGAACAGAGGTCCGTGCGGCATATATGGTGGTGTGTGCGCGGCACACACCACCATATATGCCGCACGGTATCCTGCTCACGTAGCTTTTTCAGTAGAGTCATCCGTGTAAATCCGTGTACTATAATTGACAATCAGCACAAATGCCAAATATCGAAAGATGCTGCAGATCGGCTTCGAAAGCGTAATTTGCGCGCAGTTCTTCGCCTAGCGGTCCCAAGGTATCGGGGTCGGCATCACTGACGTGATTACAATGGCGGCAGACCAAGTGGATATGAGGGCCATGCTTGTAAGTAGCGTAGATGATTTTGCCCTCACTCAGATCGTTACGACACGCAAAGCCCTCTTCCCAAAGCGTTTCCAGGGTGCGGTAGACCGTGGCGATATTGGTTGCCTGGGTGCGTTTCTGCAATTCAGCAAAGATCTCTTCCACTGACATGTGATGTGCGGCATGCGCGATGATATCGATGACCATTTCCCTTTGAGGGGTGATGCGGTAGCCACGCTCGCGCAGGGTGGTGATAATCGTGTGACAATGGGACATATCAATACTCGTTATTGCGAACATTTGCAATAACGAGTATTATACATCAAGCAGGGATTATGTCAAACTACTTGCTTGTATATGTTTTTGGCATTTTGGCAATGAAAATACAGTCCGATACCGGGGTGCAGGAATCCGTCCCAGTACCACATGAACAATACATCCCACTTAGCTGATCATCCTCTGATCGTAGACGTCCTTTTTGTACCCAAAACTGGATCATGCCTTCCAGCGCAGACGGTTCTACCCCCAACTTACGGCTGAGTTCGCCAATTGTGATTGGACCGCTAGTATTAACAATTACATCTAAAACTTGATTCAACATAAATTTTCACTTGCCTAAACCTTATTGACAATAGTCTGTCACAATAGAGCTAATCGAAATTTGAGTGTACGGGCGGGTTGGAACCCCGCCCCTAAACACAAAATTAGAAATCTTACAAAAATTTTTAAACCAAAACCAAAAACCCACCCCCCC
>CAZUSV010000272.1:0-5547 GCA_964622645.1 uncultured Anaerolineales bacterium
CCATGAACGAAGAAGTACTTGAGAAAGTAAAAGGAATTATTGCTGAGTTGTTGGATATCGATGCTGGCGAAATCACCGCCGAATCCCGTTTCCGCGAAGATCTCGAGGCTGACTCCCTCGACCTGGTCGAGCTGATCATGGAGTTCGAAGAGGCTTTCGGCAGCGAAATCTCTGACGAAGACGCTCAGAAGATCACCACCGTCGGTGAGGCCGTCAAGTACGTTTCCGAACGTATGTAATACTTAGTACCTATCCGATAATTGCTAAGGCCGGTCTCTAGACCGAGCCGAACACGGTCGGGAGACCGGTTCAAGCGAATTTTCGGATAGGTTCTTCCTTCTAACTGAAATAAATACAAAAAGCGCAGTCGAGTACTGCGCTTTTTGTGTTGATCATGTCTAGAGGTAGTAGATCAATAAGAGGGCAACCACCTCAAACCTCGTTCGTCTTTCCTATAAAAGGTCAGGAATCTCCTCAGGGTGCTTGGCAACGCGCACTCCGGCATCCTCCAGGGCTTTGATCTTATCCACTGCCAGGCCAGTACCACCTTGCACAATTGCGCCGGCGTGCCCCATGCGTTTCCCAGGGGGGGCGGTTTGTCCAGCGATGAAACCAACCACAGGCTTGGTAACATTGTTGCGGATATATTCAGCTGCCTGCTCTTCATCGGTACCACCGATCTCGCCGATGAGGACGATCTTCTTGGTTTGGGGGTCTTCCTCGAACATGCGCAGGCAATCGATGAAGTTTGTGCCATTAATGGGGTCGCCACCGATGCCAACGCAGGTGCTGACACCCATGCCATTCTCTTTGAGAGCATAGAGCACTTCATAGGTCAGCGTGCCAGAACGGGAAACGACACCTACATCTCCAGGGATAGCGATATCGCCAGGGATGATGCCAACTTTGGCCTCGTCGGGGGTCAACAATCCTGGACAATTTGGTCCCACTAGGCGGACGCCTTTTTGGTCGAGGTAGTTGCGTACACGCATCATGTCCAGGACGGGGATGCCTTCGGCAATGCAAACGATAAGTTCGATACCTGCATCGGCGGCTTCGAAAATCGCATCGGCAGCGAAACGCGAGGGCACAAAGATCACGCTGGCGGTAGCGCCTGTGGCTTCTTGGGCGATTTTGACGGAGTCGAAAACAGGGACTTTGCCATCCAGGATCCATTCACCGCCTTTGCCTGGGGTTACGCCAGCGACAAGATCGGTGCCATACTCCAACATCCTTTGGGCATGGAAGAGGCCTTCTCGGCCAGTGATGCCCTGCCCAATGAGTTTTGTGTTTTTATCGACGAGAATACTCATTCATTTTACCTTTCCTTCGTTATCGCTCAGGACAAGCCCTTCGTTATCCCCTTCGGGGATCAGGACAAGCCCTTCGTTATCGCTCAGGACAGGCCCTTTGCAGCTGCGACAGCTTTTTGGGCAGCGTCGGCCAGGGTTTCTGCTGTGATCATCTTAGCATCGGCCAGCAGTTGACGTCCTTCTTCAGCATTGGTGCCCACCAGGCGTACGACCATGGGTACCTCGGGTTTGACTTCTTCCATGGCAGCCAAAATGCCGCGCGCCACCTCATCGCCGCGGGTGATCCCGCCGAAGATATTGATCAGCACTGCTTTGATATTCTTGTCGGAGAGGATAATGCGGAAGGCTGCTGCAACCTTCTCAGCGCCAGCGCCGCCACCGATATCCAGGAAGTTAGCTGGTTCACCACCGAAGAGCTTGATCACGTCCATAGTGGTCATGGCCAATCCCGCGCCGTTGACCATACAGCCGATGTCACCATCGAGTTTGATATAGGATAGCCCGTATTTGCGGGCTTCAATTTCGGAATCATCTTCGACATCCAGATCTCGCTTATCGGCTAATTCTGGATGGCGGAAGAGGGCGTTATCATCTAAGACCATCTTGCCATCTACGGCCAGCAATTTTCCGTCAGCAGTGATCACCAAGGGGTTGATTTCGGCCAGGTTAGCATCGCTTTTTCTGTAGGCTTCCCACAGTCCGGCAGCGATGACACCAAATGTCCTCCAGTGTTGGCGGGGAAGATCGATGCCTGTGGCGATGTCGCGAGCCTGGTAGCCTTGCAAGCCCAGTAGAGGATCGATGTGCACTTTGATGATCTTCTCTGGTGTCACACGAGCGACCTCTTCGATATCCACACCGCCTTCCGATGATGCCATCATCACCGGACAACGAGCGGCGCGGTCGTTTGTGATCCCCAAATAGATTTCCTTTTCGATATCTGCGGCTTCATCTATGAGCACTTTGCGGACAGGCAGGCCTTTGATCTCGATGCTCAGGATTTGTGTGGCCAGTTCTTCGGCTTCATCAGAGTCTTTTGCCAGGCGGATGCCGCCTGCTTTCCCGCGGCCACCGACGAGTACCTGCGACTTAACAACAACGCGGCCACCCAGTTCTTCAGCAATTTGCTTGGCCTCTGCTGCGGTAGCCGCTACTCTTCCTTTGGGGATTGGGACGCCGTACTCGGCAAAAATCAATTTTGATTGATACTCATGTAACTTCATGTATTAATTGCTCCCTGATGTTTTGGTCTCGGAGAAATTCGCGCGGCGATTATACCATGCCGATATTTGCATCTTACACAAATAAAGTTGGGGTCTCCAGGAATTCCCATGGTAATGTCCAGATTTGGGTGCAATCTATCAAAAAAAATCACCACCATCGTAGTAAGATGATAGAGGTGATTGTCGTCAAATCAGAGTGAGCGCGGCAGGAATCGAACCTGCAACCAATGGCTTAAAAGGCCACTGCTCTGCCATTGAGCTACGCGCCCGTGGTGCGCTGAATTCTATCACGCAGGGAATTCAGCGTCAACAAAAACCTTGACTTTTTTCCTTTTGGTAAGTAGTATGGCTCTCTAGGAAACGCCAGGATAGCTCCCAGATTTAGGGGTATGGGGCGTGCGAAGCACGCCCCATACCCCTAAATCACGGGAATTCCTAAAGAGCCAGTAGTATCTGCTCGACTACGATTATCAAACTCAGACAACATTAGGAGCATGAAAGCATGAGTGATTTGCAATACGTAACTGAAGAGACATTCCAAGAAGAGGTTCTTGATGCCTCTACCCCTGTGTTGGTAGACTTTACTGCGGTATGGTGTGGCCCCTGTAAAATGCTCGAACCCATTGTTGATGAATTGGCTGTTGATTGGGAGGGTCAGGTCAAGGTGGTGAAACTCGACGTAGATAACAATCAGAGTATTGCGATGCAGTATCAAGTTATGGGGGTTCCCACCTTGCTGCTCTTCCAAAATGGAGCCGTCAAGGAGCGCCTGACAGGTTACCGGCCCAAAAAGCAGATCGTGAAAAAAGTTCAATCTCATATCTAACCTTTCCAACGTAGCTGAAAAACCATTGGTTGGAGCGCACCAATAGCTTATGAAAAGACCCGATCTCTGCCTGAGATCGGGTCTTCGTTTGATTAGGAGCCTATTTAAAAATTGCTAAGGCCGGTCAGACCGCAGGTCCGCCCGCCACGCTATGCGGCCCTTTGGGCAGGCGCGCAAAGCTTGGCGAGACCGAGCTGCGCCTTGCGTGCCTGCGGCAACATGGTCAGCGCCAGCGGCGGGCCCATGGCCAGACTGGTTCAAGCAATTCTGTATAGATACTAAATACAGCGTAAACTAAGTAACCGTTAGTTTTTATTTTGCAGCTTAGGCCGGTCTCCAGACCGTGCCGGGGTGACTCGGTCGGGAGACCGGTCACAGCAAAAATATCAAATAATTTTCTTTACAATGTACTAAATGGTTTTCTCGCTAAATAACATAAACCTGCGGGAGGTTCCTGGAATTCAGTTCAGGAGTGGATCATCCGCTAAAACCTCCCGCAGGTTATTAATAAACTTAGCGAGAGTACCACTAAATGGTGCTCACGGCAAATCGCTTAAAAAAGTCGATCGTACCGGAGTCCGAAATCTCCTGATTTTGGAGCAGCACGGCTGGGCAATGTACTATTTCGACGTCAGGAGACGTCGGACTCCTGAAATATCAGCACCAGAAAAGAAGGGTTTTCGTTTCTTAAACCACTAAATGTTGTTGATGAAAATCTATCGTGGTTTAGAGACCAGCGGCTTCACGCAATGCGTCAGCCTTATCGTTGCGCTCCCAGGGGAGATCTAGATCGTCGCGACCAAAATGACCATAGGCAGCTATTTGCTGGAATATTGGACGGCGCAGGCCCAAATCTCGAATGATGGCTCCAGGGCGCAAGTCGAAGTGCTCTATGATCAGGTCGGCGATCTTTTCATCGTCGATCTTACCGGTCCCAAAGGTCTCCACGTTGACGCTCAGGGGGTGAGCTACGCCGATTGCGTAAGCAACCTGGATTTCACAACGTTCGGCTAGCCCAGCAGCGACGATATTCTTGGCAGCCCACCGGGAAGCATAGGCTGCCGAACGATCAACTTTCGTGGCATCTTTACCACTGAAGGCGCCACCTCCATGGCGCCCCATCCCGCCATAGGTATCAACAATGATCTTGCGTCCCGTAACGCCAGCATCTCCTTGCGGGCCACCAATCACAAATCGTCCGGTCGGATTGATGAAGATTTTTATTTCGTCGTCAACCATTTCAGGAGGTAGGACAGGATTGATAACATGCTCGCTCAAACCTGCACGGATATCTTCTTGGGTCATGTCGGGGTCATGTTGGGTGCTGATCAAGACTGTATCAATGCGAACTGGCTTGCCAAAGGCATATTCAACGGTAACCTGGCTTTTGCCGTCAGGGCGCACCCAGGGCAATGTGCCGTTCCTGCGGACTTCGGCTAATTTGCGGGTTAGCTTGTGCGCCAGGTAGATTGGCATTGGCATGAGTGCTGGAGTTTCGTTGCAAGCATAGCCAAACATCATGCCCTGATCGCCGGCACCAATGGCCTCGATTTCTTCTTCGGTCATCTCCCCACTTTTGGCTTCGAGAGCCTTGTCAACGCCCATAGCGATGTCACCGGATTGCTCAGCAATGGCGACGAGTACGCCGCAAGTCTGGCTGTCGAGCCCGAATTTTGCCCGGGTATAGCCGATGTCACTGATCACTTTCCGGGCAAGTTTGTCGTAATTGATATTGGCTTTGGTGGTGATCTCACCCATCAACATCACATAACCTGTCTTCGTGGCGACTTCGCAGGCCACCCGCGAATAGGGATCTTGCTCCAGACAGGCATCTAAAACTGCATCGCTGATTTGATCGCAGATCTTGTCGGGATGCCCTTCGGTGACAGACTCCGAAGTAAATAGCAGTTTAGGTGAGTTCATAAAGGTAGTTGTCATAGAAACCTCCAGGTAAAGAAAATTGCCCCTCTAGCTAGAGGGGCAATGCACGCATTTGTACAGCTCCCTCTCATCTTCCAGAATATCCCTCTGCCGGAATTAGCACCTGGGAGAGTCTAATAGTCTTTAGTTCAATAGTCTTATAGTGTTTGGAACTTTCAGACTATTAGACTTTTGGACTATCCGACTGATCCTGGTTGCTGAGGTTTCACAGGGCCGGTCCCTCCACCTCTCTGGATAAGAGCGT
>CAZUSV010000273.1:0-5514 GCA_964622645.1 uncultured Anaerolineales bacterium
AATAGGGGGATACGGGGGTGCCCCGCACCCCCGGATCCCCCTATTTTCGGAAGTTCTTGCGAAGTTGACATTGTCGAAGTAGTTACAAAATACTTACATCGTATCTGGAGGGATGACCATTTATGCAACCATCTAAGGTTCACAATACGATTGGCAAGCACATGCTTGCTGATGGTAGTCCGATTGTTTTTGACTCTGCACGATCGCATGGGTCTTATATCGTTGATGCAGTTACCGGGCGAGAGTATATCGATTTTTATACTTTCTTTGCTAGCATTCCGGTTGGCTATAACCATCCCCGGCTGAGAGATGCGGAATTCCTGGAGAAGCTAACGCAGTCAGCAGTCCACAAGCCTGCCAATTCGGATTTGTATACACCCGAGATGGCCGAGTTTGTAGAGACCTTTAGCCGGATCGCCATGCCGGAGACGATGCCATATCTCTTCTTGGTCAGCGGGGGCGCACTGGCTGTCGAGAATGCCCTCAAAACTGCTTTCGATTGGAAGGCGCGCAAGAACTTTACCACGATGGAAGGTGCTGATCTCGAAGATGCCATTCCTGTAATGCTTGAAGGATTGGGCTCCAAGGTGATCCATTTTAAGGATGCCTTTCATGGCCGATCGGGGTATACCCTGTCTCTGACAAATACCGCTGACCCACGCAAGTATATGTATTTTCCCAAGTTCGATTGGCCGCGCATTGTCAACCCCAAGCTGCGTTTCCCGATCGACGATGATGTCATCCAGGAAGTTGCCAGGCTCGAAGAAATCACTTACGCGCAGATCGAGATGGCGGTAAACCAATATAAGGGCGATGTCGCTGCGCTGATCATCGAGACCATCCAAGGAGAGGGTGGTGACAATCACTTCCGCCCAGAATTCATGCGTGAGTTGCGCCGACTGGCGGATAAGCACGAATTCTTATTGATCTTCGACGAGATACAGAGCGGCATGGGGGTGACTGGCAAGATGTGGGCTTTCGAACATCATGATACTCAACCCGATATCTTTGCCTTTGGAAAGAAGAGCCAGGTTTGTGGGATTGTCGCCAGCGAGCGCATAGACGAAGTCAACCAACATGTTTTCGAAGAATCCAGCCGCATCAACTCGACCTGGGGTGGCAACTTGGTCGATATGGTGCGTTGTACACGCTATTTGGAGATCATCGAAGAAGAGGATTTGCTAGCGCATACCGAGAAGGTTGGCGAGAGAATGATCGGCGAATTGATCAACGTTGCCGAGGAATCCAAGGGTATGATGACCAATGTGCGCGGCAGAGGCTTGATGATTGCCTATGATTTGCCCGATCAACCCAAGCGCGATATGATGATCGAGACGCTCTTCGATAACGGCCTCAACGCCTTGAAATCAGGCAATCGCTCGATCCGCTTCCGGGGCATGTTGGATACCCCCGAGGAGGTTGTCGATCAGGCTGTAGAGATCGTTGCTAAGAGCCTTCCAGCGTAGGGAGCACCTGTTTTCAAGAAGCTAAACTTCTGCGAGAAGTTTAGCTTCTGACAGGATCTAAAATCGCTCAGGCCTGAAAGGCGCTAAATCAATCGAGGGCTGCTCTCCGCGAACAATCTCCGACACCAGCTTCCCTGTAACCAAAGCATACGTCATCCCCATCATGCCATGGCCAGTGGCAAAAATCAGATTATTAATTCTTTCACTGCGCCCGAGGATGGGCAAATCATCGGGTGTGAGCGGGCGGTAGCCGGACCATTCCAGCTCGCCTTCTAAATGTTCCATTCCAGGTAAATACTCACGCGCCGACCGCCGGATTGTATCCATGCGGCGCCGGTTTATCGCAGGGTCGTAGCCGGCTAATTCCAGCGTGCTGGTAAAGCGCAGCTTATCTCCCATGGGAGTCACGGCAATCTTTTTCTCCGATAGCATCAGCGGTAAGTCGGGACTGGTGGAGGGCCGCTGATAGGTCAGGCTGTAGCCTTTGGCGGGCTGGATGGGCAATCTCAATTTCAGGTCACGAGCAATCAGTGGTGACCAGGCGCCGGCGGCCAAAATCACTTGCTTGGCTTTATACGCTCCCTGCTTTGTGATTACCACTGAAATCTTCCCATTTTTTGTCTCGAAGCCAGTGACTTTTGTTCCCGTGATCAGCTCAGCACCATAGTTTCTTGCCAGGCGGGCCATTTCGAGTGTGAAGCGTTCCGGGTCCAGGTGGGCGTAAGCGGAACAGTATAAGCCGTGTTTGACAAATGGCTTGACATTGGGCTCGATCTCTCGCACGCCATCGATATCCAATAAGGATGTTTCTACGCCATAATTGCGCACAAAATCCGCATCCTCCGCCATTTTATTGAAGGTCTTTTCACTGGCAAAAAGAAAAATTCGCCCTTTGTGTTCGTATCCAAAATCAACTTCTTCCCTCTCATGAATTTCATCTAAGAGGGTAAAACTGGCCTCCCCTAATGAGAACAAAACAGGTATTGACCGCCGCATTTGTCTTTCTGTGCAGGATCTCAGGAATCTCCATAGCCAGCGGATCAGGCTGAGATCAAGGCGAGGTTTGATATAAAAAGGACTCGAAGTATCCAGCATCCATTTCAATCCCTGGCTGGGAACACCCGGTGCAGCGATAGGGATGGCAAATCCATTGGAGATCAAGCCAGCATTTCCCGTTGAACTCCCTGCGCTGATGTCATCCTTTTCGATCAGGGTCACCGAGCGGCCTCGAAGCGCAAGATAATATGCCGCACAGGTCCCGATGATGCCGCCGCCTATGACGATGATGTCCTTGTTGTCTTCTTGTGGGTGCATGGAAGTGATCTCACTCTGGTACTTAATCTGCTCTGTCATGGAACGGATTTTCCCGAAAAAGGGTGTGCACAGGGCGCGCCCTGTGCACACCCTTTTTCGGGTGATTCCTCTTCTAGTGGAGTTGCTTAATAGTTAAGAATTTCAGTTACCAGTTCTCGTATCGCACCAATTCATCTAGTGATTTGCGGACCTTGCGTTTCCACTCATCGTCCGGGTAGCCCAGAGGAGTCATGACGATGGGATCGACGCCCTCAGGTAAGCCGAGAATTTCACGCGCCGCCTCGGGGTTGAATGCCCCGATCCAGCAGGTGCCCAATCCTTGGTCGGCTGCGGCCAGGATAAGATGATCCATGATGATAGCCACATCGAC
Source organism: uncultured Anaerolineales bacterium (assembly GCA_964622645.1). Taxonomy (GTDB): domain Bacteria; phylum Chloroflexota; class Anaerolineae; order Anaerolineales; family UBA11858; genus NIOZ-UU35. Next base: position 3,151 of record CAZUSV010000273.1, read on the forward strand.
GACACCATAGTTAGCCTTGTCATGCCGTACCCAGGCCTTGGAGGGGATCCCACAGGCAACAATGATCAGGGGTGCCTGCACGAACCAATCGCGGTCGTAGATGCGGCGCAACTCTCCCTCACGACCCTCAGTGTGGATGATGATCAACTGGAAGGGCTGCATATTGGCAGCAGTGGGAGCCAGGCGAGCGGCTTCCAGTACCTGTTGTAGCTTCTCGTCTTCAACAGGATCAGGCTTGTAGGCGCGCACGCTGTAGCGCTGGGTGATCAATTCAGAGAATTCCATATCGCTCCTTTTTCACCGCGGATACGCAAAGAACGCAGAGCTCCAATGTAGAAGGGGGTGCTCCGCGTGCTCCGTGTCTCTGTGGTTATTCTTCTGGGAGTACTTGCCCTTTGGTTTCCTCCCAGGTTTCGTCATCGACCAGGGTGATCACGCGGAAGGCTTCGGCATAGGCCATCTCTTTGCCTTTGCCGCGCTCAGCCGCCCAATTTTTGATCCTCTCTTCAGGATCCCAATCTTTCATCTGGCTTTTGTGAGCGCGCAGGGCTTCGACTTTGAGATCGATGGTTTCGGTAACGTTGACATAGATGTCCGGCTCACCCCAGGTGGTGACATATACCTTACGGGGCTTGAAGGCAGTTAATCCCTCTTCCTCGAGCTCCTCGAACAAGTTAGGCTGTCCCGCAGCGGGGAAGGTGGCGTCCAGGGCTGCGGTAGCTGCGGCACGGTGATCGGGGTGGTTGATATAGCGGTCGCTGGCCCATACCACAGTGGGGTCACCGGTGATGACCACTTCCGGGCGGAAGCGTCGGATTTGGCGCACGATCTTTTTGCGTAATTCCAGGGTGGGTTGCAGCATGCCATCTGGTTCGCCAAGGAATACGACTTCTTTGACGCCCAAGATTTGGGCTGCCTCGCGCTCCTCAGCCTCGCGGATTTGGACAGCTTTCTGGCGAGTCATACCGGCTTCAGCAATGCCGACATCGCCGCTGGTGCAGAGCACATAGCATATTTCCGAGCCGGCTTGCGCCCAGCGCGCCACAGTACCTGCACACGAAAATTCCGGGTCATCAGGATGGGCCATGATCACCATGGCGCGCTCAGGGGTGTAGAAACTATTAGTCATGAGTTTTGTTTTCTCCTGGTTTCAGATTATCCATGAAATTATATCAGGCGCGAGTTAGCGCCAGGGCCTTCTTGAAGTCGCGTTTCATGTTTCATCGCTTTGCGTGCATTCGCATTGCGAACTGCTGCGCATCGTTACACTCAGTGTAAACTCCACACAGTGGAGTGCGGCAATCTCCTCCATAAGTGGGAGACTGCCACGCGTTCGCTCGCAGTGACACTTGGCGGGGTTTCTTTCTGCACTTCGTACATGAGCAGCGCCCCAAGCGCTGTGGATTTGCTCGAAATGACATCGTAAAACATTAAGAAAGCCGTGAGTTAGCGCAGAGAGGCTAACTGAAACTATTCGGTTCACTGCCATCAGCTAACCCCTCGACGAGTTCGCGAAGTTGCCCAAGATGCTCAAGTTGGTAGTATGTGGCCGCCTCCCTTTCATCGTCGCTGACATCCTCATGAAACCAGGCAATCTCGTGAGGAATGTGGACAGCGCTTCCCCCAATGTTGAGCACCGGTAAGACATCGGACTTAAGCGAGTTGCCCACCATCAGAAAGTTCTCGGGAGCAATACGATTTTTCTCGAGAACCTTTCGATAGGTTGCTTCGGTTTTATAGCTGACAACCTCAATGGCTTTGAAATATCCGGCTAACCCAGAGCGTTCGATCTTGCGTTCTTGTTCGTAGCCTTCACCTTTTGTGATGAGGATCAACTCAAATTTTGATGACAACTCGCCCAATGTCCGTTCCGCGTACGGGTTTATTGGGTATTCTTCTTCCAACATATCTTGAATCATCTTGATCAGGTTTAATAATTTTTCGCCATCTATTGGCTGTGGTGAGAGCCGGGCAACATACTCTAACATCGTAAGTGCGAAACTCTTAATACCATAGCCGTAGAGCGAAATGTTGCCTACTTCGGCCTGATCGATACGATGAAATAGGGTCTCATAATCATAACCATCTCCCAAGATTTTGGTGATCTTGGGTTTGGTTTGATGATAAATATATTCGTATTCCCAAAGGGTGTCGTCTGCATCGAACCCGATAACTTTGATCATAAAATCTAGTCTCTCCCTACTGTGCATAATATTCGGAACGGATTGTCCAGAAAAAGGATATGCGATGGGGGCACCCCCATCGCATATCCTTTTTCTGGAAATATCCTAATTATAACTACTCTAACAACCAATACCCTCGCCAATTAAGGCGAAGAAATTAGAACATTAACAGGATGAATAC
>CAZUSV010000274.1:0-5499 GCA_964622645.1 uncultured Anaerolineales bacterium
GCCCCACGACGACTATGATGTTCTGACCTTGATCACCTGCCAGGGTTATGATGAATCCAGCGGGGAATATGGGTGGAGATTGGCTGTGCGAGCCGTTCTGATAAGCATAGAATAAATGCGAGTATCCCGAGCGCAGCAAAGGGGCAAGATCTGTTCTGGGGGATGTGGGGCGGAGTAAAACCTGGATCGCAGATTACGCAGACAAAATGATTACGCTGAGGAGAACATTCATTCAGCGTAATCATTTTGTCTGCGTAATCTGCGATCCCAATCCCCCGAACTGAAATACATCCGACTTGCGAAGTTTTTGCAAAGCACGCAGAGCGAGGCAGGTGGTATAAAATAGAAGATTGGAAAAGTTTCTGGTAAACTTCAATTGGATATATATTGAGCAATATTTCGAGCCAGAGAGGCTGAGTGCTGATGAGTAGTTGGCAGTTTACACCCATTGCGCTGCTTTACTTCGCGGCTGTGATCATCTCCCTCGGGATCTCCCTCAATGCCTGGAGGATGCGTCCAGCCCGAGGCGCATCCTTTTTTAGTGCGATGGCATTATCTTCTGGAATCTGGTCCCTGGGATATCTATTGGGGTTTTTCAATGCTGACCCCACCTGGAAGATGATCATGCTGCGGGTGGAGTATTTCGGCGCCCACGGGGCAGTCATGTTTTGGCTTTGGTTCGTAGCCTCCTATACGCACAATACCAGCCTCTTTTCCCGTAGAGCGGTCGCCTTGCTCAGCTTCTTACCTTCGATTACCTTTCTCCTGGTATTAACCGTACCGTTGCATAATTTTTTCTATATTTCTTATGACTTCATCTTCAATGGAAATCTGGTCCTTTTCGTAAAAGATTACGGTCCAGGCTTCTATTTATGGCTGGTATACGCCTACTCCACCATGATCGGGGGTGCTGGGGTGCTCATCCGGGGCATGTTTAACATGCCGGAGAAGTTTCGCAGTCAGATCATTCTGCTCATTCTGGTGATATTGCTGGTGCTTTTCCCCAATCTCTTTTATGTCATCGGGAATAACCCCCTCGCGCCTTATGACCCAACTTGTCTTACCTTTGTGCTTGTTGGCATCCTTCTGATCATCACGATGCGCTATTTCAGATTCCTTGATGTGCTACCCGTTGCTCACGATCTCGTATTCAACAGCGTAAAAAATGGGGTCATCATCGTTGACGAGAGGACGCATATCCAGGAATTGAATCCGGCGGCAGCGGAATTACTTAACTCATCCCAGGGAGAACTGCTCGGGAAACCAATCGCGGAAATATTCACCGATCACCATAACCTGATCAATAATCTGCATGTCATCGTAGAAGCCAAAACCGAAATCAAAATCAATCAGGACCGATTCTTTGAGTTGCAAATCACCCCCATTATCAACCAGAGTGGTGAGGCAGATGGCCGCATCATCATGTTCTATGAAATCAGCGATCGCAAAAAGGCCGAGGATGAGCTCAGGCGCCAAGTGAGCATCGATCCACTCACCGGTGTGCTCAACCGCAGGTATTTTTTCACCCTGGCGGAAAAAGTTTTCAACCACACCAGGCGACTAAAACGTGATCTGGCCATCCTGATGGTTGATATCGATGATCTCAAGAAAGTAAACCAACAACATGGCCACGCCATCGGTGATCTGACGCTTGTCGCCATCGTCAACCATTTGAAAAAAATAACCCGTCCAGAGGATATTCTGGGGCGTTTATCGGGTGAAGAGTTTGTGGTTCTGATGCCAGAAGTATCCCCCGAAACAGCTGAAAAAATAGCGGGACGCCTCCACCAACAAATCTCTGGTCATCATCTCGAGATAGATAATATACCCATTGACATAACCATCAGCATTGGGGCAGCCAGTATTGATTTCGAAGAAGACTATGACCTGGAAACGTTGATCGTCAAAGCAGAAAAAGCCCTCTACGGAGCGAAGCAGGCCGGGTATAACCAGACGCTATTATTCGATAAAGAATTGAATGGCCTATCCTTGGACGCCTGATTTTATCTCTCTCTTCTTTGCGCTGCCAATATCCCTTTTCGCGGGGATATTTATCCTATGGCAATTTCGTTCATATCGATCCCGACTGGGGGCGATTTCTTTGCTGACGCTGGCTGTGATTTCCCTCAGCTTTGGGCTCGAAAGTACTGACCTGAATTTACAAAACGCAATCTTCTGGAGATGGATCCTAGGCATAGCCTGGGCGATTTTTCACCCCATCTGGCTATTTTTCAGCCTCGATTTCGCTGGCCACGAGGAATGGGCTGCATCAAGAAAAAATATTTTCATTGTTTCAATCCCCCTGATAACGATTTTGCCGCTGCTCTTGAACGAAATTCCGCTCTTGATGCTGCCAAAGGTGGTGCTCGATGTGGGGTACCCCACCCCGATCATAAATGGTCCACTGGTCTTCTGGATATGGGCCTTCCTTTTCTATGCAGCTTCGATTGAATTGATCGCGGCAATCCTGCTCATGCGTATGATTTCAAGAAATCAAGTTGCCAACAACTGGCAGGTTGCCAGGCTGATCATGACTCCCCTGTTCACAATCGCGGGGGTTATCTTTGAAATTACAGGCAGGGATCTTATTGGACCGCATGCTTCTGTGTCCCTTGGATTGGCCGGATCAAGCCTGGTTGGGGCCTGGGCAATTTTAGGCACCCTGCTGCAGGGGGTTATGCAGCCAGACCGCGATATAGTCTACGATCAGATAACAGAGAGCGTAACCGACAGCCAGCGCATGGAAGTAATCCCGGAAAACCGCGCTGATGGTTTTTCTCGAACGAATACACTCATAGCAGTTCTATCGAAAATACATGCAGCCTTTCAATCGAGCGAAGAAATCGAGTATGCCCTGGACACCCTGGGTAAGGAATTGGCCCGATTGGGGAGTACATATTTTTTGGCGCTTGTCGAATCGAACTCTCAAGACATAGTAGGCAGATTCACCTCAATGAGCACGACGATGCTCTCGGCACTCAAGAAAGTAACGGGGTTGACCCCCCAAGATTTCCGGATCCCACGCGAAATTTGGAAGACCGACGAGAGGATCTCGAGCGGGAGTGCATTTTACATCACGGACCCTATTGAGTGGGGGGCAATTGCTTTCCCCAAAATTCCAAAACCGATATTAAGCCAACTTATAAAAATCGTTGGGATAACCCCAAATTCTCCGGCGATCATGGTCAGTCTGGTGGTAGATAAGCGAGTATTCGGCCTTTTCCTGGTCTGGGGGGTAGATATTTATCAAGACGATATCCCGATCATATCCGTGTTCGCCAATCATATTGCTTCAGCTTTCGAGAAAGATCGCCTGGTCCATGCAACTAAAAAACGTCTCCAAGAGCAGATCGCTCTCAGGGAGGCCGCAACCATCATTTCATCATCACTGAACATCGAGACGGTGCTGAGCCATATTGCCGAACAGTTGGCCCTGGCCGGAGAGGCTACCAGTGTATATATCCATGGCATCGAATCCGAGACCAATGCAGCCACTGTCCTGGCCGAGTATATTAACGTCCACGTCGATCAGCAGGAACAAGTCATAGAGCATGGCAGGCATAACTTCGAAGGCGGCGAATGGGCAGATTTCATAGAGATGCTCAAGGCGGATCATCACTCCTGGGATTCCCAGGTCTCAGAGCAATTTGACCGCAATTCTGTATTGTATATCCCCTTTTTTGCGAAAGATAAATTAATCGCTTATGCAGAACTCTGGGACAGTCGGGGACGGCGCGAATTTACTCCCGATGAGGTCATCTTGTGCAAAAGTATTTCGCAACATGCAGCCATTGCCCTGGAGAACGCCCGCCTCTACGAAAAATCTCAGCTGGACATTGCTGAACGCCTTCAGGTTGAACAAGAGGTAAAGGTATCACTGATAGAAAAAGAAGTCCTTTTGAAAGAGATCCACCACCGAGTAAAAAACAACATGCAGGTGATCTCCAGTCTGCTCAACCTTCAATCTCAGCAGTTCGAGGACCCCTATATTCGGGCTATATTCCATGACTGTCAAAGCCGGGTCCATTCCATGGCACTGGTGCATGATAAGTTGTACCAATCAAAGAGTTTATCTGAGATTAACTTCGCAGATTATATCCACAAGCTGGCCACAGATTTATTTGACACCTATCGAGCCGAAGCGGGGGGCATCAAACTCGTTTTTCATACTGAATATCTCACAATCGATGTCGAAACGGCCATTCCCTGCGCCCTGATCGTGAATGAGCTGCTCTCGAACGCGCTAAAACATGCCTTTCCTGAGGGGCAATCAGGCCAGATCACGATTGATTTATCCCTTTCGCTGGACAACGAAGTCAACTTAATCGTTTCCGACGATGGGGTAGGCCTTCCCGACGACTTTGATTTTTCAATATCCAAATCACTGGGCCTGAATCTGGTGAACGCATTAATCTCCCAAATCAATGGCAGCATTCATTTCGCTGACACAATAGGACCCAAAGTCGAAGTTAGCTTCCCTGTATTTGACCATCACCAATGATTAATATGTTGTCATCGCCTTGCGCGCCTTTGGCGTTCCGAACCCTGCGCCACAGGCGTGCACGCCAGAGGCGGGCCTTTGGCCAGCAAGGGTGAGGAATCCCCAAAAACTGCGTTATTTGAATAAGTATTGGCCTTACAGGACCCCGCCTATCAGGGATTCCTCGGCTGCACCTCAGAATGACATGAATGTAGAGATTCAGAAGCTGATATTCTGAAAAAACACCACTAATATGAACGCTCATTATTATTGTATTCCTCTCCAAAATCCCCTATAATTTGACCAGATCGCACGATTTTTCACCAGACGCCCGTTGAACAAGATTTCCGTACGCATGCCCCGAAAGGGGGATCGTTATTTCTCATCTTCGAAAACCTGGCCTATCCATACTCATCCTCTGCTTACTAATAGGCCCATTCGCCCTGCAGCCCAGGCACGCTGCAAGCGCTGAAAGGCTGGATTTAACCCCCAACATTGATAACGCTCCTACCGTGGAGACGGAACTACTGCAATTCACCAGCGGCGGGCACATCCTGGGTTTCGAAGCCGATGGCATCTACCTGGCAACCGGGGATCACATGCTGCGAGAGAGTTTTGCCGACACACCGGGCCGCACACCGATTTCCGACCACGCCAGCAGCGAGAAGGGGCAGACAGTTCCACTGGGAACAGTCATCTATTCCGACCTTTGGCCGGGAATCACCCTGATCTACGACAACCCGCCGGGGGGCATCCTGCGCAGCACCTACCAGGTTGCATCTGGCGCCGACCCGGCCCAGATCGCCCTGCGCTACAACGTTCCCGTCCAAATTGACGAAACTGGGAATCTGCTCTTCGAATTCGAGACTGGCCAGATGACCGCCAGCGCTCCGGTCGCATGGCAGGAGATCGACGGCCAGCACACCCCCATCGAAGTCGAATTCAAGCTCATCCATTTACCATTAACGGTTATAAACGTAAGGCGGGACAAAATGGCAAAATGATGTAGTAGCAGAATG
>CAZUSV010000275.1:0-5488 GCA_964622645.1 uncultured Anaerolineales bacterium
TCGCTGTTTGTGTTTTGGATTCTCACAAATTACGTACAATCTGCCTTTGCGCTTTACGATTTTGCATTTCGCACAGCGCTTCTTTACGGATGCTGATACTTTCATGTTGCCTCTCTTCCGACCAATGATCTCTTGACCGCTGGCCTAAGCCAAAACCTTGATTATACTAACCTTTGTACCTGCCGTCTAGAACTTTCTCCAGGGGGGTCAGAATTAATGGGCCATTCTCTGTGACAGCCACGGTGTGCTCAAAGTGTGCCGTCAGAGAACCATCTGCCGATGTGACGGTCCATTGGTCTGGCAAAACGCGCGTGCGGAAAGTTCCAACCAAGAGCATTGGCTCAATTGCCAAAGTGATTCCCGGACGTAGCACAAGGCCTCGCCCTGCTCGGCCATAATTGGGCACCTGGGGTGCTTCATGCATCTGTCGGCCAACACCATGCCCGCTATATTCGCGGGGAACATGGTAACCATGACCCTCCACGAATTTTTGGATCGCCGAGGAAATATCGCCAACCCGATTCCCGGATTGCATCTTCTCGATCCCAATATGCAGAGCCCTCTCTGTAACATCCAGCAATTTCTGGGCATCTTTGGAGATCTCACCAACCCCAGCCGTGAAAGCCGAGTCGGCGATTAAGCCATTGTAGGTTGTACCGCAGTCAATCGAGACGATATCACCAGGCTTCAGTTCTCGTTTGCTAGGAATCCCATGAACTAGTGCTTCGTTGACACTAATCGTCAGCGTAGCTGGAAAAGGATAAGGTCCTGGGTATCCCTGAAATGTCGGCGCTGCACCATGGTCGCGGATGACCTCTTCTGCCGCCTTATCCAACTCAGCTGTGGTGATCCCAGGACGGATCAACTGTCGGACGGTATCAAGCGCCAAGACGTTAATTCGTCCAGCTAGACGCATGATCTCGATCTCTTCAGATGTCTTTACAACGACGTTTCGTTGCCAAACCATAGCAGCTCCTACTCGCCTGAGAGGGCAGTCATGATCTCATCGAAGACCGCCTCAATCGATTGATTGCCATTGATCTCCAGCAAGACACCTCGCTGCTGGTAATAGTCGATCAGCGGCTGGGTTTGCCTGAGATAGACTTGTATGCGATTGGTCACTGTTTCGACAGTGTCATCCTCGCGCTGGTATAGTTCCGAGCCGTCAAAATCACAAATTCCGGCTTTTTTGGGTGGGTTGAACATGATATGAAAAACATGTCCTTGAGCACGGCAAGTGCGTCGACCAGTCAACCGTTCGATAAGCACTTCATCGGGCACCATAATACAGGGGACGGTATCCACCTGCCCCTTATCGAGTTCACGCAATATCTCATCAAGGGCCTCAGCCTGGGGGGCTGTCCGGGGGAAGCCATCCAACAGGACACCCTTGTCGCAGTCGGGACGAGATATCCGCTCGCGGATCATGGCAATAGTGACATCATCGGGAACCAACTCGCCTCGATTGATATAGACCTCGGCGTGCTTCCCAAGTTCAGTTTGCTCGCGAAGATTTTCACGGAAAATATCGCCTGATGAAACATGCGGCACAGCCAACTTCTCTGACAAGACCTTCGCCTGGGTGCCCTTCCCTGCGCCGGGAGGGCCGAGCATCACGATATGCTTAGCCATAAACTACATCTCTACCGTACTAACAGCGCCTCATCATATCCATGCAGTTTGAGTTCTGCATTGATATTAAAGAAGGTATCACGGACAACACCGACCACAATCAGCAAACCTGACGAAGACACTAAAAGAACTCCGGTGTTCTGGCCCAAGGGAAGAACCAATCCTACCAGGAAAGGCATAATCGCCACCATGCCCAGGAAGAAAGCCCCGGGGAAGGTAATCCGCCTAAGCACACGCGTAAGATAACGCTGTGTGGGCTCACCCTTACTTACACCAGGGATCTGGGCTCCAGAACGTTTAAGATTTTCTCCATAATTTTGCTGAGCAAACAATACATCGGTATAAAAGAACGCAAAGCCGACAACAAAGAGGAAATAGATCAACCAATACCAGCTGCTATTGCCACCAAAAACATTTTGTGTCCCTAAGGCTAAGTTAGCCACCCAGGGGGTCTCCGAATTGACTAAGAAACCAGCAATGATAGCTGGGAATGTCAGCAGAGCCTGGGCGAAAATTATCGGGATCATGCCGGCCATATTTACTCGCAGTGGTAAAGTACCCTTGACGGGCATTGACATGCGTCGGCCGACTCGACGCCCAGGATACATAACCGGTACATTGCGCTGTCCTTGCTGAACATATACGATCACCGAGATAATAAGGATAGTGATTACGATCATCGATCCAAATACAAACCAACGCACGCTAGGATCAGCATAGGCACCAGGGTTCAATAATTGCGCAAAATTCTGTGGAATGTTCGAAACGATTCCAGCAAATATCAACAGAGACAGACCCTGGTTGCGGATACCATACTCTGAGATCAACTCACCCAGCCAGATAGCAAACATGGTTCCGGCGGTCATGCTGAAGATGATTGCCAGAGAGGGTAATAGCGAGCTCCCGCTGAATCCGTAGTTATCGATGATCGGTACCCCACCCGCAAAGCTGCTGAAGATACGGATTTGCGAAACTGCTTGCAAGGCCGCCATGGGAACTGCCAGTACATAAGTCCACTTCTCCATCCACTTCTGGCCCTCACGCGGGTCATCTTCCATACGTCTTTGCAAAGCCGGGATCACTGGTACCAACAACTGCAGGATAATTTGGGCGGTAATATAGGGATACACACCCATGGCCATCACAGAGAAGTTGGCCACTGTACCACCAGAGAGCAAGTCCAGAATGCCCACCAGAGTGCCAGCAGCGCCCCCACCCGAAAGGATGGCGGATAATGCTGCCCGGTTCACACCTGGCACAGGAACTTGCGCAGCTAATCGGTAGATCACCATGATGCCAAGCGTGATCAATAGTTTTCGTCGAATGTCTCGGGCTGTCCACAGATATCGCCAAGCAGACCGCTTCATATCTGGCTCCTTCTAGACCTGCAACTCAATGATTTCAACACTACCACCAGCGGCTTCGATCTTAGCGCGTGCACCTTTTGAAACACGATGCGCGCTAACTTTGAGCGCCTTCTCGATCTCACCTTCACCCAATATCACGACCGGGTTACGCTCATCTTTCAGCAAACGCGCCTCGGCCAACGTTTCTGGGGTGACCTTACTACCCTTCCTGAAGCCAGTGAGTTGGTATACATTGACTTCATTATAAATAACTCGGAAAGGAGGCGTAAAACCACGCTTGAAGGGCAGGCGGCGGAAAAATGGCAGGTTACCACCTTGATGCATCAGAGAGGTGCCACCGCCTGCGCGAGCTTTCTGTCCCTTAGTGCCGCGACCAGCCGTCTTACCCTGACCTGCCGAGATACCTCGCCCAACTCTTTTGCGGCGCTTTTTGGCACCTTCGTTTGACTTTAATTCATGTAATTTCATTTTCTACCTACTCTTCAACACGCACCAGATGGCTAACCTTCTCGATCATGCCGCGGATAACTGGGTTATCTTGCTGCTCCACAGTATGGTGGAGGCGGCGAAGCCCCAAGGCGCGGACTGTACCTTTTTGGCGTTTTGAATAACCAATCGGGCTTTTCACCAAGGTTATCTGTAGCACTTTCTTCTTTTTTTTCGCCATATCTCTATCCTCGATCCCAGTACGGCAAGACACGTTCTACCGGGATACCGCGCTCTTCAGCCGCCTGCTGGGGTGATTTCAGCTGATCCAGCGCATCCATGGCAGCATACACAACGTTCAAGGTGTTATCACTACCCAGAGATTTTGTCAGAATATCCGAGATACCAGCAGCTTCCAACACAGCACGCACACCACCCGCAGCGATCACACCTGTACCAAGAGAAGCAGGTTTGAGCAACACTCGCGCGCCACCTACTTTGCCTTCTACTGCATAGGGAATAGTTGTGTTAAACATAGCCACACGGTGCATATTCTGCCGGGCTTGCTTCATCGCTTTGCGAATTGCATCGGGAACGGAATTTGCTTTCCCGGTACCCACGCCCACTTGCCCGGCGTTATCGCCCATCACGGTGGTAACGCGGAAAGAAAAGCGGCGGCCACCTTTTACAACCGTGGCAACTCGTCTGATTTCTATTACGCGCTCATCGAATTCTTTTTCAGCTTGATAATTCGCCATATCTTTCTCCTAAAGCGGTATTAGAACTGTAAGCCGCCTTCGCGGGCGCCATCGGCCAGGGCACGTACCCGCCCAATATATCGATAGCCTCCACGATCAAAGATAACTTCTTTTACGCCTGCTTCTTTTGCTCGTTCTGCAACTTTCTTGCCGACCAGTTCAGCCTGCTCAGTCTTGGATAAACCCTTCATTTGGGATCGAAGTTCTTTATCGATGCTGGATGCTGAGGCCAGAGTACAGCCCGCCTCATCATCGATCACTTGAGCATAAATATCACCCAAACTGCGGAAGACATTCAAGCGAGGTCTTTCGGGGGTTCCGGAAATTTTTTTGCGAACGCGGCGATGCCGTCTAGCTCGAGCAGCGGCGCGAGATTTCTTATTCGCCATAATTACATCACCTTACCAGCTTTTCCAGCCTTACGGCGGATGCGCTCTCCTCTGTACTTGATCCCTTTGCCCTTATAGGGCTCCGGCGGACGAATTTTTCGAATATCAGCGGCAACCTGACCGACCAAGGCTTTATCATAGCCTTTGACATGGACCACCCGGTTGCGGTCTTCCACCTCAAAGGTAATTCCTTCCGGGGGCGCCACTTCGACAGGATGAGAATAGCCAACGTTGAGAATCAGGTTTTTGCCCTGTAATTCACCACGGTAACCGACACCATTGATCTCCAAGATCTTCTCGAAGCCATCGGTCACGCCGACTACCATATTATTTATGATTGCTCTGGTCATACCATGCATAGCGCGATGTGTCCCCTCATCAGAAGGGCGCTCTACGGTAATCACGCCTTTATCAAGCGTGATCTTCATAGAAGCAGGGAATGTATGTTCGAGTTGGCCCTTGGGACCTTTGACGCGAACATGCGTCCCTTTGACATTTACATCAACACCCTGCGGCACTTCCACTGGCAAACGACCAATTCGTGACAACTACCAAACCTTACAAACGACCTCTCCGCCAACGCCCATCTTGCGGGCTTCACGGCCGGTCATTACACCTTTTGAAGTGGATAAGATGGCAATACCCATGCCAGACAGAACCCAGGGGATGTCCTTTTTCCCGGTATAAATCCGGCGACCAGGCTTGCTCACACGCTCCAGGCCGGTCAAAACTGGGCGACGTTCCCGTCTTTCACCAATATACTTCAGACGAACGCGAAGCACTTTCTGTCCAAGACGATCACCGTCCACTACTTCAAAGTCATTTACAAAACCTTCGGTTTTTAAGATCTTGGCGATATCCACTTTGATCTTCGAGCTGGGCATAGCGGTCATCGGTTGACCTGCCATGACAGCGT
>CAZUSV010000276.1:0-5483 GCA_964622645.1 uncultured Anaerolineales bacterium
ACGTAGGATTATAGTCCAGGCCATATAGCGTGGCAAGAGGGTGGGGCTTGTGGTACACTTTCTCACATTAGAAGTTCTGATTGGAGGCATAAATGGTTGAACATAGTCGTCAGATTGTCTATGTTGAAGACGACGTAGAGATGATCGACTTAGTCAAGTTGATCCTCGAGCGAAAAGGATATCAGGTCAGTGGCGCTTCTGGTGGACAGGAGGGTTGGGAATTGATCAAGTCCCAACTACCCGATCTGGTTTTACTTGACTTGATGATGCCTGATGTTGATGGGTGGGAAGTTTACCAAAAAATGCGCGATGATGAAGCCACAAAAGATATCCCCGTGATTGTGATCACAGCTAAGGCCCAGAACATAGATCGGGTACTTGGCCTGCATATCGCCAAAGTCGAAGATTACATTACAAAACCTTTCAAGCCGGAAGATCTAGTCGAGAGTGTGGAGCGATTCCTCGAGAAACAAGAAGCCTAAATCGAAATCAGAATTCTAAGCATAGTTACCAAGAGGGACGACCTCGGGCGCGACCGATTAGCTCAAAGCGCACAAGTCGTCCCCTCTTCATGATACGAAAAGTTCATGCGCAAGATCAAGATTCGCAATCTCACCCAACTAGAATTTCCTTCTTTGATAGTGAATTATTGTGATACATTCCTGTGCCAGCTGCGCGGGCTTACTTTTCGCCGTTCTCTAGCAGATGATGAAGGCCTGGTTTTGGTCCGGGATCGAGAAAGTCGCCTGGATGCTGCCATTCACATGCTGTTCATGTGGATAGATATTACAGTGGTCTGGTTGAATGACCAGAAGCAAGTCGTGGATATCTGCCTGGCCCGTCGCTGGAGACCGATCTATATGCCTCAGACTCCTGCCAAATATGTACTGGAACTTTCACCTCGATGGCAGCCATATTTTGCGATTGGAGATCAAATCGAATTCGATGAAATCAGCCAGAGTTAGCATTCTATTGAGCTTGCTGCTTTTCTTTGCCTTCAGCTCTGTAAGCGCACAGGAAGGCCAGCCTGATGGCCCAGTTTATGTCGTTGAAGCTGGGGATTCACTTTGGGCGATCGCGGCGCGCTTTGGCATCTCGATGGATGATTTGGCCGACAAAAATGGGATCACAGACCCTGGTCAGCTTGCGATTGGGGCTCGTTTGGTCATTCCAGGCTTTGAAGGATTAAGCGGCGTTCTGGCTTTTGAATCAGTTCCCATCGCAGAAAATATCACCAGCCTCAGTCAATTCTACGATATGCCTAGAGAAGCATTGCTGCGCTTGAATCGATTTACAAACCCAGATGATGCCTATGCTGGTTCTCAATTGATTGTTATAGAAAAGGAAGAGGCCCAGCAGAATGCATCTGTATCGGCTGGGCGTGCCACCTTGAAGGCAGGTCAATCCTTGATGGAAGCAGCAATCCAGCGCGGGGTAAGTCCGTGGGTCCTGATGAGGGATAATCAAATGCGCGGGGCCTGGGATCTGCTCCCTGGTGAGAATATCTATCTTCCCAATGAAGATGCGCTTTCCCTGGGTGCGTTACCCGAAATGGTCGTTGAATTCAATGTCAATCCCTTACCATTGATCCAGGGGCATACCCTGGTCATTCGCGTGGGTGCACCTCAAGTGACATCTATAACTGGCCAGTTCCACGATCGTCAATTGAATTTCTTCCAATCCGCAGACGGCAGTTTTATTGCTCTTCAGGGTATCCATGCCATGCTGGACCCGGGCATCTATCCGCTCATTCTGAAAGGGATGTCTGCGGATGGTACTCCAGTCAGTTTCTTTCAGAATGTATTCGTTCAGGATGGGGAGTATATATTCGATCCACCCCTGGTGGTTGATTCTGAAACTACTGATATTCAGAACAATGAGACCGAAGACGAGCTGTGGTTTGACGTGGTTGCGCCAGTCACAGTAGAGAAATATTGGGACGGACTATTCCAAAGCCCGGTGCCGGAATCTCTCAGTGATTGCTTTCCATCCGTATTTGGAAATCGACGTTCTTACAACCAAAGTGGGTACTTCTTCTTTCATACTGGATTAGATTTTTGCGGCCGACCCGGTGTCGAGATCTACGCTCCAGCGCCAGGTAGGATTGTTTTTACTGGACCACTGACCGTTCGTGGAAATGCAACCGTGATCGACCACGGCTGGGGAGTGTATTCAGCCTATGCACACCAAACTGAGTATAATGTTTCCGTGGGGGACTGGGTAGAGACTGGTCAGGTGATTGGTTTGGTTGGTGAGACCGGGAGGGTTACAGGGCCTCATTTACACTGGGAAATCATTGTTGGGGGCATCCAAGTGGACCCCATGCAGTGGCTTTCTCAGGCTTATCCGTAATTAAGAATTGTTATTCTTCGAATTCCCCAGCGTGATAGCTTTTGATTATTTCTAGAGCCTGTTCAAGCTGTTCTTCGGGCACCATGATGTCTACTTCACCCAACGGACCGGCAGTTATGCCGATTGCTCGAGCTGCCCCTTCAATGGCCAGGTACACGTTGATCTCGTGAGCTTCCAGTAAACCGCGCAGAAGTTCTGCCTGCAGTTCGCCGGGGACTTTCTCTGCAACGACCCATTTCTTCTTTTCCATACGTCAACCTCCAAATTGATATACCAATCACGGACCTCTATGAATCGCCGGGGTAGCTCCCATATCCCAAAATCTGATTATTACCATGGGAATTCCTAGAGCCAGTACTTGTTACACTTTCAGGGTAGAGTATAATAGTAGCCGCTCAAAAATGCAATTTCTTCACTCCATAGTTCATGTTTAGAATCCTACTCTCGGAAGAAATACTGACGGGACTTTGGCGAAGTGGAGTACACATGTCGAAATTTGCCATTTTTGCGATGAGACTAGATTTGTAAGTTGAGGCATGGTATGGTTCTGGCAACATTATCTTTGAAGGAAGACTATTGGGAGGATTTTGAACTCCAAGATGACGATATAGAATTCCTTTACGCACATTTGCTCGATACTGAAACTCCGCTCACCCCGCAGGAGTTGATTGTCGCTTTAGTGGATGATCGAATTCAACGAGAACAGAAGCAGGTTGAGGAAAAGCGTTTAGCTGGGGGCAGCATCTATTTGCCCCAGGAACAGTATTCTCCTGAACAGAAGATTGTATTTCCTGCTTTAGATTGGCGTGAGGCCGAGGTTATCGGGTCTCGGGATGGCTACAACCCAGATCTGGGAGATTTTTCGGTCATTCAGGTTCGTTTTGAGAATGGCGAAGAGCGCGAATTCGCTGCAGGTCTTGAGGATCATGCGCTGAATGATCCTTACGAGCGTGCTGAAGAAGAGGGCCCATCGGCTCAATCCATTCTTGACGCCTATGAAGATATCCTCGTCAAGCGTTTGGAGCAGGGCCTGGTGGAGCATGATGATTTTGTTTATATCGCCGGCCGCTGGTTCCCCAGGGCGCTGTTGGTAGATGTCAATACCGGGCATCTAAATCTAGCTGAAGCCGTGTTGGATATGTCCGGTGGCGGGCCAGTGCCGACTTCTACGCTGATAGAGCAGGTTGAACTGCCTTCCAATGAAAACCCTAAACTGGTCGAGTTTTCTCTGGATTTAGCGCTTCAGGAAGACCCGCGCTTCGATGAAGTCGGGCCTGCTGGTCAGGTGTGGTGGTTTTTACAGCGACTGGAACCTGAGAGTGTCCGTGAAATTCCCGAGCAGTTGCACTACCGGGAAGTGGAGTATGATCGTGAGAGCCTATCTTCAGAGATGTTGGATCTCGAGAACAGGCTCGATGATGAGCTCTCTCCCGTTGGGGTGCCTGCAGCCCCCCATGAAGATGTCACCATTCAATTGCTTTATCCGCATTGGCGAGTCGGTTCACTGCCATTGACCCATCGTGTTCGGCCTTTCTTCCCTACCGCTTATGAGGCTCCCCGTATTCTCTTTACGCTGGTAGATGGTGAAAGCGGAGAAAAATTCCCGGGATGGGTTGTACGTGAAGGCAACTATGTAATCGGCCTGGAAAAGTGGTATCGTCGCTATCAACTGATGCCCGGGAGTTCAGTGCTGGTAAAGCGTGGGAAACGTCCTGGTGAAGTGGAAGTCAAAGTAGAAGCTCAACGCTCCCGCCGTGATTGGGTGCGCACTGTATTGGTTGGCGCCGATGGTGGTGTGGTCTTTGCGACATTGAAGCAAGTCGTTTCCGCAGCTTATGATGAACGTATGGGGATCATGGTTCCCGATGTCAATGCGCTGGACAAGGTTTGGGCTCAACGTAGGAAACAACCGCCTCCTTTCGAGCGCGTGGTCGCTGATGTTGCTCGTGAGCTGACCAAGCTCAACCCGCAGAACCACGTACATGTGACTGAGTTGTATGCTGCGGTGAACCTGGTCCGGCGAGTCCCCCCTGGACCGATCATGGCACTGTTGGACTCGCGACCATGGTTTGTGCATGTAGGTGATCTTCACTTCCGCTTTGACGATTCGGCCGGTTCCTAGATAGCTCTGCAATGTGACATTGTCAAGATAGTTAGTATTGTCAGACTACAAGGAGATCTTTGGTGACTGAAGTCAAACGTTATAGCCTCGTCACGCCGACATTAGATACTCCTTTTCATATCGATTTTGACTGGTGGAGTCAAAATGACCACGAATGGCGCGTGCATTTGCGCAGCTCACTGTGCTCAGAACACCAGGAGAAATTCGCTGATTTGAAAAGTGATGAAAAAGTGGATTGGGTCGATCCTGAAACAGCTGAAGTACAGCGCGTGGATGGTCTTCAGCATATTTTGATCAGCCATTGTGCCCAAACCGAGGACTTCATCACCGCTCGGACATCTATGGTCGAGTCCATTTTCAGATTATTCCTGGCCAATGGCAATATGCACCTGACCCCCAGAGAGTTGGGCGAAAAATTGAACCGACCAGCCGAGACCATCTTGCGAACATTGTCGGGTGTGCGTGTATATAAAGGCCTACGACCTTGCCCAGAGTGTTGATGATTTATTGCTCCCGTAGCTCAATGGACAGAGCACCGGACTTCTAAGCCGATGGTTGTGCATGGATGATGCGAATATATGGGGGTGACTAGCTTGATACCCCCTACATATAGGGGTAATTGACCTGCCTTAGGGCAGGTTTTTCGATTGACGTGCAACGGACGTGCAACGGGGGTCGATGTCGATCATTTCTTCTTCAATATTTCCCCCCAAATCCACCGGAATCGGCGTGATCACTTCATCCATGATACGGGCAGCTTCTTCCTGCATAACCGGGATCAGATGCCCGTAGACATCTAGTGTTGTGCTCGTTTTGGAATGTCCCAGGATTTTGGATACGACCAGAACGGGGATCCCGTGATTGAGCATCAGCGAGGCTGCCGTATGGCGGAGATCATGGAAACGGATTTCACGAAGCTTCGCCCTTTCCAGTTGTTTTTTGAAATCCTTGAGCAAATTGCTCGCTCCCATCGGTGTCCCAACCGTAGATGGAAAAATCAGGTTGTGTT
>CAZUSV010000277.1:0-5479 GCA_964622645.1 uncultured Anaerolineales bacterium
TTAACACTCGCTTCGCGGGAGTGCCAACGGGGCAGGAGTCTATCAGGATTCAAGATTAGCGTCAATGGTTTACAAGCTGAAAGTCACTCTGCTTCCTGCGCTTCGCTTAGAAGTGCTACGCCAGTGACTGTCACCTATGAATAATTGCGCGCCCTCCAGGCAAAATACAAGGCCACAGAACCAGCAACTGCAGCGTTCAGCGAATCGATGTATCCCCTCATTGGTAACTGCAAAAGCACATCGCAGGAATCCCGTACCAGAGTGCGCATTCCTTTGGCTTCATTACCGACAATCAAAGCCAGGGGGCCACTGAGATCGACTTCTGGGATGGGTTTCGCCTGAGAAGACCCTTCCAACCCATAGACCCAGATACCCTCTTTCTTGAGGTCTTCAATGGCTCGGGCTAAGTTGGTCTGTGCGACGAGTAAGTGTTCGCATCCACCTGAGGACGTACTAACTACTGCTGGCGTCACGGTGGCGGTCCGGCGCAACGGTAGCAAGACTCCATGAACTCCAATCACTTCAGCCGTACGCAGCAGAGAACCCAAATTGTGCGTATCCTGAATTGTATCCAGGATTAGTACGAAGGGCGGTTCTTCCAGCAACTTGGCGCGATCGAGGATATCAAACAACGTGCTATATGGATATTCCCCAACTTCCAAAGCCACACCTTGATGGTTTTCAGCGAGTCTGTCAAGTTCCGTATGCGAAACGAACTCGATAGGGATATCTCTTTTAGCCGATATCTTCAGGGCATCAGCAAGGTGACGCTTTTGATCAGCTTTCTGGGCAACCCAAAGACGAAACACCTTGCGGCGTTCCGCTCGCAGAACTTCATATACAGGATTGCGGCCTACAATCCACTCTTTCATCTTTCGAGTTCAGGGAAAGCATGCCCTGCCATGTGGGGTGCACTTTTGGGAAGTGCACCCCACATGGCAGGGTTTCAACTACTACTTCCAGCGCCAAGTGGTGCCTTCTTTGCCGTCTTCCAAAAGCACACCCAGCTCTGCAAGGCTGTCACGAATCTTATCGGTGAGAGCCCACAATTTTTGGTCACGCAACTCTGTACGAACCTCAATGAGTAGATCCACAAAGGGAGCTACCTCGCCAGCCCCAGCCCCCGCGCGCTCCAACTCAAGGCCTAGCACTCCCGTAAACTCCAAGAGCAGACTCTGGGCTTGAGATAAACCCTCGGGGCCAACACCATTATCCCGCGCCTGATTTACAGCGCGCACCAGGTCAAAGAGGTAACCTAATGCGCCAGCGGTGTTGAAATCATCCTCCATCGATTCAGTGAATCCCTGGCGAGTTGCTAGCATTTGTTTATCCAATGATTGCGGCAATTCACCAGATGCTCCCGGAGTTGCAGGGCGCAACGCTGAACGCAGTCGATCCAAGGCTCGCTTGGCATGTCCAACGGTTTCATCACCAAATTTCAATGGGCTGCGATAACTGGAGTTCAACACCATCATGCGCAGCACGTCTGCCTCATTCTCAGAGAGGAAATCCTCGACAGTCACGAGGTTTCCCGTCGATTTGGACATAGCTGCGCCGCGCAGCTGCATCATGCCATTATGCACCCAGTAACGGGAAAAGGGTTTGCCAGTGAGACTTTCTGTCTGGGCAATTTCATTCTCATGGTGGGGAAAGATCAGGTCATTACCGCCGCCATGAATGTCAATCTGCTCACCCAGATGGTAATAACTCATGGCCGAGCACTCGATATGCCATCCAGGGCGTCCTTGTCCCCAGGGGCTTTCCCAAGCGGGCTCACCGGGCTTGGAAGCCTTCCACAAGGCGAAATCCATGGGGGTCTCTTTGCGATCATCGACATCAATGCGATAACCAGATTGCATATCTTCTAATTTCCGGCCCGAGAGCTTGCCGTAATCATCATCACTGCTGACAAAGAAGTACACATCGCCATTCGATTCATAGGCATGATCTTTTTCGATCAGTCCCTGAACCATTTCGATGATGTGATCAATTTCTTCTGTAGCACGCGGGTAAACCGTTGCCGGAAGGATATTCAAATCTTTCAGGTGTTCTCTGAATTCTTCGATATAACTTTGAGCCAGATCATAAGGATCGACTTCTTCGAGATTGGCACGTTGGATGATCTTGTCATCAACATCTGTATAATTCATTGCATGGCGCACTTCATACCCGCGGTACTCTAAATAACGCCGGATAATATCGAATACCAATACAGACATAGCATGGCCTACATGCGCTTTATCATATACGGTTGGCCCACATACATACATGGACACCTTGTTTGGTTCCCAAGTTTCGAAATTTTCTTTATTGCGAGTCAGGGTGTTGTAAATTCTTATGGTCATGAGGATCTCTCTTCTGGACGGGCAAAAATCATGCGGCCCGCGGCTGTTTGTAACACCTTGGTAACAGTGACATAGATTTCTTTGCTCAGATAATCAGCACCATCTTCAACCACAACCATAGTGCCGTCATCCAGATAGCCTACCCCCTGACCTGATTCTTTGCCCTCTTGGATGATATCTACTTTGATAACTTCGCCTGGGAGCAGTACAGCTTTGACTGCATTTGCGAGTTCATTGACATTCAGAACTGGAACACCTTGCAATTCAGCAATGCGGTTGAGATTGTAATCGTTGGTCAGCACTGGAGATTTGAGTTGGCGAGCCAGGATCACTAGTTTATCGTCTACTTCGCGTGTCCCCTCGACATCGATATCACTGATCTGTACAGGGACACCAGGTTCTTCTTGCAGTTGAGCCAACACTTCCATTCCGCGGCGTCCGCGCTGGCGACGGAGGCCGTCAGCAGAGTCGGCAATATACTGCAATTCGTTCAACACAAAACGGGGAATTAGAAATGTACCTGAAAGGAAACCTGTCCTGGCGATATCAGCGATGCGGCCGTCGATGATAACACTGGTATCGACTAGGATCTTCCGGTTGGAGAGCTCATCAGCTAACCCTTCGGTGCTTTTCTTACCGGGTAAACGATCGCGGAAAATCGAAAATATGTCACTTTGTCGCATTACAAATATTGCCACCCCAAAATAACTCATGAATAATACACCAATGAAGGGCAAGATTTCCCCAAAAGGAGCAGGGAGCAACGATAATGGGAAAGCCAGTAAGGCAGCAATAACTAAGCCAACGATCAAGCCAACTAATCCAGCTACCAATGTTTGAGCATCGATCCGGCCTAGCAAAGAGCGTAAAGCGCGCATAGGGCGTGTTGTGATATAGGGTGTCAATATTAAACCAACTAGCACGCCGGACAGACTCAGCACAGCCGAATAAACAATGATTGGCTGCGGAAACAACGATTCTCCCCAGGTACTCCCCAGATATCCAGCAAAGAAGCCAAAAACGATCATGCCGATAATGCGGGCGATAAAATCAGAACTCATGATGATAACTCCTATAAATGCAGATAAAAATAGAGCGCACGACAGTTTGCGCTCTTTTCCCCCATTAAGGGGGTCAGGCCCTTTGATAGAGGACTCAAACCCGAATGAAGAATAATTGAATAATAGCGGATCGATTTGAGATGCTTGGTTTGAAGTCCAGTATTTCAGGCAGCAGCACAAAATATGCCGTGAGTGGATAATAGCACGGCCTTTTGATAACGTCAACTTACGCGCGTAAATTTTGTCTTGAAGAATTCCCTAGAATGCTTTTAGCACATACACTGCTTGACAATCCAAAGTGACGCGTGTAAAATCTGGCCTGCGTTTGGAGAAAACGTATTTTCAGGCCGAGATAGCTCAGTTGGTAGAGCACGCGACTGAAAATTGCGGTGTCGCCAGTTCGATTCTGGCTCTCGGCATTCTCGGCTCAATAACAAGCCGAAACTCGCGGGCGTAGTTAAGTGGTATAACGTCTCCTTGCCAAGGAGAAGGCCACGGGTTCGAATCCCGTCGCCCGCTCTCAAGATTGCTGATGTTCGATTGAAGATTGTGGATTTCGTAAAACCGCCGGCAATCTCCAATCAACGATCAGCATTTTCTTTTGGCGACGTGGCCAAGTGGTAAGGCAGAGGTCTGCAAAACCTTGATCACGGGTTCGAATCCCGTCGTCGCCTCTAATTAGTTTCAACTACAGAGATTTATCGACGCGGGCCACCCGCAAAGAACAAAAAACACCCCCTGGCTGTGTGGTCCGTCGGGTGTTTTTGCCTTAAACAGGAGCCTCCTATGGCTGCTCTACCTCGATACATCCCCATAAAAGATGCTGCTCAAACACTTGATTTACCACTGGCTGCGTTGCATGAAATGGTTGATTCCGGTAAGATTGACGCCATAGCATTACCCGATGGAGATATTGCAGTCAGCGAGACTGGTATGAGCAAACCATTACGAAAAGAGGATTTGCCCGAATATAAGATGTTTGCAAACCTAGCCAATAACTGTATTGGAATCAATGAGGCTGCACATAAGTACGATATTCCATTCTCGACATTACGCGGATGGGTAAATAAAAAATACATTCTCAAATCAGGTCGTGACGGGCAAAAAGTTCTAATTAATGAGCAAGATGTAGCTTACTGTGCAGAAATCTATCATCACCGAAAAGGTCAAGGAAAGTGGCTTTTTAACCCTGATGGGACACCATATCAACCAAAGTCCGAATAAGAATTCCTACACCCATGTATCTAAAGTGGCTAATGCCACTTTTTTATTTTAACAAACCTAGCGAAGTTTCTTGACAACTTCGCTAGGTTAAGCTACACTTCTGCTAAATCGCCAGTTAGTACCTTACGCAAAATAGCTTTCCCGGAAAGAAAAGAACCCCGGCTGAAAGGGGCAGCCGGGGCGTACAAGCAAATAAGCCCTGCTTGTTAGGAATTATTGTAACACTCTCCTATAGCGGCAACTGGTGGAGTTTTTTTATACAATCCATTTTCAGGATGGTTTAGAAAGGGAAAGAAATGACAAAATCCAATACACCACAAACGATTAATAGAAAGAAGATAGTGACGGGCCTGGCCCGTATCCGTCAAGGATGGGAAGACGCACTCGAAGGCGATTGGGACGCCCGCCATGATATACCCCTGCTGCTCAGAGATATATCTGACGTGATCGGCCTGACCGCGGATGAGCAAGTTGCTGCACTGGGGCCTGGGGTACTCAATCTGGAGTAAGCCATGACTGATCATCTACCCAACCTCGATGAATTGACTCCTCTCTCCATTCCCATACCACCCCAACTAACCCAGGCTCTTGGATATCGCGGCGAGTGCCGCTGGATCGCTACATGGTGGGAGTCAGCCGGTGATGAAGCCATCGTTGCAGATCATTGGACCCAGGGTGATGGCAACTGGTATGGCTTCTTATCCTTCGTGTGCCACGATACCGTAGCTCCCTTATTGCAGCGGTACGACTTGGGTAGTACTGAAACCCGTAACCTTTAAAAACCGTAATCGCATGAAAAAGTCTGAACCTATTCCAGGTTTTTGATTCTTCAATCGATTGGAAAGTTCA
>CAZUSV010000278.1:0-5456 GCA_964622645.1 uncultured Anaerolineales bacterium
TATCGCCATGAATTGCGATGAATTTCTATTTTGGATATCTTTTTGCCTTACTAACCCTTGCTTATGGGGTTCTTTTTTATTCTTAACAGTCTTTATTCAATAGTCAGTCTTATTTCAATGAAAAGGGCGTTGTTCTGCGTTAAATAATCTCGTTAAGATTACAAAAACGTTTCAAAAACATATATTTTCGTGTATAATACCACCACCAACAAGAAATCCCAAACACTACCAACCAACAACCACCAATTAACCAACTAACCAACTATCAAACCACCAAACTACCAAACCAACACCCCCATCATACATCAACTCCACCCCATACACAAGAGGTCTGCAACATGAGCACCAAACCTAAAAAACTTCTCGACCGCGTCCGTGACCAACTGCGCCTGAAACACTACTCCTACCGCACCGAGCAAGCCTATACCCATTGGATCAAACGCTACATCCTCTTTCATAATAAACAGCACCCCCAAGATATGCATGGCGATCACGTCCAGCAATTTCTCGTCCAACTCGCAGTCAAAGAAAACGTCGCCGCCTCCACGCAGAACCAGGCCCTTAGCGCGCTTCTATTCCTTTATCGCGAAGTCATCCAAAAGGAAATCGATATCAGCTTTGAGAAAATAGGCGCCGCCCGTCCCGCCAGGTTGCCCACAGTGTTGACCACCGAAGAAGTAAAAACTATCCTCGATCTATTATCCGGTGTGCACCAATTGATCGCCAAATTGCTCTATGGGAGTGGCCTACGGCTTTCAGAATGCTTACGCCTGCGAGTCAAAGATATCGATTTTGACTACCGCGTCATCATGGTTCGCGATGGCAAGGGCTTCAGAGATCGCGTAACTGTCTTGCCCGACACACTCATTCCCCCTCTCAAGGAACAGCTAAAAAGGGTAAGGGTTATCCATCAGGGCGATATTGCCAAAAACCTGCCCGGGGTATCTCTCCCAACAGCCCTGGATCGCAAATTACCTCACGCTCCTAAAAATTGGTCTTGGCAGTATCTCTTTCCAGCCAGGAACTATTCAACCGATCCCCGTACCGGCAAACGCGCCCGGCATCACCTTCACCCTTCAGGAACGCAGAAAGCCGTTCGCACCGTTGCCAGGGATAGCGGCATGAACAAACGCGTCACACCCCACACCCTGCGGCATAGTTTTGCTACCCATCTTCTCGAAGCCGGCTATGATATTCGTACCGTACAGGAACTGCTCGGCCACAAAGATGTGCGCACCACCATGATCTATACCCACGTCCTCAACCAGGGCGGCATCGCCGTCCGCAGCCCCATCGACGACCAACTCCGGCACATACGCGAGTATACGCTCACATATGAAGCTTGACCACCCCACAAAAATATCCCCCTCTCCCCCTGGGAGAGGGCCGGGGTGAGGGCAAATATCCAAAATCCAAAATCCACAATCAAAAATCCAAAATCCACAATCCAATATCCCTCATCAACGCATCGAACTCTTCCCTTGACACGCTTCCACCACCTTGCGCCATCTGTGGGCCTCCCCCACCGCGCCCACCCACCGGATCCAAAATCTTCTTGATCAATTCACCAGCATGCACCTCAACCCCCATCGAGCAAGCCACCACCACAGCCAGTTTCCCCCCATCGAAGGTTGCCAGCGCCGCAATCAGACTCTCTTTCCCCATCAAGGCCTTCGCCAATCCCTGCAATTCATCTACTGACCGATCTTCAAATGACTCCGCCACCAACCTGTAATCCCCCACTGTTTGAGCCACCCTGGCCAATTCCTCTGCCTCACTCCCCAGGTGCTCCTTACGCAACGCCCGCAAATCCCGCTGCACACCCTTCAGCATTTCCGACTGCGCCCGCACCGTCTCAGCCAGATCAGCCCAATGAATGCTCAACTCCTCTGCCAACCCGCTGACCTGCTCATGCAAAGCCTGGTAATACTCGGCGGTTTGCGCCCCGGCTATGAAATGCACTCTTAATTTTTTATTTTGACGTTCCGTTTTGAAGATCTTAACCAGTCCGATCATCCCCGTACTGAGGCAGTGAGTGCCGCCACAAGCCGACCAGTCGAAGCCCTCGATCTCCACCACTCGAACATCCCCCTGCACTTTAGCTGGACGCCTCAGAGGCACCGCTCGCGCCTGGTCCTGTTCGACGAAGTATGTCTTGATCCCTAAGTTTTGCAAGACAATTTCATTCGCCAGGGACTCCACCTGAGCTAATTGGTCGCTGCTTAGTTCCCTTTCAGGCAAATCAATGGATGAAGGTGTGTAACCATTCACATGCGCCGAGAGCGTTTCCAGGTCCAACAATCTCGAAAAACAAGCGCTGAGCAAATGTTGAGCCGAGTGATGCTGCATATGCCGCCTGCGCCGATCAGCATCGATCTTCGCCAGCACACGCCCAGGGAGCAATTCCTCTTCCACCACGTGGACCACCACCGAGGTCGTCTCGTCTCTCCACACATCGACCACGGGGACATCTCCCAGCGTACCAGTATCGTACTCCTGTCCTCCACCCGTCGGGTAGAAATACGTTTCATCCAAGACCACCCCAAAGCGACCCTCCCCCAACCGCCGCACCTCCACCACATTGGCCTCGAACTCAAACTTCAACGGATCTTCAAAATAACCATACTGCAACATCAAGCTCCCTCCAAAGACTCCCTCTCCCACCGGGAGAGGGTAGGGGTGAGGGTAAGGGTGAGGGCAGGCCTACTCCCCACCCACCGCATCCTCCAACTCGATCTCCACCCGTCGAATGCGCGGGTGAGCCAGAATCACCGTAGCGATCAGCACATACATCACCCCGGCCAGCACGAACATCAACCCAATGCCGCGCCCCGGCCCAACTCCCATCAACCCGCCAAAGACCCCGGCCAATCTACCGCCGTCCATCATCAGCGGCTCGAAAACATTCTCGGCCAATGGGCCTGCCAGGATCACTGCGATCGGCTCGATCGAAAAAGCGATCATCCGCCGAATGGCGAAGACGCGCCCCTGCACATCCTGAGCCACCTTGCGCTGCCAGATAGCCTGGCTATTGGCATTCGAAGTTGGCAAGATCAGATGTAGCCCGAACATCGCCGCCGAGATCATCACGAGCGAGGGTCGCAGCCCTAAGAAGATACTCGCCTCCCCGGAGAGAGTCTCCGCCCAGTAGATCCCCAGGATGCGTCGCTTAGGGCCGCCCCATGCGCTCATCACCAGGGTGCTGATCAGCATCCCCAGGCCACCGATCGACTGAACATAGCCGACCACGTCCGGGGTGGTCATATCCAGCAGCATGGGGATCAGCAGCGGGAAAGTCATACTCCACAAGAAATTCATGCTGGCAAATACGGTCAGCAGACCAAGCAACCCAGGGCGTGCCCGAATGTACTTCCAGCCAAAAATTGCTTCTGTCCAAAACGTGTCTTTTTCGCTTTGTCCTTCCTGCGTCGCTTTAGGCCTCGGAAAACGCACTGCCATCAAGCTCCCCAGCGCCACCAGGTAAGTAACCACATCCACCGATAAGATGAACTTCATCCCCAGGCTGACATACAAAGCCCCAGCGATCGCCGGTGTTGCAAAGTGGCTGACCGCATCCCCAATCTGCGACATACCCGCAGCGCGGCCCAACTGCTTCTTGGGCACCAACGTAGAAGTCGCCGCCGAAAAAGCCGGCCACTGAAAAGCGCCAAAGGCTGAACTGAACGCCGTCGCCAGGTAGATATGCCAGATCTGGAGGTCGCCATAGAACAGCACCAGCACTACAAAAAGCGTACTCAACCCCGCGCCAGTATCGCCCATGATCATCACGATGCGCCGGTCCCAACGGTCGCTGATCACACCTACCACGGGTGAGACCAGGATATTGGGCAGAGTCCAAACCAGGATATTGATCACAAACAGCGTCGGCGAGCCAGTCGTCTCGTAGATCCAGATCCCCAGAGCGAAGCTCGTCAACCCCGATCCCAGCGTCGAGATCAACTGGCCCAGCCACACAATCGTGAACGTCAGCATCCCTTTCGATGTAGTGCTCTGATTCTCAGTCAACTCACATCCTTCTCCAAATTGTCATTGCGAACGAAGTGCAGCGGAGTGCTTCAATCTCCTCGCACAGTCAGAGATCGCTTCGTCGGCAACCCCAGTATGCAACAGGCGAGGAGTCCGAAATCTCCCGATTTCGGTAGCGGGCCATCATCACATCACCAATCCCCCCCAGACTAGCCCTGAGCTTGTCGAAGGGATTGGGGGGGCTAGGGGGCCAGTGGCGCACTAGCCCATCTTCTCAATCGGACACTTGCACGAAATCCCGTCCCCCTCGCGTTCCGCCCAACAATTATTCGACGAAATACAGCCTGACTTATCTAGAGTGCCTTCCCGGAACTTATTGGGCAGGTCAGGATCATTGATCAACGGCCGGCATATCGAGATGAAATCCGCAATTCCCTCCTTCAGCGTCCGCTCCATCACCGACTTCGAGCGAAAGCCACCCACCAGCGCGATTGGTAGATCAGTGACCTTCCTGGCAGCGTGAGCAAAGGGGACGAAATAACCTTCATCTCGCTCTCGCTTGATGCCTTTCTTGACATTGGTAAGCAGTTTCCCACCCATCCCCCCGCTGAGTTCCACGCCGTCCAGGCCCATTTCAGCCATCATGCCCACAATCCGTGCACCCTCATCTAAGGTCAGGCCACCTTCGACGCCGTCCATCATGCCAAACTTGACCAAGACCGGATACTCCTCACCGACTTGATCCCGCACCGCCCGTGTGACCTCTCGTAGAAAACGCGTCCTGTTTTCCAGAGATCCCCCCCACTCATCGTCCCGTCGATTGAGATAAGGCGAGTTGAACTGGCTGATCAAATACCCGTGCGCCGAATGCAGCTGCACGCCATCGAAGCCAGCCTCTTTGACGCGCCGGGCAGCCTGCGCAAAAGCATCGCTGAGCATCTCGATCTCTTCTGCCGTCATGGCGCGTGCCGGATTGGTGTCCTTGGGCAGCGCTTCTTCCACCGCCGAGGGGGCAATTGGCTGGGGAGTGACACCCTTGTAGCTCTGCCTGCCGCCGTGATTGATCTGCGCGACCACTTTGCCACCATTCCCATGCACAATCTCCACCAGCCTGACAAGGTCAGGGATCAGGTCATCCTTATAGATTCCCGTCATCTCCGGGTGTGCCTTGCCCGAAGGATGCACATACATGTGCCCGGTAATGATCAAGCCCACGCCGCCGCGCGACAGAACCTCGTACATGGTGTACAGCTTTGGCCTTGGGCGCCCCTGCTCATCCGCCATCCTCTCCGCCGTCGCCGAGCGGATCAGACGGTTGGGCAATTCGTGTGTTCCAATTTTTCCAGAAGTAAATAGCATCATACAACAGATTCTACCCCAATTTTGTGATGCCCCCACTTTCTCGTTCCATCGCGAGTGTACCGCAAAAATGTCGGTAAGGTATAGAAAAAACCGCTCTGAGCGCTTCT
>CAZUSV010000279.1:0-5378 GCA_964622645.1 uncultured Anaerolineales bacterium
CGCCAGGCGCCCATGGGCTGCAGCAAGCGCCCCCAGGTTTGGTACTTCATCTGCGCTTTATCACGCAGGTGGCGCACCTGGATGGCAACCGGGCTTGTCGGGGGTTCGGCATAGACAATGCCTTCCGCCCACAGCCACCAGCCATTATCAGTCGCTAGGCTGCTTTCTTTAGCCATGCGGAAGGTCTTCTTGCGAACCTTGGGTCGCGGTAGACCGTAGCCCAACCCGTATACCAACGATGTGTTGGGCTGGACGCCGCGCTCAGCGGTGAGATAATCCCAAGCCGGGGAACGCATCAAGGCACCACGAGCAGCGGACATAGCTTCGGATAGGTATGGCACGGTAGGGTCTTTATCCTGCACCACCTGGGTGGTATACGTTCCCGGATCAGGCCGCCAGTCGGCTCCCAGTTTGTAACTAAGTGACTTCAGGCTGCCTCCACTGGCACCGCAGCGCAGGCATTTCCAGTAGCCCGCTTCGAGATGTACGCCGAAGTTGGGTTTCTTGGAACTGCCGGCTTGCTCGGCGTCAGGATGGAAGGGGCACCACCAGGTAGCCCAGCCCCGGCGGTGATCGACCTTGATCGGGGGGCCGAGTATCTCGATGAGCTCCCCTAAGATGTCGAGTGTTTCGGACACAGCAACACTCCTTTCTGCTGTCCACCCTGGGGGTGGTAGCATATATAGTTGGATTGTATGGAATTGGGTTGGCGGGTAGCGGGGAAGTGTCCCGCATTTAGTCGAGTAGTCAAATAGTCTGTTAGTCTGATAGTCGGGAAGTCAGTGGCTTTGTTGCTAAACACTCGATTGCTGACGGTATAACCAAGTGACTATCAGACTATTCGACTATTGGACTGTCTGACTAATCATTTGCACTGCTGTTCCGAACATCTGCACTGCCGGGATCAAGGGATGAAGCGGAATGACAGATCCGATTTCGATCCCCGCCCAGGCGAGCAGTAGTGCAGGTTCGCTCGCAGCGATCCCCAAGAGAAAGAGTAAGTACGCCATGGTACGCATGATATAGCCTCCGTGTATATTGTTTTTGACTATAAGTTGACGCATTTCGCCCCTGGAAGACCCATGATCACACATCCGTATAGCCCGTTTTGGGAACCACCCCCTTCAATTTAGAAGATTTATTTATCATCGTCTGCCCCGTATATCTGGCGGCAACTCGTCCACAAAGTCCGCATATGGGGGCGCCAATTATCCAGTGTGTGCATCCTGTACAGTGCTTCCACTGAGTTTGCACGTTGGTTGCACGCCGCAGATTAAATCATATGAAACTGGATTGCCGATCTGTCGTCGATCACCCAACAAATTAGAATCCCCACAAATCGTCATTGTGGGGATTTTTTTAATCTCTTTACGCCCCGGAGGAGACTCGAATCATCAGCCTGCGGTTTATCAGACACCATCAAATGTTTCTTTGCTTCATTGATTCTGGTTTTAGTTTCAGCATCAGACTGAATACTAATCTTGAGTTATCTGCTTTAGATCTTTGACTCTGTCAGGTCAGTTGTCCTTCCTAATTCGTTGTAAAGATCAAAGGACCGAATAGCCTGAAAGACATTTCCCCACATGTTTGTACTGTCGCATACCCGGTATGGAAAGGTTTATTCCTTAGATCTTGCCTGTTATCAAATTATCTGAGTTAGTTTAGAATTAATCTGACACTCCAAGTAAAATCACACGATTCAAAAGTGGAGTGATGCGGTATTCACTTACTTATCATCCACTACCGCACATTAAATGGTTTTCTTCTCCAAAATGATATTTCTGGCGCAATATTTCTTGTTTTTTATTGGCCCTCAATGATGTGAAGTATTCACCCTGAACTCGGAATGTACAACCTGATAAGATAGGCAGAAAACCAGATAGAAACCGAGAATAAGGATGAGCAAATTAAAAAGTGAATATCGAGACTTGGCCAACCCTCAGCAGTTGCGAGAATTTCTGAATGGGGACGGCATTTTGACCAAACGGCAGGAAGTCGCTGATCAACACAACTACGATTGGCATGCACGCAAGCTGACCTTTGAGCAACATTTTCGTGGACAAGTATTGATGTGCAAGCGACAGCTTATCGGAGCACCCGAGATCACCAATACGCAGCCGAGAGTGACGTGCTGTTTCTAGCCAATGACGCAGGTGTAGAGATCAGTGTATCAAGTTTAGCACAAGCCTTCCGTAACCGGCCATTGGAACCCAACCTGCAATTATGCAAGCGGTGATGACTGCGGTGGTAAAGCTTCCATCTCGCAAGATGAGATCACTCATCAAGAAAACTTTGCGAAGTATATGACACTCGTATCCACGTTTTGCTGTCGAAATGATAACCTGATATGCTCATTAAATTGTTTTTCTGTTAGATTTGTTGGGGGCGTACTCATGGTTGAACTCTTTTTTTAGTTGTGATCACAACCATGTTACACAATCAATCTATCTTTGAAAAGGTTCAATTACATCAACGAGAAATTCTGAGCCCTTCCGGCAAAAAGGAACTGGAATAACCTGCAACTAGCTGGATAGGTCACACATTACTACTTCTGATCTGGCTCTTTTTGTCCACATCTTGAGTTCTATTGTCCACCTCGACAATCATATACTTATCATATACTTATTGTAACAACCTATTTTGGGTGTGCATCTTGCTCCCTGAATAGCAACACAAAGGGCTGATTAGGAAAGCAAGTAAATGGAACAAAAATATGTAGTAAAACTTACCGAAACCGAACGTTCACAACTGAAAGAAATATTATCTAGCGGTGACGCGTCAGCCCGTGAAGTCCGAAGGGCCTACATACTGCTCAAATCAGACAGCAGTGAAGGCGATCCGAATTGGAAATATCATGAAATTTGCGTTGAATTTGAAATCTCATCCCTTACGGTGTACAACATTCGGAAGAACTACACCGAAGGTGGTCTGAAGCGAGCCATCTTTCGCAAGAAACCAGATCGAGAGTATGAACAGCATCTGGATGGTGAAGGCGAAGCTCATATGATTGCGTTGAATTGAGTGAACCACTGGATGGCTATGAGAGATGGAGCCTGTGTCTTACGAGAAAGTGAATGCGCTCTTCATCTACTAGGATTCTTCGCGAAACTCGTTCAGTCATTCGATGTGGGGAAAAAACTAAACCCTGAAGTTGCCTTGCTTCTCAGATGGAAATTCGAAATAGAATGCAATCAAGGTGGATTGACATTGTATCTAGGCGTATTTGAATATCTTATTTTATGGAGTTGAAGTTGATTATGCAGATAACCAAGTTTAAAAACAAGCTGGATAAATTGCGAGTAGCAGCCAATCATCGTTATATAGAATACGAGGATGGTTCGCCATTCTTCTACCTCGGCGATACAGCATGGGAATTATTTCACCGTCTAAACTTTGAAGATGCGCAGTATTATCTGAGCAATCGCGCAGCTAAGGGCTTTACAGTCATCCAGGCTGTTGCCTTGGCTGAATTAGGTGGCATAGATATTCCCAATGCGTATGGCGATCTCCCACTGATTGACCGTGATCCAACCACCCCTAATGAAGCTTATTTTCTTCATGTAGATAAAGTTGTACAACAAGCTGAGAAATTTGGGCTGTTTATCGGGATGCTTCCCACCTGGGGATCTGGCTGGAAAAAAGTTGGGGAAAATACAAATTCCATTTTTACCTTAGAGAATGCTCATACTTATGGTAAATTTATTGGCAATCGTTATCGAAATAATTCTATTATTTGGATTTTAGGCGGCGATGCTTTTATTGAAAGTGAAGAAGAATATGCCATCATTGAGGCGATGGCGCTGGGTGTGCGAGAGGGAGATAGTGGCACACACCTAATTACCTTTCATCCACGCGGACCTGGACGTTCGGCTGAGGTTCTTCATCAGGCAGAATGGTTAGACTTCAACATGTGCCAGTCGTCTCATGGGGCACACGACCACGATAATGGTCTGTTCATTGACTATGACTACGCTCTTGACCCACCCAAACCAACTTTGGATGGAGAACCACATTATGAAACCATGCCAGTTGGCTTCTATTACAAGGATGCCTCACGCTATGATCGTTTCGACGATTATGACACCCGCCAAGTCGCATATTGGGCGCTAATGGCTGGCGCGTGTGGACATACCTATGGTCATAATTGTATCTGGCAAATGTGGGAACCCAAGCACGAGCCAGTTCTTTGGGCAAATATCCCCTGGTACGAATCGTTGGATACATCTGGTGCGTTTCAAATGGGCTTTGTGCGAAGCTTGTTCGAAGCGTTTCCTTTTCAAGAATTGATACCTGACCAAAATATTATCGTGGATGGTCCCAGTTACGGAGGAGCCAAAATTAGGGCAGCCCGATCAAAAAATGGTTCATTTGCCATTGTATATTCGCCAAGAGGCGAGTCATTTACCATCAACAAACGCGTATTCAAGTCCATACGAGTCAAGGAAACCTGGTACGATCCACGCTATGGTTGCTCCTACTATTTCCATACTACCACTAATGCAGCCTTTCAAACCTATGCACCGCCAACATCAGGCCGGGGAAATGATTGGATACTGATATTGGAAGCAGAGTAGGTTGGATAGATTCTGTACCAAATTACTTGCTATGTGTCCCCAGTATCGCTTGCGCAATTCGGGAAACCGATCAAACATTCTCAGGGCTAACTTGCCCTTCAGATATCCCATGTACTGTGAGACTGCATACTTCGGTGGTATCGAAACCACCATGTGTACATGATCTTCCTGCACATTCACTTCCAGCACTTCTACTCCATCCTTCTGATCACTTAGTCGGTAAACCTGCTGCTTAACATATTTCGAAACGTCTTCTTTCAATATCTTGTACCGATACTTTGGACAAAACACAATATGGTACTTGCACTCATATAAAGAGTGTGCTAACTTTCTAAATTGACGAGCCATCATGTATCTCCTATTAGTTTCGCACCTTCTAGGTTGATACATGATACTCGTCATATTCTCTACACCGGTAGAACCTTTTCTTGGTCCACTACCTTAGGTAGTGGTTATATCCTTTCAATAAACTGTAGGCAGAATATAATCGTCGAACGATCATTGATTGATGACTAATGCTTTGATTATCAACCGATCTGAATATGTTTTGGGCCTGCCTCGCTTGCGTTTCTTCGGCGGGACTGGCATTGGTATTCGATCTACAAGTGATACGAAGATGACAAGTAACGGTTTTTGTTGTAGCATTCAGTTGCCTCCGGGTCTTGTTGGTGTGCAACTGCAATACTACGGAGGTCGCCGCACTTTGGCTAGACCTTCGTGCGGTGTTTTTTATTTATGACCACGTCTCAATTAAATAACTCAAGTTGCCACCTACAAGCAATTGAAGCTGTAGGCGAGTAAAAA
>CAZUSV010000280.1:0-5364 GCA_964622645.1 uncultured Anaerolineales bacterium
CGCGCCGGTCTACACTCTGGCAGCCGATGACGATCACTTCCGCGCCATGGGGGAAGGTCGCCGGGGGTTCGGTCAGCGGCAAGAGAGCGTATTCTAGACCTGATGCGGCAATCATGGTGAAAGCCAGCCGCGAGTAAGGGTGATCCAGGTAAATGCCCCGGTGCAGGCCTTGATTGCCCCAGAAGAAGCGCGGGTAAAGGTTTATGCCAAAGACAGCCCTGGCGTTGGGGTGATCAAGGAATATGTTCAAGCTGTTTTCATCGAAATGGGTTTGATCCTGCAATCCAGCCTGAATCAAGCGTTCCAGAATTTCGCTTTCCGAAAAGTATATGTACTTCTGGGGCATGGATTGATCCAGCACGGTCACGGACAGAACGTACAGGAAGAAAGGCAAGGTCAGGAGAAGGATTATATTTTTATGAGGAAGCCAGGAAGCCAGGAATTTTTCTCCTGTATTCCTGGTTTCCTTATAGAAACATAGCCCTAACCAGGTCAGGCCCCAGTGGGCGAGTTGCAACAGGCCGAGGGCAAAGTAAAGCAGCATGATCCAATCCACGGGGACGATATAGCGCCCTCCCGAATCTCGCACCAGGGCGGTTGAAAGGTGGTAGGCAAAAAGCACACCCAGGGGGATCAGACCAGCCCATTTCCACTTGTAATAGGATGCTCCGATGCCCAGCGATAAGAGCAAAAGGTTGATAGCTATGCCAATAATATCTACCGCCGACAGATCTTCGAGCCAGCCATCTGTATAGTTCTTCCAAAATGGCGAACTTTCGTAGAGCGAACCGTCAGCAATAGAGGCAGGCAGATAATCGAAAGGGAGTCGGGTGGGCAAGATGAGAAAGTTGGTAATCAGGTTATGAACGAAGTTGCTGACGATGAGATAAACTTTGCCATCTTCATTGATCCCCATTTTAACCGGCGCACCTTGCCGAAAAGGCGAAGCAGTTCCGGCTGCTATCGTCTGAGGTGGGGATAAACTCACAAGCTTAGATGCAGCACTCGCAGACTTCTGAGGCAGGGAGAAGAAACCACTATCGAGTTCAGCGTCAGGAATAGGGTCGTCGGGTGGCAGCGGCTCAAGCGGTCTCTGGAATTCCAATTTGAGACGATAGACTAATTTCGGGGCAAAGAATAGTGGGTTACCAGATATCTTCCAACTGCGCCACATCCATGGGGAGATGGTGATGCCAAGAGCAAGGATCATGATCACTGAAGCTTTCAACCACTTCTGCCAATCTTTGCCGAAAACGAGCGCAAATCCTGCGATGACACAAAACGGCATCACCAGCGTGTTATAACGCAGCATGATGAGAATCCCCAGCACGCCGCCCAGCGGAAATGCGTAGGCAAATTTGTTCCTAGGCTTGCGCAGCAAGAGGAACAACAGCAAGATTAAGAGAGCTAGGCCAATTTTTGTAGGGATTTCGGTCAACAGCAACTTAGAATGCGACAAGTTCAGCCGATTGCCGGAGACAATCGCATTGAGTTCCTGGAAAATGACCAAGCCCGCCATGAAAAGCCCGAAAAAACGGCCCTGCATCCCTTTGCCGATAAAGAATACAATCACTGGAAGGACTGCAAAGATGATGACTTGCAGCGTCACCAGCTGGGAGTAATCCTGACCGGCCAGCAAATGCAGAAAGGCCAAAAACCCATGGTAAGCGTTGTGGCCCTTGAATACACTTCTATTGGCAATCCCTTTTCCTATCAGGGCATATTGGGCACTGATATCGAAACTAGCGGCATCTGAATAGGGCAGATAAACGTTATCGGGTGGATATGGACCGGGGGCAAAGAAGTTTGGGGCCATTGGGGCCTGGATCCATAGGAAGGCAGTCAGCGCCCAGATTAGGATACTGAGGAGGATGTCTAATACCGCTCCCCTGCTCTTCGAGCACCCCCAACCCTTCGATTTCACTCTGGGCAAGCTCTGGGGAGGATTCTTCTTCCTGCGTGAAATCCAGGCAATCAGACCAGCGACGAGCCCTGCAATCAGCCCGGCTATTACAACTTGAATCGCCAGAACTGGGACGCCGGTTTCGTACCAATTTGTTCTGGAGGTGGGCTGGATGCCGATGCCTGTGCGTGAGACTGCAACCCAAAGAACCACAAAGATAGCCATGCAGCCTGCGGCAATCCACGATGTCAGGCGGTTGGCACGTATTTCACGCGCGAAAGAATTCCAATGCAGGCGTGCAGTTCTCTGTAAAATCAGGATGATGGTCTGAAAGCTAATTTGGATGATAAAAAAAACTATCGGTCGCAAGCGTTCGGCGTAGGCGGCGAACTGTCCGAAACGAAACAACGGTATCAAAGACAACAAACCGCAACTAAGGAATATCGCGCCTGAAATTACTAATCCAAAATCGGCTGTTTTAGAGTTATCAAAGAACAGTGCATCTAGCTTTTGCACCCAGCGCAGATCGTTCCAGGATTTTCGGGCGAAGTATGCCGCACCGACGATTGCAAAGAGAAAGAAAACGATCAATACCACCCGCGACGCCGAGTACCCGAATAACAAACTATTCTTCGGATCGGGTGGAATCGTTAGCAGATAGATCAGTCCCCCCAAAGCGCCTAGGAAAGCGAAAGAGAAATACCATGAAAGGATTTTTTTGAGTGAGTGGTTGTTGTTCTGGAGTTCAAGCACGCTATTTTATCCTATTGCTCGAACGTGCGGGGTTGAATTCCTTATCAAATATTCATTATTGGCAACTGCTCAGCCTCGGAACGGATTTTCCCGAAAAAAGGGTTTGCGCAGGGGGCTTCGCCCCCTGCGCAAACCCTTTTTTCGGGAGACTCATCGTTTGGCTGAGTTGCTACCATTAATGTATCATAGTTGAACTCAAAGAACAAATCTATTTTGATGTTGGCAACCTGGGCATTTCGGGCCCATCGATTCCCAGGTATTCAGATAGTGCAGCGTGCATGGCTGTGCGATCATCCCATGGATATTCGGTCTCACCAAAACACATCGATTGTTCATGGCCTTTTCCACACGCTATGACGATATCGTCAAGCTGAGCCAGACTAAGCGCAAAACGAATCGCATCGCCACGATCGGGCACGCGCCAAAAAGTGTCATTCTCTATGCCCCCCTTGGACTCTGCACCAAGGGCCATCTCAGCCAGGATATCATCCAGGGATTCAGTGCGCGGGTCCTCTGCCGTAAAAACTGTCAGATCGGCCAATTCAGCGGAAACTTCAGCCATCAGGCGGCGCTTCTCACGGTCGCGCAAACCCGCTGAGCCGAACACAGCGATCACTCTGCCCTTTGTCATGGGTCGCGCGGCTTGCAATGCTCGTTTCAAAGCATTGGGCGTGTGGGCAAAGTCCACGATGGCCAGGAAGTTCTGCCCCAATTCGATAGGCTCCATGCGACCAGGGATGCCCTGCAATGCGGCAATCCCAGCATGGGCGGCGTCGAGCTCAACCCCCAGCCCCACCACGGTCGCTCCAACTGCAGCCAAAATATTGGAGACATTATATTCCCCCAACAGGCGGGATTCTACATCAAGAGAAAAATCTGCACCCGAGATTTGAAATTTCAACCCACTGGGGATGTGCGTAATTCCTTCAGCGTGGATATCCGCCTCGGGGGACAACCCATAACTAAGCTGGCGGATGGGAGATTGAGACAAAGATTTCAGATACTCATACGATTGATCGTCGAAATTTAGAACCGCAAGGTGAATGTTCCCGCGAGATTTGGGGTTGGTTTCTCCTAAATAAGAGAACAGGCGTCCCTTGGCCTCACGATAAGCTGCATATGAGCCATGGTAATCAA
Organism: uncultured Anaerolineales bacterium; assembly: GCA_964622645.1. Lineage (GTDB taxonomy): Bacteria > Chloroflexota > Anaerolineae > Anaerolineales > UBA11858 > NIOZ-UU35. Next base: position 3,794 of record CAZUSV010000280.1, read on the forward strand.
GATGTTCATGGGTGATATTGGTCACCACGGAAATATCGAAATCACATGCTGCCATGCGCTCTTGTGCCAACCCATGGGAAGTTGCTTCCAATACGACATGAGTCAGTCCAGCCTCAACCATTTCGGCCAGGTAGCGCTGCACATCTGGGGCTTCAGGTGTGGTTACATGGAATCCGGTATCGGTGGTCTGTTCACCGATCACCGCGTTGACCGTGGAGATCATACCCACTCTTAATCCAGCGGCCTTCAAAATATGGAAGATGAAATTGGAGGTGGTCGTCTTGCCATCTGTGCCAGTAACACCAATTACGGTCAACTTTCGAGCTGGAAAACCGTAAAAAGCCGCAGCGAGAGTAGCCAGGGCTCGCGGGGCGTGATCGACTCGGATATAAGGCACATCCAATCTTTCCAGATGCTGTGAGCCAATCACAGCCACAGCCCCCCGCTCGATAGCATGCAGGATATAGTCATGGCCATCCACGCTCAAGCCAGGGATGGCAACAAAAAGCATCCCTGGTTGAACCCGACGGGAATCTTGAACAACACCCGTTATGGAGACTTCAGCACTAGGAGTGGAGATATCACCCGACAAGTGACGTATCAATTCTGAAAGCGAGACTCTGTTTAAAAACATCCTTCAACAAATGCAGAAGCTAAACTTCTCTGAGAAGTTTAGCTTCTTAGCTTACCAATAAATGTGCCCAAAGTAAACACTTTTAGGCTATTCCCTAAAAAAAGGGGTCTACGTCATGCTCCGCATGACGTAGACCCCTTTTTTAGGATTATTCAAAAACCCTATCCTAGACTTTGGCGTAGCTCTTCCAGTTGACCTGCAACCGAACTATCCAGGACTTTATCACCAACTCGCAAAATCAATCCACCTAAAATCGAGGGATCGACTCGGAAGGTAACTGTTGCTTGATCGCCAACTTTGGCGAGGACATCTTGCTTGATGGTGTCTTGTTCAGAATCGGAGAGCGGAACTGCGCTGGTCACTTCAGCAGAAGCACCAGAGAGACCTTCGCCTTCTAAAACGACCACCTTGCCATCCTTCACACCAGAGAAGAACTCATCGATCAGTGCGTGCTGGCGTTTTTCATCGAGCGATTCACCAATCAATTTTTGAGAAGCGGCGATCGCCAGAGAAGCGATTTGCCCACGCATATCCGCCAACATGCGGTCGCGCTCGACCTGAGCTTCTGCCAGGGCTTCATCACGCATCTTAGCGGCTTCGGCCTCAGCCTCTGCTTTGACCTCGCCACCCACCTTGTCGGCGCGTGCAGTGGCTTCCTGCACAATCTTGTTGGCTTCAGCCTGGGCGTCTGCCAGGATCGTATTGGCTTCCTCTTCAGCATTCTCACGCGCCTCTGCAGCGACACGCGCGTCTTCATGACCCTGGGCAATTTTATTTTTGCGCTCCTCGAGCATCTTGACGATGGGCTTATAGGCCCAGGCATACAACAAGATCGCAAGGATGGAGAAGTTCAGGATTTGAAATAAGAGAAATCCCAGATTTACACCTAATTTATCCATTTAGTGCTCCTGTATTATGCAGCGAAGACGATGATCAA
>CAZUSV010000281.1:0-5316 GCA_964622645.1 uncultured Anaerolineales bacterium
TAATCGGCTGATCAACGGACGCAGGATTTCGGGAGCCTCATCACCACTTACTTCAAACCCCTGAATCAAGAATGCCAATTCTTCATGTGATAGCACTCGCCCCCAATTGGTCACAAAGATTTCCAACAATTGTGCTTCAGTTGGTGTCAAACGGCCAAAATCTTCTGAGGCATATTTATTCTTATGGACTTCGCTTCAGGGATAGGTCATTTATGTCTTGCTCACCCAGATTGGAGATTAAAACGGATTCGTATTCTTATCTATCCAAGTACCAAATACAGAGAAGCTAGTAAAAAACATACCCAAAGCCACTCAGAAGAGCTTTAATTTTTCAACGCATATCCGTCTGCTCTCATAATTGTTCGCGAACGCAAACTCTGGCGTCTATAGCAACTGAGCATATCCCCAGTTTATTTCCGAACCAATTTTGAAATATTTCTATGCTAGAGCTTTTAACTTGCCGGCGATAACACCGATTTTTTCAATTTTTCCACGAATAAATTCAAGGTAACTATCTGCACTCAATCTGAGATTAGTAATTGAAACACTTTCATTTTCAATCGACGCCATCATATAGTGTTTCATTGTATTAAAATTTGACTCTCCAGCACGGGAAGAGTCAGAATAAGAGTAGAGGGAATTGTGTAGCTGGCCCAATAGGGTTATCAATTCTGCTATTAGCCTTTTCACTGGTCGATATTTAATAATTTTATGTGCGTTTGTGAGATATCCTTCCCACTCACCAAAATTAGCTCGACCTTTTTGTTCGATGAACAACTCGTGTAAGCTATTTTTGATCTTCTTCCTATTTGGTTTATCATGAAACAGCGGACTAAGTGTTTTCTCGTTTTCTATCAAAATTATGTTTGCGTATTTCTTTATCTGAATCACAATATCTAATAATTCTTCATTTCTATGCTCATTCTTTCGATAATACGATTTTTTTCTTCCATAGACGATGGGGATAATTATTCCAATGATGGCAATAATGACTCCAATAGATTGCCAAATCGGGTCACGCAATATTTCATGGATATTCATTTTATTCCTTTCACACCATCATTTGATACTTTTCATTACATTCTAGATTTAAGTGTATAAATTCTGTCACTTATCAAAGAACTCGGTGTTATTCCTTTCATTTTCATTTTTAACATAGATTTCAAATCGTCATCATCCAAAAGGACAACCATTTTATCCTCCCTCCATTCTTCCTTTTGAGCTTCGATAGCTGCTGGAATCCGAACTTGTTTTGAAACCACTTTTCTCGTTTCGTGGGGCACTTGCCGTGCAACGATTATCCCGAATCTTCCTAAACCATGTTTTTTTAGGTATTTTGCTGAAAAATTTCTTACAGTATTACCATCAATTTCATCGTCGTAATTTTTCGCATCGACTATTATTCCATCTGCATCAAATTCCCTTTTGATTTCTGACCAAAGCCCATTAGATGCTTTATTCCTAAATACAAGATCCCTACGTTGGTAACCTTGATCAGTTTCAGATTGCGAATCGGGGGGAATTAGTGATTCTTCGGCTGGAAGATCTTCACAGAACAAAAAAGTAAAAATATCTTCACATATGTCCTCGTAAGGTTTAATCTTGGAGATTGGGCAATTGGCCAATTTATCAATCAATTTTTCGCCAGTTTCAGAAATTAGAGGATCTGATCGTCGATCTGAGCCAGCCCCTGTTAGCATAAGCAATGATGTATCTGGAAACTCTTTATTAAATACTCTATGCCAATTTTCGGAATGTTTTATACCTAGCACATCATGAATTTCCCTGGCATAACGTTGGTGCAATTGGTATATGTCGCTTAGTTTTTTTTCATCATCACCGTCTAGGCTGTCAATTGCATCATAAATTTGTCCATACTTAGCACAAAACTGATCAATATCAATTCCTCGGGCAAAAAGTGAAAATTGTACAGGACTCATGGCCTGCATAATTTCCTCTCCCTCCGATAACTCATCGAAAAATATATCTTTTTCATATCCAATAATTTCGTCATCCAAATTTTCTAATTCCGTTGATGCTATTGCAAATCTCCGATCTACACATTGAGAACAAGTGCCACAATGAGGGTGAATTTTAGGCCTTCTTGAATGGTTACACGATGAAGACAAAGGTAATAATGAAGAAGAATCGCTTCTCATGAGAATTTCAATAACTTCTGCTCTTGTTTTCCAGATGAAAGGATTAATCAATTTGATTTTTGTTTCAAATACCCTATTTACCAATTCTTCGAATAGATGGATAACTTTAGGGTGCGTAGATCTTGAAGCCATAGAACCTAACGTTTGGCCAAGCCGAGGAAGATTGAAGGTAGTTATCCCGTTTTCGCAAACAAATAACTCATTTAAACCTAGCTCAAAAGCAATTAATGACCCAAAAGTAAAAAACAGAAACGATCTACTTCTTTGAGAGTGCTCTAGAGCAGGCGACCCATCCTTCATTCTATTAATAGTTATATCCAAGTGTGGAAATGCCCAGCTTGGGAATTGACTCCTTATTGATTTCGCTAGAGATTTTTGTAAGTTTGATATTACCGGATTCGATTGATGACTAGCTAAGATTGGTTTTCGACCAATAGAATTTAGATGAACTGCACCAGATAAAGAATCCATTCCCCCTGAGAACAACATGACACAATCCGCATCTGGACTGTATGGCAGTTCATCAGAGATTTCTTTAAATACCAACTGTTCGGGTTGAGTTTGCATTTTGGAGAAGGAGAAATTGTAATCGTCTTCCGTCAAATAGCTCAAAAGCTTAATTAAAATCATTTTAGTTAAACTATCTTCCCAAAAACCAGGTACTCGAACAGGAATAACAAAATTATATTTCCTAACCCAGTTTTCCGAAAACACATCTTTATTTGTCCCCCGCTTTATTGAGCCATCTGCATGATATACGTAAGATGCTATCTCTAATAAATCTAAAGAAATATCGGAAATATTTTGTAACAGTTGATGGGATACGTTTTCTATTTCTAAACGCAAATTGCTAGTAGGAAAATTTTGTCCAATTTTTATAACGGAATAATCTTTCCCTTTTATATCCGATGGTATTTTTGCAGTTCCACAAAGAGCAACTATTTCAGTATTCATCATTGTACTTGGCCTAATTCAAGATCTTTGCGGAGTTTTTGTAAAGCAACATGGACAAATTTTTCTACATCCCCTTTGGAAATATCTCCTGTTTGCCATACCTTTTTTGAATACCACCCACCAGAGAATTCATCAACTATCCTTGCTGTTTGTTCTGCATAATAATCTAGAGCATCTTCAAATTCTACAAGCTGCTGAACATTTTTGAATCTTTGACCAGGGCCTAAATGATTCGCTATTTCTTTATCAATGATAAATCTAAGAGTTCTGCTTAGGAAACTCTTAAAGTACATATGAAGCAGATTACTATATGTTTTGTTTGTGGAGTACCTTTTTAAAGCCAATCGAATATCTACAATTTGGGAGCCAAATAGGGTCTTTCCATAAATTCCAACTGTTCTCGTTAAAGTTTCGCGAAAAGCTAGAGCAGCAATATTATTTACTGCCGTGCGAGGAGTAATTTGGTTTAGTTGTTGTGATGTGAAATTGGATGCTTCGGTTATAAATCTTGTTGCATTTGTTTTTGCTGTGACATCAATTCCTTGACTAACCAAAATGTTTGTAAAATCGTCATCCTTTGCCGATAAAACCATCTTTGATAAAAGCCAAATGCAAAAGGTAACACTAGATTTAGAAATTTCGTTTTGCAGAATATCTTGCGAATTATCTAATGTCTTGTCGGCAATCGTGGCAACCGGAATATCTGGATCCCCCAGGTATTCGATAACATCTTTCCACTTATGAGTTTTTGGAAGAATACCTAATCTGATATGTCCCATAATCGATCCTTTTTAGTATCGTGATACATTATCCCAAATATCTATTGCATAATTCTAAGCCAAACCACTATTCAAGAATCTATAACCAGATTTTCAACAAGCCCTTTATGATTTCAATATAAACGGACCCCTTTCAATCAAATAACAGGCCCCTACCCCACAATCAAGGCGAACGACAATCCCCCACCAAAACCAGCCACAATGGCACCAGGATGTTGATTCAGGGGGGGCAACGAGATGAAAGCAGCAACGGGGCTACTGAGGGGTTAGGCGATGTAAGTAGGGGAACTTTGTTACATCTATTCAGATTGATCATCCCATATATTCATCATTATATCAACAAAAATAATCAGGAACTTATAAAGATCATATAACAGTACTCTTATCTCCATCTTGCGGGCAAAAGCCTCCACAATGGGTTGGTAAGCGCCGGAAACCACCACAATCTGTGCACCTGAAAGTCGCTTCTTGTTGATTTCCAACAGCACATCTTGACGGCTCTTGGGCCACATTTCGTTGAAGACCACCCACTCGGCCATGGCGTTGACTTCGCTGGCTGGCAGTCCTCGCATAAGACCAATCTCCGCTTGCAGCCAGGCAGCCATCGTCTTCTGGCGGTTGAGTAAGCCCAATTTCATCAGGGGAAAGCGTACCAGGAAGCGGGAGAAAAACAAATTGTAGTTCCGCGCGCTGTAATGCTGCTTGAAGTAAGTGCGGAAGCCGCGCCAACTAGAACCAGTAGTGAGGGTGCCTTCGAGGTCAGTAACGATCACGTCCATATTTTTCTCAGGAAAATTTGTGTGTGACTCAACCCATATCCTTGCCGTAATTGGAAGCATAAGTTTGCCGAAAAACGAGGAGTTGTTTCATGCCATACATAGAGAAAAACAGGCATTTCTGTGTGTAATGTTCGGATAATTGAGATGGATACACAGGATTTGCTCCCAGAATCGCCGCCCATTTTGTTTTTTGGAAGCATAAGTTTGCCAAAACGGCAAACTTATGGGTTGAGTCACACAATGAAACACATTCACCCCAAAAAACCCCACCCAGAGTGAGGGGGGCACCCTGGGCAGGGCCTCTATATTATGGCAGAAATTGGGTGAATTTCAAGAGGTGAATTTCCCATCCCCCATAGTCATTCGACAATCATCATTTCTTGTATCTCTGGCTGGCCATACTCGGCACCGCCAGTTTTTATATGCAAATTGGGAAGGATATCTACTTCTCCACGGCCATGTGTATGCCCGCACAGGACGGTCAAATTCGTGTGTGGATTTTGAAGCATGATTTCTCTCAAGGCGTCTCCAACGGCTTTACACGTAAAGTGCGGCAGGAAATCATCATCGGAGATACTCCCTTCGTGCCAGCACGCTTCTCGAAAGGGCGGCACATGGGTGAGTAGAAGGATGTTTCGATAATCT
>CAZUSV010000282.1:0-5305 GCA_964622645.1 uncultured Anaerolineales bacterium
TCGTTTTTCCATCGCTCGATTCAGCCTCTAAAACTAGCACCAATGGTTATTAGCGCAGGCAATACGAATGCAATCAAAGTATAAATTCCGATCTGAAGATATTGTCTACGATTTGCCACTCGAGTCATCAGGAGCACTCTTCCATAAAGGAACCTGTCCCCATCCAAGTTGGATGGCGTAGAGCATCGCTTCAGCCCGCGATGTCACACCCAGCTTGCCATAAATATTGCTGACGTGATTTTGGACAGTGCGTTTGGTAATGACCAGTTTTTTGGCAATAGCGGCATTATCCAACCCCTCCGCTAACAATTTGAGGATCTCCATCTCGCGGGATGTCAGGGGGGATTCTGGTTGAAGAGGTTTGTCCGCCCCCGCGGGTGGTTGCTGCTCCCTAAGGCCAGCCCGCTGGATGACTTTGCTGGCAACCGTGGGACTGAGCCAGCTTTGGCCACGTGCCGCGGCATGAACCGCATGGGCCAGCGTTTCCAATGCCTCGTCTTTGAGCACGTAGCCGGTAGCTCCGCTTTCTAGTAAACTGAAGATCATTTGCGTTTCTTCGTGAGCGGTCAGAACCAATATCGCAGTGGGTTCCCCCTGCGCGACCAGCTTGCGGGTGACTTCCAGGCCATTGATGTCCGGCAGGTTTAGATCCAACACCAGCACATCTGGCTGTTTACCTTTCACCAGGTTTAGGGCATCTTCTCCGGTGCTGCCCTCGGCAATCACGGTGATATCCGGAGCAGCGTTGAGCACTGTTTTCATTCCTGCTCGCACAATAGGGTGGTCGTCAATTAGGATTACTGTAGTCATATTGTTCGACTTGCACGCTATGGGGTTCCAATGAAAGGAGTGTGAGAACCCCCACCAATCGTCGCCGAGTAACTATAGCTGCCTCCTAACCTTGCATATGGGAACTAAACGGGGCGATTCGGGAATAAATGTGTTCCCCGCCGAAAAATCAACTTTAGTTCATTCTAGCACATGTACTATTGAAAACAATCACCTAAGAGTCTCGTTTGGTGTCTTATGCTACTCAATGGTCGTTTCTTCAGCGCGTACCAGTGCCAGTGATGCCAAACGCCCCACGAGAGTAAGAACGTCTAAATCGCCCTCATGGAATGGATCTCCGGAGCGGGTGTTGACGATTTCGATTATGCCTAATGGACGCTTGTTATCGTAAAGAGGTACAGCCAAAATTGAAGTGGTCTTGAACCCGGTTGTTTCATCGATATTCGAAAACCATCGCCGGTCTTTTCGTGCATCAGGGATAAGAATAGGGGAATTGTTGTTGAGTACCCATCCGGCAATACCTTGGTTTGCGGACATACGATATCCCAATAGTGCTTCGCGGTTTTGGCCGATTACCTCTATGAAAACTAGTTGATTCTCTCTAGGATTTAGCAGCATCAAAGTGCCATTTTCTGAGTCGACAGCTTCCAGCGCGGCAAAAAGGATTTTACTGACCAAACCAAGAACATCTGTTTCTGGGGTGATTGCATCTAGATTGTATTGCAGCGTGTTGAGTGCATGGATGATCTGGCGGAGTTTATTATTCTCTGCCTGCAATGCTTGAAACTCTTCTTTGAGAGATGCGTTTGCCGAACGTAAGGTATGGATAATCTGTTGATCGGGTTGCATTGCTCTCTCCTTTATTGAGAGTACTATATCTATTATAACTGCTTCTCTCTCAGGGCTGTTGCCAGTATAATTGGGAACAATGTCTATCATGAATGAATGGCACGAATTTATATTTATTTGGATACTGGTTGTGGTCTTGTTAACCGGATGCCAGCCAGGACCGGTAGAAACAACTCAAGAAGTAACTCAAATCTCATCGTCAACCCCAGTTCTGGATGACATAGATACTCCTACCCCTCTTGAACCTTCGGAGACCCCTGTAAGCCTGGCCGCACTGGTGAACGGTGAAGGAATCACCGAGGCTGAGTACCAGGCAGAGATAGCCCGCTATAGAGCCGCCGTTGGCACGGAATTGGCAACTGAAGATGAACAGTTTGTCATTCAAGATCTGGTCGATCAACTCCTGATGGCTCAGGCTGCCGCGCAGGCCGGGTTTGTCGTTGATGAATCGATGGTACAAACTCGCATCGAGCAGCTGGATATTGGAGAGCAAGCTTTGCAGGAATGGCTGGTGACACATGGATACACAGATGAAAGCTTCAGAGCTGCTTTGGCGCGCTCAATTGCTGCGGCCTGGATGCGTGATCAGGTGGTTTCCAAAGTGCCTGAAACTGCTGAACAAGTGCACGCTCATCAGGTTTTGCTATATAATTCAGATCAAGCGAATGAGGTTTTCAACCAACTTGAAGCTGGTGCCGATTTCGAAACACTGGCGGAGCAGTATGATCCACTGACGAAAGGAGATCTAGGTTGGTTTCCCCGAGGCTACCTGACTGTTTCAGAGTTGGATGAGGTTGTTTTCAATCTATCGCCTGGAGAGTACAGTTCGGTTATTCAAACGATTTTGGGATATCATATTGTCCAACTCATTGAAAAGGACCCTGCATACCCGCTGAATCCGAATACATACCGGGTAGTGCAAACCCAAGTACTCGAACAATGGTTAGAGGATCTTCGAGCTCAAAGCGAAATCATAATTTACTTACCATAACGATGACCTTACGATCAACCCTATGGAAAGGGACTGAAATATGAACAAAGATGTTTTTGATTATATAGACGAGGATGATGATTCGCCAGACCGTACTAATTTAGTGTGGAATATTCTGACGGTCGTCGTCTTAGTGATGGCGCTTTGCATTGGGGTGGTATTTTTGACAATCTTTTTTAATCCCTACGCCGGGATCAACCCGTTTCCACCTCCGACAATGCCGGTAGCAATGGAGTTAGATACGCTTACACCCACTCCGAGACAGGTTTTGCCGCCCACCTGGACGCTTACACCAACCAATACCCTAGTTCCTACCATTACCAATACTCCAGAGCCCACGGTGACACTGGCGCCCATTACTGAAGCGACGGCAACAGCGACAACAGAAGGTGCTCAAGAGAGCGATATGCCCTTCGTGTTGCATGAAGGCAATCCCCAATATATCCCCAATCTCTATCATGCCGAGTTGGGTTGTAGCTGGATGGGCGTGGGGGGGCAGGTGTTGAGTTTGAATGGCGCGCCTGTCACTGGGGTTGTCGTCAAGTTGGGAGGGCAATTGGCGGGCCAAGATGTCGAAAAGGTGACCGTATCTGGCATTGCTACCAAGTATGGCCCCGCGGGATACGAATTCGATCTGACGGATATTGTAGAGGGGCCTACGGCCTCGTCCTATTCCATGTGGGTTCAGCTCTTGGATCAGGCAGGGTTGCCCATGTCTGAGCAGATATTTTTTGACACGTATCAAGAGTGTGAAAAGAGCACCATCATCATTTACTTCAAACAGGTGAAGTAGCCAAGAAATAAGACAAGCCCCGGCGATTTGGTGGGGCTTGTTGGTTTAATGGGGGTTTGAGGTTGGAAGTTAGAAATTGGGTATTAGGTATTGGAGATTGGATAAGAGCGAGTACATCTCGTTCCATCCGCTATGCGGTTGAACGCTTCATCACTTACTCTCTGACCACCACCAAATATTGGAGATTGGATAAGAGCGAGTTCATAGATCTGGGAAAAGATTGTGAAGGTGAGTTTTGATCAGCCCGACGGCCTGATGGATTAGAACTCGATTGGCATCGATTTGGTGCCAGCGGCTGGCACCTGAGGAATGGGGTAAGGGGATAATAACGCGACCATCGACTTCTTTTTGTGTGCCGATGATGTCGGTCAGTTTCATGCTTTTGGGGAAGAACAGGTTGATTGCCAGACGCCCGATAGGGATGATCATAGCTGGGTTGATGAGTTCGATTTCACGCGCCAGGTAGGGACGGCAAAATTCCTGCTCAGCCCGGCTGGGGACGCGATCTCCGCTTCCTGAGGCTGATCGCCCCGGATAGCACTTGGTTACTGAGGACATATACTGGGTGGAGCGGAACCAGGTTTCTTCGATGTCAGCACCTGCCAGCCAGTTGAACAATCGCTGCCCTGAACCGGCGTTGAAAGGACGATCAGCTTCGACTTCGGTGATACCAGGTGCTTGCCCGATGCTCATGATGCGCGCTCCCATCCCCCCAGAGAAGATCGCAGGAGGTGTGATCTCATATCCTGCATCGTGGCACAAACGGCAGAGGCGCATTCGTTGATGGAGTGCTTTTAGTTGCTCGGTTTTCAATCTAGATCTCTCCCGAGATTTCTTCCCATTTGTTTTTTATCAAGATGGCATCCTCTTCGAGAACGGGGCTTTCGCACAGGATACGGCCACTACAGTTGAGATCTTTTAGCGCTTGAAGGATGGCTTCCAGGTTCAGATCGGACTCTTCGATGGGAAGATGTTCCTTCTCTCCCTTGGGCGTATACTCGATCCCGGACAGGTGAATGTGCAACCTCTGGAGTGCTTCTGTTCCCAGGGCATTTTCATACTCTTGGAGAGCCTCAACCCACTCAGTGTAACTGTTCATACCCCCATCGCCCGTGCGGGCATGCAGGTGAGGGAAGTCGATACAGGGTTCAACGCCTTCGATTGCAACGCTCATCTTCAAGGTATCTTCCAGCGAGCCCAACATGGCGGATTTTCCCATCGTTTCTGGGCGCAAGACCACTGGATTGTCCGCGCTGCGCAATTCATCGATACAGCCCTCTAGGCGCTCCATGGCGATGGGCAGCACCTCTTCAGGGGGTTTACCAAAATACGAGCCGGGGTGAAAGATAATGTCTGTTGCCCCAGCCAGAGCCCCAAAGTGGGCCGCGTCCATCAAGCGTTTGCGTGATTTCGGCCATTCTTCATCGTCGGCGTTCAGGTTGATGTAGTAAGGAGCATGCACGCTGATACCCACATCGTGCTCTTCACCAGCAGCTTTGATGTTGGCGCAAGTTTTTTCACTGACCCTGACGGAGCGTACCCAGCCCAATTCCAACGCACTTAGCCCCAGAGAGGGCATATGCATCACAGCCCCAACGCTGCCGCCGGGTTTCTTGGGATTGGATTTTGGGGAACCAACGGTTCCAAAGCGAAAACTCAGTTCAGTCATGTTTACACCTCTAATGTGAATTTCTCTACTGGATAAAAGTCACAGATAAACATAGTTAATAAAAGAAGATAGAAAATATAAAAACCTGTGTAAGTCAACTGTAGCTTGAACAAATGGGCGAACGGACAAAAATCACGAATATGAACGAATGGCTCGAATTGCACGAATATAGAGGGGATTTTCAGAAAGCATTCGTGTCAATGGTGTCATTCGC
>CAZUSV010000283.1:0-5301 GCA_964622645.1 uncultured Anaerolineales bacterium
CACCCCCGTACCCCCTATTTTCGGAAGTTCTCGCGAAGTTGACATTGTCGAACTACATACCTTCGAGAATATTCTCAGCACGCGCTTCCCAAGTATACATCTGAGCATCAACTTGAGCCTGCTGACTTAAGGACTTTCTCCGGGATTCATTCTCGCGTAAATCTAGGATTGCTTCAGCCCAAGCATCTACATCACCTGGGGGCAGCAAAATGGCGTTGGTTCGATTCAATACTTCTTGCAGAACCGGGAGATCGCTGGAGATGATCGAGCGACCGCAGGCCAGATATTCGAACACCTTCATCGGGCTGAGATAACGGGAGATATCGCCACCAGAAGAGGCCGCCACTCGCTGCTGATAAGGCATCAAAAGGATATCACAGGCCGCCTGATAGCGTGGCAGTTCTGCATTGGGTATAAAGCCCGTCAATCTGACATTTTTAAGGCCCTTGTTTTCAGCCTCAGCACTTACGCTGGCTACGTCTTCAGGATTGCCGCCAACCAGCAGAAATGTGATTTCAGGCAAACGCCCTGCCAGGGCTAAGATCATCTCCGTACCACGGCCAGGATAGAGGTGACCAGTATACCCCAGGGTAAAACGCCCAGGGAGCGACAGCGCTGCACGCGCCTCGGCCGGAGATGGCAAATCGGCATAGCGGTCCAGATCAACACCGTCAGGGGCAACAATCGTAAACGGGGGTGGTAGCAAGGAGGGCAGCCATCGAGCCAGATCATCTCTCAGGGCACGCGTGATCAACACCAAACGGCGCGCGCCGCGCCCCTGTAAAAATAGATTCAACAAGAATTGAGCGCCCTTCCCCAGCGGGAAATCATGCATTTCATAGATCACTGAAATCCCCAACGAACTCGCAAGCCCTGCTGACTGAGGCAGGCGGGTGTAGATCAAATCGGCCTCATGGTTGCGAGCATAGTGCACAGCCCGGTAGCCATAATCATAGCGGCGCAGCCACGAGCGTGCAGGCATCCACTCTACTGCGAATGGTTGTTTCAGCCCATAGTAGTGTGCAAGCTCCTCCCAGGTGGGGGTGCTACTTGGTTTCCCTTCACCTGGAACGGTTACGGTCACCTCATGCCCCAAGGCAGTCATTGCCTGAGCCATCTTCATTACCTGAATGGTATTGGCTCGGCGGGCAGGCAGATAGGTTGGGGCAATCAGGCAGATCTTCATTACACCACTTCAACATGTGCTTGGGCGCGCACATCCAGAAAAACCCGGACGACCGCAGCGCCAACAGTAAAGAAATAATAACCAGAAAGCAAAGCCGCAAAGGCTACATATCCAAATTGGGGCACCAGCAAGAAGATCGCCGCCACTTTGAGCACCATCCCAATAAAGTTGAAAATCGTTGGATAAACTGCCCGCCCTAAGGATAGCAGCGCCACTCGATTCCAGTAGAAGATGTTCACAAAAGTGTAGCCGATGAGTAATACAACCAGCGCAGAATAGGTAGGCAAATATTCTGGACCATAGGTAACACCGATCAACCACTTGCCAAATAGGATCAAAACCAGAGTGACAGGCACAGAATAGAGCGCGGAAAGACGTGATCCCTGCCGAAGTACGTAACGGACGTTATCCCAATTCCGGCGAGCGATCTCACGCGCCAACTCGGGGAAAGTTGCCCTTGGTAAAGGACTCACCGGAAGTTGTAGAAGATTGGTGATGGCTAAAGCTGTCTTATAATAGCCAGCCTGAACGGGTCCCAAGAAAGCCGATACCCACAGGACCTCACTATCCTTGGCGACCAGGCTGATAGTGCTGCTGAGATTGGTGCTGAATGCAAAGGTCAGCAAATTGCGGCGTTCATCCTTCAATATGTTGAAGGGTGTTCTCCACCAACCTGCACCCCAGCCACGCCGGGCCTCGATCAGCGCGGCAATTGTGACCGAGAGTGAATAAACGATCTTGCCAATCATGTATGCCAAAACCACTGCTGTCAAACCACCCTTTGCCAAGAAGATAATCACAATCAGAGTCAGAGTAATGGCACTCTGTGTCGCCGTAGCCACAGCCATGATGCGGAAACGGTCAAAAATTTGCAATAAGCCACTGGCTGACTCGAACATGACGTTGGCCAACACAATACACCCATAAATCTGAAACCAGAAAGCCAGGCTGGCATCTTGGGCGAAGAACTGTGCACCAAGGGGAGCTAATCCCCAAATTAAAGCCAGGGCCAGAAGCGATCCACCAATCTCCAGGAAGGCGGCCATTTTGAAGACCGCAGCAGCGCGGGGATTATCCCCAGCCTCCTGGTAATGCCCGACATATCGCACCACCAATTCATTCATGCGGAAGGAGGCAAAGCGGTTGACCACACTGGTAAATTGAGTAATAGCTCCCAAAATACCAAAATTGGCCGGGCCAAGAAGTCGGCCAGCCAAAATACTCTGGAACACACTCATCCCTGCCGCCAGGCCAGTAGCACTGAGAAGATAACTGGCATTGGTCACAATGCGGCGAAGAAGCTCATTTTCTAGGAACCGGGAATAAATCGTTTGAAGTTTCAGAAACATGGTAGGAATTAGAAGTTAGGAGTTGGACATTGGATATTTGATATTGGAGATTGGAGCTTCAGCACCAATATCCAATCTCCAATATCAAATACCTAGTCTCTAACCTGCAATCACATTATCTTCAGCTCCTTAGCCCAATCGCGGTTGGCGTTATACCATTCTATCGTTCGGCTTATCCCCTCGTCTAACCCAAAAGCAGGCTCCCAACCGAGAAGCTCACCTGCCTTGGAAACATCTGCCAGATTGGCCAGCATGTCTGCTTTGGCAAAGGGGTGATGTTCGATGATTGCTTTCCTACCTATCTTTTCCTCGATGATTTCAATCAAACCGGTCATGGTAATGTTTTCATGCCCCCCCAGGTTGAATATCTCGAAGCCAACTTCCTTCAACCCCAAAATCACGCCGCGGGCGATATCATCGATATAGGTAAACCCGCGCGACTGGCTGCCATCCCCATTAAGGTGCAAGGCTTCACCCTCTGTGATCCAGCGGATGAACCGAAATACAGACATATCTGGACGGCCGGCTGGCCCGTATACGGTAAAAAAGCGCACAATGCTGACATCAATACCATGGAGGTAGTGATAAGCATGAGCCATGGCCTCAGCGCCTTTTTTACTGGCGGCATACGCTTGCAAAGGCCGCCCGCTATCTGCGGTCTCGGGCGTTGGCAGAGGAGCATCTTCACCGTAAATACTCGATGTAGAAGCCAAAATGAACTTCTGGATCCCCTGTCGCTGGCAAAGTTCTAAGAGATTGAGTGTTCCGGTGACATTGGTATCAACATAGACCCAGGGATCTACTACGCTGGCGCGCACACCCGCGCGGGCAGCCAAATTTATGACAGCGTTCGGACGTTCAACGTTTAAACGTTCGAACGTTCTTAGGAAATCCCGTTTTGATATATCAAGCTGGTGAAACTCAAAACCGTCTCGATCAAGTAAACTGCCTAGACGATATTCCTTCATGCGCATATCATAAGCATCGTTCATATTGTCAATGCCCACAACCGAATGCCCCGCATCCAGCAGCATTTCAGCTACGCGGGCAGCGATGAACCCAGCAACACCGGTGACCAAGTAATTTGCCATAATTTTGCTTGTCCTTCAACAACCAACCGAATACGGCAGAACGCCGACCGCAGAAATCCTGAGAGAATTCAGAGCAGCGGTCGGCGGTCAATCATCAATAGTCTGGCAATTTATAGTCGCACAACCTTGGCGCTTTTGCGCCCCATCTCTCCTAAGGCATTGCGAGTATCTACAACATAGTTGGCAGCACTTAAAATGGCGCTGTAGTCATAGCTGCTATGATCGGTGATGATCACAACACAATCGGTGTCTCGAACAGCAGCCATCAAATCGGGGACGCTTTCCAACTCGAATTCCTCTTCCTTGATGCTTGTGATAAAGGGATCGTGATAGCTAACCAGGGAGCCGCTCTGCTCTAATAGGCCGATCACATCAAGGGCTGGGGATTCACGCAAATCATCAATATCCGGTTTATAGGCCGCGCCTAATACCAGTATATTGCTGCCCTTCAAGGGCTTGCCAAATTCGTTCAAGGCATCCTGCACTTTGCGCACAACATAGCGTGGCATCCCCAAATTGATCTCGGAGGCCAACTCGATGAAGCGAGCTGTGTAATTCAGGGACTTCAGCTTCCATGAGAGATAGAGTGGATCAATGGGGATACAATGGCCGCCCAGGCCTGGGCCGGGAGTAAATTTCATAAAGCCGAAAGGCTTGGTAGCCGCGGCGTCGATCACTTCCCAGACATCGATTCCCAGGCGGTCGCACATCACAGCCAATTCGTTGACCAGCCCAATATTGATCATCCGAAAGGTGTTCTCCAGCAATTTGGCCATTTCTGCTACCTCAGAGGAGGAGACGGTGACAACGGTATCGAGAGCACCGCGATACCAGCTAGAGGCAATTTCCGAGCAGGCTTCAGTGATCCCACCGACCACTTTAGGCGTATTGATTGTCGTCCAGTCTTCTCGTCCAGGATCAACGCGCTCAGGCGAAAAGGCCAGGAAATAATCTTCACCGACAACTAGATTATTCTCCTCTCCCAGTTGGGGTAGCAAAATCTCACGTGTCGTCCCAGGGTACGTGGTTGACTCGAGCACTACAACCATCCCCGGATGCATGTATTTCGCCAACTCACCTGTCACCGACAGAATGAAGGATAGATCCGGATCTCCCGTTTTGCGCAACGGTGTCGGCACACAAATGCTGACTGCATCTGCATCTGCCAATACCGAGAAGTCGGTGGTCCCTTTGAGCTTGCCATCTGCTACCAGACGCGCTACCAGCTCTGTAGGTACATCCTGAATATAGCTTACACCCTCGTTTAGCTTTTGAATTTTGCTAGCATCGGGGTCAATACCCACCACATTGAATCCAGCTTCTGCAAATACAGTGGCAAATGGTAGACCCACGTATCCCAAACCGAGGACTGCAATACTGGCGGTCTTGTTTTGAAGTTTCTGTAACAGGGTATCTTTTGTTTTCATAGTTTTCTTTCATAAGACTGGGAAGTGAACAGATTGTAAATTAAACCACAAATTCATAAATTCCCCATTCTGACTTATATCATCGAGGATAGCGCAAAAGTGTCGGTGGCCTTAGCAAATACCTTCCGAGATTTGTCATTCCGATGAGCCCTGCGTTCTGTGCAGGGTGAAGAGGAATCCCTGATAAGTTACACCTGGGGGATTCCTTGGTCGCAAAAAGACGCTCCCGCGCAATGACAACAATGCTG
>CAZUSV010000284.1:0-5284 GCA_964622645.1 uncultured Anaerolineales bacterium
TTCGAAAATGTCACATTCGCGAGAACTTCCGAAAATAGGGGGTGGCACGCAAAGCGACGGAGCCACTTTGCGTGCCACCCCAATTTTCGGGCTTCTCGTCTGTAATTTGACATATTCAAGATACCTACACTACTCAATCGAAAAATCGATCCACGGCGAATAAGGACCAACCGTGCCCAGGTTATCGACTGCCCTAACCTGCCAGCGATAAGAGGAAGCACAACTTGGCAAGAAGAACTCAACCTGAACATCGGAGGTTGTTCCGCTTTCGACCGCGCTGGGACCTTCGGCGATCCATTCATAATAAGCAATGCCATTTTCAGAATAAACAGAGTTCCATTCCAAGAAGATCGTCGACCGGCAACTATATGATCCACTGGGTGCGATGGGCTCTGGAGAGGCCAAGGGCATGGGGCTGGGAGTCAACGTTGCCGTTGGGGTGGGTGTGGGTGGCGCCTCAACAACCGGAACATTGCTGGTATCGCCACTGACGGTGACGATGCCATCCCATATCCAGCAGTTTCCAGAGATACCATCGACTCTCTGGATAACCAACCAACTATAAGCTTCATTTCGACCGACAATCAGGGATGACTGGCCCTGTTGCAGGGAACTGATGACCGCATACACTTCTCCTGGCCCGTAACGGCAGTTGGTGTTTTGGTTGGCTGTGACCATGGGAGGCCCCATAGTGAGCGTGGGGGTCAGGGTAGAGGTGGGTGTTATCGTAGGAGTAACTGTTGGAGTAAAGGTGGGTGTAATGGTATCCACAGGTGGTGGCACAGCCGTTGTAGGATCAAATTGCACTTCCTCAGGGCTTTCGCCCGCCACATTGACAATTAACACCTGAGATGTCATCCCACCACCAGTGGAGTCCGTCATCTGCACTTGAAGTGTAAATACCCCAGGATCAGTGGGCAGCCAGGGCTGAAGCATGGTGCCGTTTCTCAAAGCTTGAGAAAGATGGTCGCTGCGATATAGATTACCATTGACAAGCAAATCGAAGCTCACCCCCCCTTCTGGTGCGCTGACAAGGGCGCGGACGCGCACCACATCACCTACCTGGTATTGGCTCCCATCTGCGGGTTCCACCAATGTCAGGCTGGCCGTAGAAGCCAGATCATTCTGTTGAGGAACGAACTCACAACCTGCCAGGAATGATATCAGGCCGATACTGAGTAGTAGAAGAATCCAGGATCGCTGTTTCATCGCTTCACCATCTTCATCTGGGTTCCACAACGACATTCCAGAGTTCATCGCATTGAGGTGTCATGACACTCAACCCCGAGGCTCCATAGGTATGCCCTTCGGCATCAAAAGCGACCATGCGATAGAGCACATCATAGCGGCAATTCTGGCGCACCTGCCCGTCCACCAGTTGGAACTCTTCCATAAATGGATTCACATCTACATAACGGGTATCTGTAATGTCGACCTGGAATAATTGCTGGTCGAGGGCGCCCACAATCCTTTCGACAGCGATGTTGGCAGCCTGGGCATAATAGCCACTCTGACGCGGCTGCTGGTAAGCTAGCCACTCGATAATCACGCAGCGGGGTGCGCCACCAGGGCAGTTGTTGGTCAGCGTCAGACGGGCGATATCCGGCGGAGGCGGCGGTGCGGGTGGAGTGGTTGCGCTGACATTCAACCCACTCTGTACTTCTTCGCCATCCACCATCAACGCCAGACGATAGACATAAGTCTCATTCCAACGTAAGTCTACCGAAGTATCGTCATCTTCATACGCCAGACCATTCAGGCGGATTTCGTCGTTAATGGGGATGCGTTTCTTGGCCTGCCAGATTCCCCGGCAGGGAGGACCTTCACAGTGATCAATCCCTTGCCGAATGCGCAGAACTTCCAAGGTCACGTTATCCCCCTGAGGCCAGGCGAATCCAGCGGGGAGGAAAGTTTGGATGCGTATGCGCACAATGGACTCGTTGAACCAATAAGGAGTCAGGCGCAATTCGATAGACCCAAGATCACCCTCCGGACAAGGCAATTCGGGGCTACGTGTCTGGGCGCGTAGCAACCACCCCGGCGAGACCAGATCGAGGTCAGCATCGGCAGCGATGGCGGCCAGCGTATACGCGTAGTCACTACCGCATTGCGTGCCTTCATCCAGCACTTCGAACTCTCCCCCGGCCAGCAGCAAATCGGTGGGGACATTCTGACGATAGACTTGCTCAGCCTGCTCGGATACCATGTCAAAGCGCAGCAGGGCAAAGGTGACGCCCTCATCAGGCAGGTCTTCGGGCCAGCTACCACCCCCGGCGACATCCCAACGGACCAGTACCCCCTCGGGATGTGCCTCAGCGCGCAAATTAACATCGCCAATCGAGCCAGGAGCGCAAGCTGGGGCGTTGATGACATCCGCCTGAGCAAAAGCCAGGTTCTCTCCCGTCGCCAGTCCGATATCGGTCTCCATACCGGAGGAAACACGCACAGCATATCGATAAGGCGTGCCGCAGGTTGTGTCCCCATCCAACCAGGTGAAGGTTTCTCCAGCGGACAGCATTGCGCGGGTGTTATCGTACCACTCACGCACAATGAGGTTGATTCCGCCATCGCCCATATTAACCAGGTATTTGTCCACAGAAAGCAAGAGAAAATGCCCACCCTCTTCAACTTGCAGATCACACTCAATTTGCATTGTGATCAGGTTGCCTTCAGGGCGCGGTTCGACGCTCATATTCACACAATGGCCTGCGGCCTGCATGAATTCCGCTTCCGCTTCTGCTTCCTGAGGAACTTCCCTCCTGCCAAACATGGCCTCCAAGAATTCGTCCACATCAAAGCCTGGGCCAAATGGCAGATTAGGGACAGCGATGTCAAATTGATCTTGCGCTGCTAAGTGCTCAAGCAGCCAATCTTCATCGATCTCGTGTTCCGCGGCAGCGGGCGGCTGGTCTGGTTCCCCCAAAACTTCGATGATCTCAATATCTGGCTGGGATGCCTGCCCCGATGTGTCGAAAGCCTGCAAACTGAAGATCCATCGACCAGGGAGTAAGCGATCTGACAGTTCCAGTTCGCAGGCTCTCTCCCCACCGCACTGCGTACTGAAATCCCCTTCATGACCAGCATCACTCTGCCAGCTCAACGTCAGACGATCCAGTCCAAGATCATCACTGGCCGAGCCGACCGCAGCAGCAACTGCCCAGATGAACTGGCCTTCTTCATTGGCATGAATATCCACGAACATATCGAAACGAGTAACTTCTGGTGAGGCATCCTGGGGTTGTGGGGGCAGTTCCAGAGGTAATTCATCGCCATCTGGTGGCATAGGCTCCTCAGGGGCGGGAGCTTCCCCATCAGCGTTGGGTTGAGCGGCGTTTTCAGGTGGGGGTTCGCCTTCAATGGGGACATCCGCGTCTGCCTCATCCTGGGGTTGGTCGCCAGCCTCAGGAAGCGCCGGTGCTCCCTCTTGTGGGGCTTGCTCATCACCAGATTGAGCTTCCCCGCCCTCGGCAACTGCCTCTCCTGCCCCAGGCGCTACATCTCCAACAGGAGCCTGACCAATTTGGGGCAAACCAAGCGAAGCTTGCACGCCAACCTGAACGGATGCTGCTTCACTGGTACAGCCCTGCAAATCATAGGCCAGCACATCGAGCTGATGCCATCCGGTATTGCTGCCAAACCAGGGAAAGACGGTTTGCAGAGAAGTACCTCCTGGCGTGATCGAAAGGTACTGCTGCTCCAGCTCTCCATCAACGAGGAAATCCACCTTCGCCAGACCTACTTCGGATTGAGCTTCTACGACCACCATCAAACCCTGGCCAGAGTCGATCACTACATCTTCTGCTGGTTGAATGATCGCTATGCGAGGCGGTTCAGAGAAGAAACTCATCGGCGTGCTACCCTGCTTCAGCGTAGACATCAGCAGAACCAGTATCAAAGCGGCGATCAGCCCAAAGATGAGGATCACAACAAAGATCAGCGGACCCAGATAATTTCGCCTCATAAATCTTATCCTAGATTAAGAAAAGATATTTTGACCTGAATTATTCGACGATGAAACATTCGCGAGAATTACCGAAAATAGGGGGTGGCACGCAAAGCGGCTCCGCCGCTTTGCGTGCCACCCCCTATTTTCGGGCTTCTCGTCTGCGATGTGACTTTGTCAAGATAGTCACATTATAGCAACGATTCAGCCAGACCTAGCAACTGCGAGGCGATTGCAAAGTCATGTCCCCCCATTCGCAAAAACATCAAAAATGGATGAATTATCGTGACTACTCAGCCCAGAAGGGAATCTCCCGAAAAAAGGGTGTGCGCAGGGGCAAACCCCCTGCGCCCACCCTTTTTTCGGGTATATCATAGGATAGTTATAGGAATATAGTCTTGTGGGGTTCTGCACTCTAATTCTTTGGTACGGCTAGAATAAAGATTAATCCCCACTCTAGATTTCCATTTTTTGCGATGCAGGTTTGGAAGGTCAACTGATTGCGCTTGTATGCCTGGTTGAAAACCGTTTTTGCGGTGACAGTTTGGCCATTGCTGTTGATGAAGCTGGTGAAATCCCCGGGAGTTTCAAGCTGATACCTCAAAACATTATTGGCCACGAATGTTTTCGTGGAACCGTTACTGAATGTCACAGTGATCTCATCCCCCATGGCAAGTGAGTAGAAGCTAGCCCCCGCAGCGTAATTATGGGCAATCAGGCCGATGTTGCCATTCCTTGCAGCGGTGGAATATTGGCCTACCAAAAATCCGGAGGGTGACTGATTTCCCGATTGTACTACCGGGTAAGAGAATTTCCCCGGTACGGTAACCTGAACGACTGTGCCCGCTGAATCATTGGCCCTGGAATTTGGTGCAAATTCATGTGTGGCAAGGCGGTCCGTTGCTGCGGCAACATCAGTACTGAGGATAAGTATAACTGTCGCGTTTGCAAGTAGAAATGAAGCAATGAGTATTGTTGTGACAAATAAAGAGCTTTTGGCGAATTCCTTCTTCGTTGTCATCTGATTTCTCCTCCTAATAGAAAACCCAGATGACAGGCGCACAAACCCTAGCTGTGATGAGAGTATATTGAAAGGATTGCCTTCGGAGACCTGGCAGTCATAAGCACTTGTTCAGTGCTCTTAGACCCATGGTTTTGCGACCCTACCTTTCGACAGGTTTGCCTTTATCGGTCAAGATATTTTATGTTCCTGTCTATCTTGATAAATATTCTAGACTATATGATACTTTAAAAATCGAAAAGGTAAATAGATATCTATAGACTCTCCAGGGCTTTCTTAAAGTCGCGTTTCATGTGTCATTGCGAACGCAGCCCAGCGGA
>CAZUSV010000285.1:0-5263 GCA_964622645.1 uncultured Anaerolineales bacterium
AATAATGGTGAGCTTTTGGATATTGTTGATAAAAGGCAAGTGTTTATGTTTGGCCGGTCATTTATTCAGCTTCAGATTATTAATGGTAAAGTTAGCATGATTGTTCAAGACCCTCAAGATATTCTGGTGTCTAGGTTTACTGATCCAATGAATCTACATAGCTCTAGGTTTTTGATTCATACTCATATTTTTAAACCGCTAAGTGAATTAATGGCTAATGAAGATTAT
Organism: uncultured Anaerolineales bacterium; assembly: GCA_964622645.1. Lineage (GTDB taxonomy): Bacteria > Chloroflexota > Anaerolineae > Anaerolineales > UBA11858 > NIOZ-UU35. The sequence continues at coordinate 229 of CAZUSV010000285.1, forward strand.
GATGAAGAAGCTTTACAAGCATTAAAGAATTTTCATCAAACTGATCAGGGATTAGATAAAGCCGGTGAAAATCTACAGATGCTAGAGGAAAAGAATAAAAAGATGAGGGATATGGGTATTACTGATATTGATGATCCGGTTTTGGGTGAAACTTATGTAGAGATCAGCCTTCATTTTATATTTAGGAATAGTCAAATGGAGGGTGAGGGTGATGAAGCTAAAGAAGCGGAAGGTGATCAGATTTATCTTTATGTAGAAGCAGATGAACAACAGGTTTTAATGAAAAAACCCCTTGAAGAAGTAATTGGTAAGACAGAAGATAATTATTGGCGTACTCATTATCCTTATTCAACTTGGGCTGATGAGCTTGAAAAACAAGACTTTTGGACTGATGGAGTAGCAGATGTTATTAGAACACCAAACAAAATACTTAATTCATGGTTTAGCCAAATGGTTGAGAATAGAACATTAAAGAATTTCGGGATGAATTATTACGATAGTAATATGGAAAACTTTAATCCGAATACATTTAATGCTAGACCTTGGGGTTGGTATCCGATCCCCGGTGATCCTAATAAAACAATTAAAAGGGTTGAGGTGGGTGATTTAAGTGAATCACTACCAGAAATTCAGTTTGTGATCAATTTTGTTGAAAAAGCTTCAGGTGCTACTACTACTCAACAGGGTGAGGTTCAGGCAAAGCAAGTTACACTTGGTGAGATTGAATTGGCATTGACTGAAGCTAAAGAGAGAGTTAAGGGAATGAGTAAGTTTTACACACCGGCTTGGAAGGAACGAGGGGAAATGTTTTTAAAGCTAATTGAAGCCGGGCATGAAAAACTTGATGCGGTTAAAATTTATAAAGAAGGTAGGAATACTAAAAAGATTTTTTCAAGAGAGATAGAACCGGCTGATTGGATGACAAAAGCCGGATATAGGGTTAAAGTCTGGTCCCAAGATGAAAAAGATACTAAAGACACTAATGCTTTACAGAAACTAAGTGGGGCTAAACAGATAATGCCTAATAATCCTGTTGTAGATGAAGAATATAAACGAAAATATTTAGAGTTTACTGGTTTTTCACCTGATAAAACTAATGAGGCTATGGAATGGGAGCAAGAACAAAAAGAATTTATTGATCAACAATTAGCAGAACAAGGAGGACAGGCCGGGCTACCTAACCCTGATCAATTCCCACCAGATCAGACACAACAACCCCTAACCCTGTAAACTTTCATGAGTGTTATAGATAAGATTTTAGATAAGCATAATTTGAAGTATGAGGAATTGACAGAGGATGAGAGGGCAACCTTAACTACATGGACTAATCAGATTGGTCAAAATAGGGTTACTACTGAAACAATTAGAGGCCATATTTTGAAAATGAAGCAATCGGTTGAAATGGAGTTGTCAAAAGAGAATATGAAGCGACCCTCTTTTTGGGGTTTCTTATTCGGATTTAGAAGGGATTATGGATTAAAAGCTAGACTTAGAAATTATATGTTGCTTGAGGTGTTTTTAACTTCACCTAAAAAGGCTAAAGAGGAGCTTGATAAAGCTGTTTCTAGTCTTGCTAGTGGCATAAATAAAAAATAGGAGGATTTTAAAGTTGACAACAACCGGGTTAAGCAGTTAATCTGTAGTATTATCAACTAAATCAAAAATATATGAGTGAAACTATAATTCAGAAAAAAGGTAAGAAACTACCTGATTTATTTAGAAAGAAATTGAAAGAGATAATGTATCATGACAAGGATCAAAAGAATCCTGTCGAGGCTATTGAAGCAGAAGCTTTAACTGAAGCTAATATCGAGTTTTTGAGAGCAAGACGATCATATCTTAGTGCTGAAGAAGAAAAGAGATATGGTAAAACCTTGGATGCTTCTGTAGAAGAAGAACCAACAACTGCTGAAGAACCAAAATCTAAAGATAAAAAAGATAAGAAAAAAGATAAATAAGTCTATTTTCGCTATTAATAATTACCTAACCCTTGAAGAAAGGCCGGTGTATGACAAAGAAAAAGAAAACTACCCCTGTTAAATCTAAAGAGCCTACTAAGCCAAAAAAGCCAGTAGAGCCACCTGTACCTATTGATGATAAAGGCCGAACAAAGCCTACTGATTTACCACCCACTAAAGAAGAATTGAGAGCTAGTCTTGATAATTTTGAAGATGAGCCAAGTGGTAAACCTAAAGAACCCAAAGAGCCTACTAAACCAAAAGAGCCGGTAACTAAACCAACTGAACCTAAAGAACCTAAGAAGCCGGTAAAGTCTAAGAAGAAAAAAGGTGGTCCTTTTGATTCAGACCCGGAACCAGAGCCAAAGAAGCCAGAGATTGATTATAGGAAAAAGTATATTGCTTCGGCTAAAGAGAATATTGTAGTTTCAGCTAAGAATAAAAAGCTAACTCAAGCTTTTGATAAAGCTAGTAAGTTACCTGAACCAACTGAAGCTGAATTAAAACAAGAATATTCTGATTGGGAAGATTTAAGTGAAGGTGAGCAGAAAAGAGCTAAAGAAGCTTTAGTTTCAACACGAAGGTTTAATGCCCTTGCTAGTGTGAATAAAGAGTTTAAGAATATGGATAAGTGGCAGAAAAAGGTTGATGGATTTTGTGATGATCCACAATCATTAATAACTTATCCTAAACTTGAAGGTAAGCTAGATGATCTAAAGTATTTTGCTAGTAAGCCTACAAGGGTCAATGCACCTTTTGATGATATAGTTAAAGCTTTTCTTTATGAGGAAAGCCAAGTAGTAAAGCCACGAAGGAAAAAGAAAACTCAAATGTTTGATCCGGGTACTGGTGGTCCAACTACTAAAGACCCAAAGAAAAAATCAAACAAGATTAGTGTAGAAGAAGGAGCTAGATTAAAGCATACCGATTATAAGAAATATGTAAGGTTGCTGAAGGCTGGTAAAATTGCTACTGAAGATGTTGAGTGATTAACACTTGACAACTAATCCTTTTGTTGTTTAAACTTAATGTAATAACTTCCTAACCCCTTTCAGGGCCGGTAAAGAACGATTAACAAGATTGTTTAAAAAAACGAAAGGGGCTATATGTCCGCAAGAGGAACAAAGCTAGCAGAAGCTTTTTCAAATAAACTGCTTTTAGAGATGTACGACAATTCCATTTTTGGTTCTGTTGTAAATCGTGATTATGAGGGTGAAATCAACGATAAAGGTTCGATTTGTAACATCCTTAATTTAGATCGTATTAGTGAGAAAACTTATGACGGGTCTGATCTAACCGCAGATGACTTAACAGAGAACAATGTTCAGTTAGTCATAGATCAATATAAGGCTTTCTACTGGAAACAAAAAACACTTGATAACTGGCTATCCTACATCAAGAATCCCAAACCTAAAGTAGTCGTTCAGACTGCCGGTGAGAGAACAAAAAATATTGAAACCTTTTTGTTCGGCTTGTATGGTGATGTTGGTGCAGGTAACAGAGTTGGAACTGATTATACAACTGGAGATTGTGAGGTTGACGCTTCTGGTAATGTTACCGGGAATGGTACAACTTTCACCTCCGCTATGGTAGGTAGGGGTTTTAAAGCCTCTGGTCATAGTCGTTGGTACAGGGTAAAAACCTTTACCAATGCTACTACTATTGTTATTGAGGATGACTTAGATGATGTTACTTCTCAATACTCTGGTGGTGCGATTAGTGCAGGTTCTACCTACACAATCGAGGCCAATACGGTATTAACAATTACTGCTTCTAATATCTTGAACAAAGTAGCAAGTCTAGCCCAAAAACTAGATGAGGCCGAGCTTTATGCAAATAACGCTGTACCTCAAGCTGATAGGTTCTTGATTGTGCCTCCTGCTTTCCGAACCATTTTGGTTCAAGGTGCAGGTATCGCCCTTCATGTACCAGAAGCTTATCAAGATTTAGTTAAGTCCGGGTTTATGACCATGTTGCAAGGATTCAAAGTTTTCCAATCCAACCGACTAAGTGGTAACAACACTGATGGTTATAGAATTTTGGCCGGACATCCAAACTGGCTTACTTTTGCTGAGAAGGCATTAGAAGTTGGAATGGAGGAAGACCTAACTGGTAACTTCGGAACAGCTTACAAAGACTTATTCGTTTACGGGGCCAAAGTTGCAGATGCTAGAAGGCATCAGGCCGCCGAAGGTTTTTGGAAGTTTTAAAATTAAATAAATAATTATTAATACCCCTGCTTCTGTGTAGAAGCGGAAGCAGGGGAAAAATAGAAGATATTTAAAAATGCCAGCATTTCAATTAAAAGTCGATCTTACAAGATTACAAAGGGATGAGCTTACTAGGGTTGAAGCTATAGATTCTACAAAACGCAATACTACCGAGGCTAATTTTTTATCTTCATTAGCTCCTTATAGAACGAATAAAGTCAGGAAATATGATACTTCTAATTCAGCTACTAGAGATTCTTCTAGTGATTTGATTTTAGAAGCAGAGGGTAATACTATTCCTACTGACTATACTGGTTTTAAGAAGGGTTGTATTTTTAGAAAACTTAATGAAACAGGCAATAATTTTTATATTAATGTTGGGGATGAAGATGGGGCAACTTGGAATAAAGTTAGTGGTACATTAGCTTCTAGCCCAAGCCCTTCACCATCCGCTTCACCTTCTTTAAGTCCGTCATTAAGCCCTTCAGTTTCACCATCCGCTTCCCCAAGTTTAAGCCCAAGTGCTTCACCAAGCCCTTCCGCTTCACCATCATTGTCGCCAAGTGCTTCACCAAGCCCTTCCGCTTCACCATCCCTATCCCCATCCGCTTCACCAAGTCCATCTGCCAGTCCATCCCCTTCAGCCAGCCCATCCTTATCACCATCCGCTTCACCAAGTCCTTCCGCTTCACCATCCCTATCCCCATCCGCTTCACCAAGTCCATCTGCCAGTGCATCCCCTTCAGCAAGTCCATCCTTATCACCATCCGCTTCACCAAGCCCTTCCGCTTCACCATCATTGTCGCCAAGTGCCAGTCCATCCTTATCACCATCATTGTCGCCAAGTGCAACACCAAGTCCGTCCGC
>CAZUSV010000286.1:0-5201 GCA_964622645.1 uncultured Anaerolineales bacterium
AGATTTGGGGGTATGGGGCGTGCGGAGCACGCCCCATACCCCCAAATCTGGGAGCAACCCCGGCGATTCCTAGAGAGCTAGAAAACAATTTCAATGAAATGACGTGAAATGATTTAGAATAGTTCCGTATCTTGAAAATCCCAACATGAATGAAATTTCCTGGGCGACTCCTTTATACGAATTTTTGCGACTTTGCAACGCTAGCCCCCTTGAAAAAACCGTGCTTGATTGTGGTGCTGGGGGGGATCAACCCCCACTCTCCCTCTTCTATCGGCATGGCTACAAAACTTATGGCATTGAGATTGCTGAACCCGCACTGGCTGAATCAAGAGCATTTTGTCATGAAAATAATATGCCGCTGAGGATATTCCGCGGGGATATGCGTGCAATACCTTTCGATGATCAATCATTTAGCTTCGTCTACTCTTTCAACGCTATCATTTTCATGACCAAGCCTGATATTGCCCTTACCATGAAGGAGATCGAAAGAGTTCTGAAACCAGGCGGGTTATGCTACCTCAACTTCATGTCTGTGGACGATCCCGACGAGAGCACTTTCTGCCAGACAGCGCCTGCCCAAGAGTTACTAAAAAGTGAACGTTTTGCAAAACACGAAGATAATGAAGCCGAAGCATATTTCGAGAACTTCGAAATCCTACGCAAACAGAAAAGCTGGATTGAAAGAGTATCTGGAAAGTCGAAAATCGAACAGGCTGAAATAGAATATATCACTAGGAAAAAATGAGACGATTTCGAGATCCCCGCTATTGGCGAAATCTAATCGTATTCACACTGGGGATTGTGTTGGTTGGGGCGCTTTTCGTCTTGATCCGCTTCAGCTACCAGGGCGCCCGAAGTTATGCCCACCCCCATCGCTACCAACGCGCCATCGCTGATGATCCGTCACAATTCGATGTCGAATTCCAATCCATCACCTTGACCACTGAGGACGACATCGAACTGGCAGCCTGGTACACGCCCTCGCAGAATGGTGCCGTGATCCTGGTGGCGCATGGCTACGCTGGGGGGCGCTCCGCACTGATGCATGCCTACTTCGCCTGGCATGGGTATGGAGTCATCTCCTGGGATGCGCGTGCCCATGGTGAGAGCGGCGGAGACCTATGCACCTGGGGCTATTACGAACAGCGCGATGTCAAAGCGGCGCTAGCGTACGCAATAAACATCGCTAATGCAAAAAGTGTTGGGGGATTTGGGGAATCTATGGGAGCAGCCACAATGCTCGTCGCTGCCGCCGAGCAACCCCAAATCCAGGCCGTAGTCGCCGACAGCGCTTATGCCGCCATCGAGGAAATGATCCACGTTGTCTCTCCCTATCCTATCTTTAGGCCTTTCATAAAATTTTTCTCCGAAGTGGAAACCGGTCTCGAAGCTGATGACCTGCGCCCCATGGATGCTGTTGGACAGATCAGTCCGCGGGCTGTTTTCATCATCCAGGGCGAGTCTGACCAAACCGTGCCACCTGATTCAGCTCTAAGGTTGTACGAAACCGCTGGCAAACCACGCCAACTATGGGTCGAGCCAGGTGTCGGGCATGTGGGTATGCTGACGGCTTATCCGCAGGAATACGAAAGCCGGGTGATCGGATTCTTCGATCAATATTTGCTAGAGGAATAGATTCAAGCGATGTCTGTGCATAAGTTTGGACGTCTAACACCTGCTCAAGGCTATCTGCTTGGGCTGATTGGCTACAGGCTTACCCGCTCCGAAGCGACCCTTGAAATCCCAGACTCAGATCGTATGGAGAATATGCGCCGCGCCCGAGAGCAGTTGATCGGATTGACCGGCCAGGATTTTGGATATGACTTGCTGCGCTGGCACAATTTCCTGGCCCAAAATGACGAGTTTGAATACACCCATCCTTATGCTTACCCCGAGGTAAAAAAGGCCCTCGCGGCTGCGCAGAAAGATTCCCAACGTCTGAGGATCATCATCAATTTCGAAGACAAAAAGGTGCCTCCAATTGATAGCAAACGATGGCACAAAAAAGCCCGCCGTTTGATCGAGAAGTACGCCCAACCCAATCCGCCCAGAATGGGGCCGCCGGTGGCAAACGATGAGGTTTTATTGGACGTCTGGAAGTGGGCTGAAGCCTGGGAGTTCACTGAAATCTTAGCCAAGTTGGCGCTGCCGGCCTGCTCGCTGCTGCACTCCCCTGGAGAAAAGGACGAAATGCACACCAAGCTTCATAATTTCGCCAGAGAGGCGCGCAGGGATGGTCGCATAGGAGAATGCGCCGACTTTCTAGTCGCGCAAGCCAAATTGCAGCCTGATCGGGATTTACAACTTGGCAATTATCGCCAAGCCCTGGCACTCTACCAGCAAAGCGATGATTGGGCGGGAGAAGCCTTCACATCCATGATGATTGCAGAATTGAATGTCTACAAAAAGCGTTTCGATGATGCACATCTATTATGGTTGCATTCCTATCAGATTTGGGCCAGGAAAAAACACAAGAAGGGAATAGGTATTTCATTGGTCCATTTGGCCAGCAAGCTCGAGCGCGATGGTAAATATCGAGAGGCCTGCCAGTTCAATTTCCGGGCAAAAAGCTTACTCAGGGATCACATCACTTACATCACTGCCAGGGACATATTGAACCGCATTGCGTTCGAGCACAAGATTGCTCCTGAAGAATGCGAGACCAACAAATCAGCTGAGGAGTTAGTTGCAGAGGTCTTTGGCATATGACTTGGAGAATATTGTCTCTTGCCCTAGCAGGATATATCGCATTATGCGTTATCGTATTTCTTTTTCAGCGGAAGTTGCTCTATCTCCCCTTCGGATACCAACTGCCCGAAGAGCGTGCAATTCAAGAGGACTTGGATTATTGGCCTTCCTTTGAAAATTTTCAGGGGTTTGTCAGTCGTGGAGAGCCGATCGATACGAAGGGTACAGTGGTCGTATTTCACGGCAATGCGGGTGCCGCCTATCATCGCAGCTTCTACATTAAAGCGCTTTCGATCCATGGCATGCGAGTGATATTGGCTGAATATCCAGGATATGGAGGCCGGGATGGAAAACCTAGTGAAGATGTATTGGTCAAAGACGCATTGGAAACGATTCGGCTTGCCCACCAAGAGTATGGGGAACCACTGTATTTGTGGGGTGAGTCGCTGGGAAGTGGAGTGGTTTCCAGTGTAATAAAATGCACCGAGATCCCCATAGAAGGAGTGGTGCTGTTCCTGGCTTGGGATTCGCTCCCAGAGTTGGCCCAAACTCATTACTGGTTCCTGCCAGCGCGATGGTTAGTGCTGGACAAATACGACAGCATTGAAAATCTGGCAGGATATACCGGCAAGATTGCTGTCTTGCTCGCAGAAGAGGATGAGGTGATCCCGGTTCAACATGGCAAGAAGCTGTACAACTCAATTACAGCGCAGAAAAAGCTTTGGATGTTCGAGAATGTGAGGCATAATGAAATTCCGATAGGTGCAGGGCTTCCTTGGTGGAGTGAGGTCGTCGAATTTATTACGCAGTAATATGGCAGCGGGCCTCTAGGAATTCCGTAGTAATGTCCAGATTTGGGGGTATGGGGCGTGCGGAGCACGCCCCATACCCCCAAATCTGGGAGCTACCCTGGTGATTCCTAGAGAGCCATGGCAGCAATAAAATTGCTAACTGAAAGATTGGTTATAATGAAATGGGTACGTTTCAAGTGAGTTGAACAAAGTGTTCGTATTTCGTATTCCGCATAGCGTATTGCATGCAGATTTATGGAATACGCAATACGGATTACGAAATTCGCCAGCCTATCTCCAACCGAGATGAAACATACCCTAATAATATTTTTGGAGTCTCATAAGAATCGACTGTCGCTATGGAAATAATTGGATGAAAAAACATTACCACAATCGCAATTTATACTTCGTAGTCATATTTTTGGCTCTCTCGATTACAGCCTGTAATCTGCCAGTATTCTCGTTCTTCGCTCCCGCTACAGCCACGCCGACAGCGACGGCTTCCGCAACCTCTACGGCAACGTCCATGCCCTCGCTTACTCCCACTTCTACACTCACATTTACGCCGTCGGCCACCCACACTGCAACAGTTACTCCCATACCCAGCGATACTCCCACCCCATCGGCATCGCCAACCAGCACACAAACTCCAACACTAACATCCTCCCCGACGCCTGATGTTCCACACGGACAGGTCATCGTCGCCCTGGGGTTCTGCCGCTATGGGCCGGGGAAGGCCTATCTTTACTCCCACGAACTCAACCAGGGCGATCCCATTCAGGTGCACGGTCGCAATGAATATGGCACCTGGCTTTGGGTGCAACCCCACGATCTCGACCGGCATTGCTGGGCGGCAGCCTCGCTCTTCGAGATCGTCGGCGACATTATGGATGCCAATGTGGTCGAAACCAAGTTGCCTAAATCCACATTTGTGCGCCTGCCTGAAGGTGTCGTCGCCTCGCGGGATGGGAACGAGGTCACGATCAGTTGGAAGCACGCCTATTACATCGTTGAAGAAGATCGCCGTGGCTATTTGATCGAACTGTGGTTGTGCCAAGGGGGCGCCTATTTCTGGACGGCATACCACACTGAGGACAATGACCTGTACGTGATCGATGAACCCGGCTGTTTGCTGCCGTCCCGGGGACTGGTCTATATCGCCGAAAAGCACGGCTACTCTGACCCGGTCGAGGTGCCATGGCCCTGAATAAAATGGCGATATCCATGGTGTAAAGCCAGGAATAGAAACTTAATTCACCGCAGAGTTCACCAAGACCGCCGAGAAATGATTTATAAAACTCTCTGCGAGCTTCGCGATCTCGGAGGTTAAGAATTTCTAGAAAATGATTTAACTCAATTTACGCACATCTAGGCTGTCAGCCATATGGAGTCGATTAAGAAAGCCGTATCCTTACAGTGTCATTCCGAGAAGCGGCGGTTGCTAGAGCCTTCAAAAGTAGAATCCAACAGCGCCGAGGCATGCCCTGAGCATATCGAAGGGAATCCCGTAGAAGACCCGTAAGAAAGTGTCACGATAGGGATTCCTCGCTCTGTGCTGAGCAATTTGGAGTAGTTGCGGAGAGTCGCTCGGAATGACACTTCTGAAGGATTCTATTCTGGAGGAAGAGTAAATTAAATCCCGTTGTGCGTAACATGAGTGATTTAAGTACTAGCTACCTGACAGTTTCATAAAAAGGGATTGATTGACATGGCAAATCCAAG